>NZ_JAWORT010000002.1:0-444869 GCF_033337975.1 Vibrio sp. Vb2880
CGTGCTGGATTTATCTAGCAAAGCAGCATCCGATTCTAATGCTTCAATTTGAGCAAAGCGCTTTTGCTTTGGTGAGAGGATGACCTTGATCGGCTCAGGCTAGTCGTAAATTGAGTTTTTGATGTAATTGAACATTAATACCGTAACAATAGCTAAATCATTGAATCAATTGGGCCTAGAGTACTTTCCTTCTTTGTTTTTCTTCCATTCGACTATGGCTCTCATCAATCCAAAAGATCAGAGAGCAAAGGTTGATTAGGGCTGTATTACACTGGTCCCATATAACTGTTTTGTTTCGAGGTTTAAGCATTAATCTACGACGATCCTTGGAATTCGTTCAGATCGCAGCTTATTGATTTAATTCCATCGATTTAAGCAACAAAACTCCAATAAGCAACCAGTATAGTTGAAAGGGTGTTTATAAATCACACATCCAATCGAAGTAAAAACAGGATGTTTATTTACCCGTCCCTACTACTAAAAAGCGTAAAAACTGAGGAGCCTTCCCATTCAAACTTACAAACTCAAATCGTTTATAGCGTTGTAAACTCAGTGACTTCTCCATCTTTGTAGACGAACTGAGTTTTTACACCGTTTTCAGTCCAAAGTAGTTCTTCACCATTAAGCTCACCTTGGGTAAAGTGGCTGGTTGACTGCGGTTTACCATTCTTGTACCAAGTTTGTTGCTTGCCTTGTTTCAAACCAGCTTGATACTCAGCAGTGCGCATTAATTGCCCATTTTTATACCAAATTGACTCTTTGCCCTGCTTAAGACCGTCTTTGTATGTCACGTCACTTTTCAGTTGACCATTCGGATACCAATAACGTTCCCGACCTTCAAGCTTCCCACTAACATATTTGGCTTGGACAGCAATGTTGCCATTTTCAAACCAGTGTTCATGTTTACCGTTATATTCACCGACAGTAAACGTAGTTCGCTGTTTCAGCTTGCCATTGCTGTAATACCAAGTTTGCGTACCTTGCTGTCGGTTATTTACGAACTCACCGCTGAATATCAGCGTACCATTACCGTCCCAACCCTGTGTTAACCCATGACGCTCACCTTGATTCATATTGATGAACCATTGCTTACGGCCATATGTGTCCCAGTATTTGGTTAATCCGTGTTTTTTACCATTGAGATACTGACCTTCCCATGCCATCTGATTAATCAGGTGTGTGTACCAGATAGCAGCGCGCCCATTCAACACACCATGCTCATAAGTATTCAACATTTTAGGGCGACCAGAATAAGTCCAAAACTTCTCTTCACCGTGCTTTTTACCGTCAACATAGGTGATTTCACTAAGCTTATTCAAAGATTGCTCAGGCTCATCTTTATCCATAAAGTACTGTAAGTCAGTGCCCGTGAAAGGTGTTGTATGACCTCGCTCATAAGCAAGCATTTCTTTTTCACCTTTAAATTCAAGAATAGCTGCATTAGCAACCAGCGGAATTAAACACAAGGCCAGCAATCCATGTTTAATAAAATGGCGTGCTTTATCGTACATACTTGTCTCTTCCAACATATAAACGCTTTTAATACTCTGTATTAGATCCATTATGATTACAGACTCCATGATTTTTCTGAATGCAACGTTCCGTCATCCAACCATTTTGTCTGCTTGCCAACGAGCTGACCTTTAACATAGTGAGCTTGCTCTTTCAGTTGACCATTGCTGTACCATTGCTTTGCTTCACCATTCAATACACTCCGATTACCCCACCTATTCTTTTCAATAACGTAACTTAGTTCACTCTTTAGTTGGCCATCCTTGTACCACGCCTTATGTGTACCAATTTCGCCATCACGAACGATAATACCTTGTGTTTTAATCTGCCCGTTACCGTACCAAGATGTTTTTGAATACCTCTCCGGATTCTTAGTCGCTTTTATCTCATGTTTTTGATTACCATTTTTATACCATTCAGCCATACCAATATAAGCTGATTTATAAGGTCCCTTTTTATTTATATCAAGGCGGTCTATCGTTTCAATACTGCCTGAGTCATACCAGGTATATTGCAAATCATCAAAGTGACCACCAAAGGTATACTTCTCACTAGAAAGTAAGTTCGTGTTTCGATGATATCGAAGCCACTTGCCAGTCAGCGTCGGTCTCATACTCAGTAATATACCCTGAGGATTATAACTTTGGATAAAACCATAGTTCTGCCCATCACGGGTACTGTATATCGAACGAATCTTACCTTTGTAATGTTCCCACTTAATCCCTTCGTATTTGCCGTCTTCTCTAAAATAAAAAGACCTCTCATTGTATCGCGCAACACCATCAATCATGTCGATATCATAATCGAGCACCATGCCGTCTTCCCTTCCGCGATTGAAATACTCTTCTCCTTTGAGGCGATGATCAGCAAAGTAGCTGCGACTTAACCCCGCTCTGGTACCGTCAACGTATTGTTCGTCGCTAGAAAGATATCGATTGCCTTGTTTATCAATATCCCATTGCTTTTTATCACCTTGGTATTTGTTATTTACATACTGCACCTCGCGATAAAGACGACCTTCACGCCAAAACTTCTGTTTGCCGTTATAAATACCATACTGATAGGTATTGAGCTCTTCGAGGTAATAGCTTGGCTGGCCTTGGTCATTCTTAACAGAACGATCTATTTTCCACTCTTGTTCAGTACCGTGTTTCTTACCATTAAGCCAATGGCTTTTTGATTCTAAGCGACCATCTTCAAACCAACTAAAGCTTGGTCCATGCTGCTTTCCATTTAAGTAATAAGCCTCAGCACGCTTAGTCCCATTATCATAAAAAGACTCTGCAACCCCGGTATAAGGGCTCTTATCTACCTTTAGTAGCGCCGTCACATCGTTTCGATTACGTATATTACGTTCAAACTCAAGGTCATTGAATGGAGTCGCCGATACCGACAATGAAAACAGTAAGCACTGACTCATTAGTGCTATTGTCATGCTTAATGACAAGGCTTTTTTATAAGGCGAGCCTAATAACAGCATTATCGTTTATCCTCTTCGTTACAAACTTCAGGGCTACGGTTACAGATGATGGGCTTCATATTCATATCAAAATCATATTTTTCGATCATGAGTTTGACCCAAGGATACACTTCCGCATCACGCTCTTTTGGCATGTATTGGTACACTTGAACTAACATGTTCAGCGCTGATGCGGATTCTTTCGCAACAAGTTTAAGATACTCAATCCCTCGCTCCCGATCTTTCTCAACTACCATGCCTTCTAAATACATGTAACCTAAGTTGTAATACGCACAGCTTTCCCCCTTAGCCTCGGCTTGTCGTAACAAAGCTAAGCCTTTCTCACCATTGGCACTGTCCTTGTGTTCAAGGCGAACATAGTCAACGCCCGCTGCGCACATTGCGCCTGGGTCACCTTGTTTTGCGCCCAACCGTCTTGCTTCACGCGCCAATTTCCAGCGCGCATCGCCCTCTTCATAAAGTTGATAGTGATCGCCTAATAGTGCACTTGCTTCACCGTCCCCCATCTCAGATGCCTTAATTAGTAACGCTTTCGCCTCATCGTAATAGCGTGTGTTGGTCAACGCTTTAGCTTTGGCAACCAACTGCTTTGACTTACTCAATGAAGTGATATCTAGTTCAGGCGCAGTTTCAGAGCAATGATTCATTACGCGGGTTAGCATTTCAGCGAGACCACTAACAGGGAAATCATCGTCAAAGTCGTTAGTCATCTGGCTGAGTTGACCTTTAGTATTGATCTCAACATGCACAGCACTGTTGCTTTTGAGTGCATCAATGAACGCCGCTTTAGGTTGAAAAAATTGTCTGTTAGCAGCAATAGTTGGTGCGTACTGGTCTGCATTTTCGCCATGCTCAACACGGTAGTAATGACGAGTTCCATCTCCAAAGGTGAACAAATAATCACTATTTTTAAGGTAGAAATCCATGTATGACTTGTTGATACCAAATTGCACTTTATGGCCATCACAAAAAGCATAGAAACCGTCTGCAACTTCCCAGTCGAATTCCGGGTCTCCGATATAGCTCGCGCCTTGAACTTGCACGTTACCATTATCATCTTCTTCAACCGTAGATGCGTAATAAATGCTCGCATCAGGTGTATAACCATGGGTGACAATGCCTTCAGTGTCACTGGATACACGTTTCTCTTTAATATCGGTATAAACAAACGGCTCATTTTGAGCATAGACATATGAACTTGCTGCAAAAGCAAGGCATGCAAGCTTGATTGATGTATTATTCATTTGAACTCTGTTTTAAAATCTTATTTACTGGAAGTAACTTTTAAGGAATGCTATCGATTCGTTTGTTACAACTAGCTATTATTGCTTCTCCAGTTAGTCCGACAAATTGCTCCATCAAAGTTGGATTTTGTTGCGGTGTAGCCGACAGCGGAGACAACTATAATCGTCAAACCCAAGCTGAGTAATATTTTCTTTTTCATTCTTAATCCATTCTTTAATTGGGTTGCCATGGCAAATACGCCCCCAACAGATTAAAAAATATGAGTATATTTCCCAGCTCTGACTTGTGGGACGCAGACAAAGAATGGTTGACAAAAATTTGAGGTTAATCAGTTAAAAGGACCTTATCATTTTGTCCCTTCAGTATTCTCAGACATCTAGAAATCATATAAATTAGACACATCGCTATAGCAGCCAATAGACTTAATTGGGTGTAAAGTAACACCTCAGTACTGCCCCAAGCCTCTCTTAATTCAGAATAATCACCAACAGCGGCGTTAATAACCACGCCAAGGGCAATAAAGAGGTATAACAACCACAATTGAACTTTATTTCTAGGGAGAGTCTTCCACGGACATCTTTCACTAGACTGAAACACTCTGATAGCCTCACTATCTGTCTTTGCATCAATCATTTCTTCTTCAACGAAAAAGCCTTCCGTTTTTAGCCTATTGATATCAGATGACGATGTTGCACTCATTAGGTCAATCGCCACCGCAATCTTATCCCGATGTAAAATAACGTAACTATTCATTAGTACTCCCATAAAAATGAGACACTTTACGTTATATCAGTTGACGATTCAGCTTTCAGTTTTACTAAAATATTAGCGAATAAGTCGCTTTCCGGACTTCCGTGATCTTGCTCGAATATTCTATATGGAAGACAAACGTCTGCGTCTGAGCCTAGGTAATAAAGCCTCACTGGAGCCAGAAAAGACTGCCTTCAGTAGGTGCTTGCAACACTCTACAGCTAACTACGGAAGCACAATAGTAACTTGAGATACAGGTCCTTTGGTGACAAGCTATGTTGCTCCACTAAATCATAAGCCATCATTCGATAGCCCAACATACAAACTTATATTGAAGTCAATGCCTATTTCGCCAGTACGTAGAATATACCATTGCCACCCTATCCGTCTTTCACGCTCGACGACTGTTATACGGGGGCAAACGGTGATATACACTGAATCGATCACTTTTATTTTTGACTTTCATAAAGCTTCGGTAACGTAAAACGGTTTGCAGGGTAAATCCTTTAGAGCTATTGTAATCTAACGTAACGGCTCAGCTATCTATATTGCCATCAATTCGTTTCAGACACTAAAGTACCCAACCTTACCAGAGCTAGCGAAACTGAAGTTTTCGCCTTTAAATCAAAAATTTACGCCAAACCCAGCTTTTGTATGCCAATCAAATATTCGACCTTCATCCGTATTGTAGCTGTAGAATAAAGCGCCAAATAAGTAGATTTCATCATCGTAGGTTCTGGCCATTATTTAGCCTCCTTAAACCAGTTGCCATGATTTGCAGAGAGGTTATACACAATTGCAGGATCTAACGTGCGCCCATAACCCAATGGAGACCAGCTCCACGCTTGTTTAGTATGGTTTTTCTGCACCGACATCAGCATCGCGTTGTAATTTGTTAGCGAAAAACGATTATTTAAACCGATGGCATATTGCATTGCTCCATCACGCTTAATCTGTTTACCTTTCGCTAGGTCGACGACAAACACATTGTGATAGTTGCGATTAGCCGCCCAGACAATGTCCCCTTCTGGACTTATGGCTTTATAATCCGCTTTTGATTTATTCGTCGCTAAGTCCTTATCCCAAAAAACTGCTTTTGCTTTTTGATTTGTATTTGCATCGTAAATAAGCGCAGCAAAATCATTTACCTGATATCTTTTCCCGTCCTTTATGAAGCCAGTATCACTGATGTAAAGATCGGTCTTTTCCGCCTCACCTTTAGCAATATCCCACTTATAAACCACACGACCAACCTTACCAGTGCGGTAATAAACGTAGCTGCTATCTTCCGCCCATAAAAATCCGGAAGGGCCTTCAATATCATGTGGCAGCTTAATCAGCTTCTGGTTTTTGATATCAAAAAGGTAGTTAGTCAAACCAAAACCGACTGCAACGTAACGATTGTTTGGCGAGCGACTGGTTTTATCAACAGTTATGTCACCATCGCCAAGCCATGGCAAATCGGTCACCAAACGTAAATCGGTGCCATCAGTCTTCATACTCCAAATTTTGGTTCGTCCTTCGTATTCATTATACATAGGGTCTGGCTCATAGCCTGAGTCGTTTGATAAGTTGGCCCAAGTAAACTGAACGCGTGGCAAATCGTAAGAGCTCGCGTCATTTAAGTCTTCCCTTGGCCATTCTTTGGCGCGATGGATAAAGTAACGAGGAAAGTCACGTTGTTGGTATGTCGCAGAGTCAGATTTAAAGATCTCACTTGGCTCCATGGTGTAATAGTTGTGTTCACCAATGTAAGTGCGGCCGTCATCTTTACAACCCGCTATCGATAAAGCAGCAAGCAACAGTAATAGTATTTTCTTCATGGTTTAACCTAGCAATTCTGAAATGGGTACATTTTCTTCTACAACGACAAGACGTTGGCTACCGGTGGAGAGGCTCGAATGAACACCTCGAACAATATCGACGCTCTTGACCTCTTCCGGCGGGAATGCGAACCGAAGCGTCATATAACCATCGTCATCTTTCATTGCTGAACGAAAGTACGATTTGTGAATCCAATCCTGTTCTATGTTACGAAGCCCAAAGAAATCGTCCGGCTGATCTGTCAAAGGCTCGTGAAGGTAACGTATAGAAGGCAATGCGCCTCTTGGAGCCAACTTAAGCCCCGCGATATTGCTCTCTTTGTGTTCGTTGATGATTCCACTGCCAGTGCCTGTCGATGTGGTACCAGAAACTGGAATAATATTCTCGCCCGCATTATTAAAGCTTTGGGATGAGGAGTATATTTGCAACTCTGAAAGAGACTTAGCAATTGAAGCAGGATCACTCTCTAGCTCAGACAGTTCCGTGTTTGTCAAAGCCAACTCGGAGTAATGGATATAACATTCTTGTGCTTTTCCCGCGACTTTATATGGCACCCAAATATGCGGTAGAGGAACGCCTTGCGCAATACGCAAACCATCTTTGCCAGCTTTATAAGGGCTTAGCACCGTTTTAACAGTGATAGGATCAATATCTAATTCTGGAAAAACAACATCTACTTCCTCATCTACAAAGCGGAATACCCTAGCACCTTGATCAAGGCTTAGATGTCCCGAATACACTTTCTGACCGGATTGATAAATCTCAAATGCTTCTTCGCCAATATAGTAGTCTGGTACAAGGTTGGCCCCATCAATGTTGACATGTCGTGTTTTCATCGAAGGTTCAGGATCATTATTTCTGTAGTACTCTAAATCGACATCAGCAAAGTAGCCTTTTGGTGTAACTTCAACCTCTCGCCAAACTTTGTTATTCCAGATTACATAGAAATAACCTTCTGCAACCAACTCATGTCCATTTGGGCCCTCTAGCATAGGTAGTACAGGCACCAACACGTTATCCCACTCATCCATCTGAGTTTCTTTATCAACGGGTTGCATATCTTCGGCGAGTTTAAGCAAAATTGGCTGAGGCTGATCAGTGCAAGGGATTTTGATATAGAGCGTTTTGCCCTCAGCTTCGAGATCTTTAAATGTCGCGAGGCTGCGGTGTTTGTTTTCTGTATCAGCCTTACCTACAGTCACTTTTTCTTTTTGAGCGTCCGTTTTACCCAACATCAAACATGCCGCGTTGCTAGACCACTGCCCTGCAAACTCGACAACAATTTTTTGGTCTGGGCTTGGCTCAGAAGGTACATGCGTGTAACTGCGAACTAGAGCAACATCGTCAGTAACCTGCTTGTAACCCGCTTTAAAAACTTTGCTTTCATTCGAAGCAGATACAGAGTCAACGAGTGATTTAAGTCTAGGGAAGCTTTGCAGCTGAGAGTCCGTCAATGGCGACCGACGAGCAACGGTAGATAATGACACCCAATTGCCTTTTCCCAATTCGATTCTTATAGCTGCTAGCAATGCGCTGGTCGTTTTTTTGGCAGAGATGGAAATCTTTTCGCCAATTCTTGAGGGAGGTTTCTAAGGATGTCATCTGAATTTCGCAAACGCGAAAGCTGTCCTATACACTCGTCCGGTGTAAGAACATAAGATAGCTCGTTGGAGGATAGCTTCGAGCTAGGTATAAATTTGCAAACTAAATGCATTTGAATTCTCCACAACCAACATCGTAAATATGGCTGCGGTGACAATTAAGCTGATAAGGCTTACAAGTACGATTTGGTCTGCGTATCCTACTTACTTAGCCATTTATTTTCAAAGAGATAGAAAAATCGCCCGAAATCAAAAACACCAAAAAAATGGTCATTTTTGCTATCAAAACATGCGATTTGACCACTATAAAAGCCAGTAACATCACCCACTCTGTCAAAATGGTAAAATCTTACTATCTAAAAAAATTTAATTTATGGACTGAAGTTAACAAAAATCGTAGTAACGTGCGCTTCAGGTAAGCACGAGGAAATTCAGAAGTTTATGAGGTGCCCTCCTCAGCAACAAACAACAAATTGACTGTTACTGAGGAAGTCTAAATAAAAAGGTGAGCGCATTACGCACTCACAAAAGTAACTGCTCTGAAGCTTGCTAGGATTAAATTTGCTTCATCGCGAGTTAAAGAGGTGAGGTATTACCCATCGACCTCATGCAGAACACTATACTTAGAGTATAGAAACGAGCGTAAATATATAATATTTAAAAAGATTTTCAACGCGACACATTCACCACAGCACCTGCCGAGCGACCATCACAATCACGTCATACACACCTAAAAGCAACATTGGCCTAGTTATTATAGTTATTCAGCCTTGTATTAAGACGATTCATTAATTCGAGTAACTTATCAATAAAGGCAATTATTTTGATAAATATCACAAAAAGTCCCAAAGAAATAAAGCGAGCTAAACGCTCGCTTTATTTATGCCGCATTTTTTAAAGTTTTGTTATCACTAAAATATCGGTTGTAAACAGCACCTAAGGAGGCTGTACTTGCGAAACGATCATAGTTAAATGTTGCTTGAGCCTCTTCGGCAGAGGCGGAAAGCTTGTTGGTACCATTTACATAAATCGTCACTACCCCCTCCTTCAGTCCTGAAAGATCTAAATCAGTTGTCCATGAGTCTGAAAGCACGGCTGCCATGCCTGTGGCTTCTGTACCATCAGCGTCGACTGCTTTAATATCTATGAACTCACCATCTTCAAATCGTTCACTGCTACCACTTACTGTCACGCTTTCCACTCCAGTAACATCGTTGATAACGTCTAGGTGTATTGTCGGTGTAATTGGCATGGAGTAAGCCGTGCTCTGACTACCGGTATTTCCTGATAAGTCTTGGTAGTCACGAACAAGCAACCCCACATTGAGCTCTGACGTGCTTGGTACCACCACATCACCAGTCCAAACACTTGGGTCCGCGGTTGCCATTAATGAAGTGATCGTTGTACCACCTAACTCCGCCGCTGCGGACTGCAGATCTTTATCGAATTCTAGCGTTACCGTCACGCTTTGGCCGATGGCTTGGTGCTCAGGCGTAAACGTCACGTTAGTCAGCATTGGCAGAGACTGCGCGAGTGTAAAGCTCTGGCTTTCACTCACTTCAATGCCCGCTGAGTTCGTCCCCGTCACCATCACGATGTAAGTGCCATTGGTTTGGTGACTCATGTCCATTGCGTCACTGGTCCAAGTGCCACCGGCTTGTACCGTTGCGCTGCTGCTTTTCAATACCGTCGCGCCGCCTTGGGCTTTCACTTCAAGACGCAGGGACTGACCATCAAAACGTGTCGACGTACCTTCAAATTGTAGCGTGGCGGCATGCGCTTCATCCACATTACCCACTGGCGTAATAGCTAAGGTTGGTGTGATCGGCATGGAGTAAGCCGTGTTCTGGCTACCGGTATTCCCTGAGAAGTCTTGGTAGTCACGAACTAGTAACGCCACATTCAGCTCTGACGAGTCTGGTACCACTACATCACCAGTCCAAACACTTGGGTCCGCGGTTGCCACTAACGAGGTGATCGTCGTGCCACCTAACTCCGCTGCGGCGGATTGCAGATCTTTATCGAATTCTAGCGTTACCGTCACGCTTTGGCCGATGGCTTGGTGCTCAGGCGTAAACGTCACGTTAGTCAGCGTTGGCAGAGACTGCGCCAGTGTAAAGCTCTGGCTTTCACTCACTTCAATGCCGGCTGAGTTCGTCCCCGTCACCATCACGGTGTAAGTGCCGTTGGTTTGGTGACTCATGTCAATCGCGTCACTGGTCCAATTGCCACCGGCTTGTACCGTCGCACTGCTGCTTTTCAATACCGTCGCGCTGCCTTGGGCCTTTACTTCAAGACGCAGGGACTGACCGTCAAAACGTGTCGACGTGCCTTCGAATTGTAGCGTGGCGGCATGCGTTTCATCCACATTGCCCACTGGCGTGATGGCTAAGGTCGGCGTGATCGGCATGGAGTAAACCGTGTTCTGGCTACCGGTGTTTCCTGATAAGTCTTGGTAGTCACGAACTAGTAACGCCACATTCAGCTCTGACGAGTCTGGTACCACTACATCACCAGTCCAAACACTTGGGTCCGCGGTTGCCACTAACGAGGTGATCGTCGTGCCACCTAACTCCGCTGCGGCGGATTGCAGATCTTTATCGAATTCTAGCGTTACCGTCACGCTTTGGCCGATGGCTTGGTGCTCAGGCGTAAACGTCACGTTAGTCAGCGTTGGCAGAGACTGCGCCAGTGTAAAGCTCTGGCTTTCACTCACTTCAATGCCCGCTGAGTTCGTCCCCGTCACCATCACAGTATAAGTGCCATTGGTTTGGTGACTCATATCCATTGCGTCACTGACCCAAGTGCCACCAGCTTGTACCGTTGCACTGCTGCTTTTTAGTACCGTCGCGCTGCCTTGGGCTTTCACTTCAAGACGCAGGGACTGGCCGTCAAAACGTGTCGACGTGCCTTCGAATTGTAGCGTGGCGGCAAGCGTTTCATCCACACTGCCCACCGGCGTGATGGCTAAGGTCGGCGTGATCGGCATGGAGTAAGCCGTGCTCTGGCTACCGGTATTCCCTGATAAGTCTTGGTAGTCACGAACAAGCAACGCCACATTGAGCTCCGACGTACTTGGTACCACCACATCACCAGTCCAAACGCTTGGGTCCGCGGTTGCCACTAATGAGGTGATCGTCGTGCCACCTAACTCCGCCGCGGCGGACTGCAGATCTTTATCGAATTCCAGCGTTACCGTCACGCTTTGGCCGATGGCTTGGTGCTCAGGCGTAAACGTCAGGTTAGTCAGCGTTGGCAGAGATTGCGCCAGTGTAAAGCTCTGACTTTCACTCACTTCAATGCCCGCTGAGTTCGTCCCCGTCACCATCACGATGTAAGTGCCATTGGTTTGATGACTCATATCAATCGCGTCACTGGTCCAAGTGCCACCGGCTTGTACCGTTGCGCTGCTGCTTTTCAATACCGTCGCGCCGCCTTGGGCTTTCACTTCAAGACGCAGGGACTGACCATCAAAACGTGTCGACGTACCTTCAAATTGTAGCGTGGCGGCATGCGCTTCATCCACATTACCCACTGGCGTAATAGCTAAGGTTGGTGTGATCGGCATGGAGTAAGCCGTGTTCTGGCTACCGGTATTCCCTGAGAAGTCTTGGTAGTCACGAACAAGCAACGTCACATTCAGCTCTGACGTGCTTGGTACCACCACATCACCAGTCCAAACACTTGGGTCCGCGGTTGCCACTAATGAAGTGATCGTCGTGCCACCTAACTCCGCTGCGGCGGATTGCAGATCTTTATCGAATTCCAGCGTCACCGTCACGCTTTGGCCGATGGCTTGGTGCTCAGGCGTAAACGTCACGTTAGTCAGTGTTGGCAGAGATTGCGCCAGTGTAAAGCTCTGGCTTTCACTCACTTCAATACCCGCTGAGTTCGTCCCCGTCACCATCACGGTATAAGTGCCATTGGTTTGATGACTCATATCAATCGCGTCACTGGTCCAAGTGCCACCGGCTTGTACTGTCGCGCTGCTGCTTTTTAGTACCGTCGCGCTGCCTTGGGCTTTCACTTCAAGACGCAGGGACTGGCCATCAAAACGTGTCGACGTACCTTCGAATTGTAGCTTGGTGGCATGCGTTTCATCCACATTGCCCACTGGCGTAATAGCTAAGGTTGGCGTGATTGGCAATTCGTGAGCGGTGTTATCCTCACCTATGTTGCCAGTCAAATCTTTAAACTGACTAACAACCAAGTCGACACTTAACAGCGCGGTGCTCGGAACTTGTACATCACCAACCCAGACCTTTTTATCTGCCGTTGCTGACAGAGAACTAATGCGATTGCCGCCAAGCGTAGCGGTCGCCTCTTGGATCTCTTTGTCAAACTCAAGCGATACATTCACGCTTTGACCCGCACTCTGATGCTCGGGGTTAAATGTCACATTGGTTAGTTTTGGTAAGGTTCCTTCAACCGCGATACTTAAGCTGCTTCCTTTTCCAGGAATGGTGTTGGTACTTTGGTAGCTATCGTCCTCTACCTGTATTGTTATGTTTTTATCTTGCTTTTCTGGACTGATGTAATTAACCGTCCACGTAACGTTGTCTGAAGTGGACCACGTATCTTGCTTTAACGTTCCTGTTGCGCCGTTATCACTAGCGACAAGATGGACATCTGAGATATCAAAGTTCGTAACTTCTTCTGTAAAGTTAAACGTAAGTGTAATCTCTTCACCTCCAAAAAGAGGGGCGCTTGAGGCGGTAGAGATACTTAGCCCGGGAACGGTTGCCGCTTCCACATGCGCATCAATAGAACTTTCACTCTTGTTATCCACCTTGTCTGTTGCTGCCACCGTGATCGTATGATCGCCTTTCGGTAACAAATAGCTTATAACATAAGGCCCCGCTTCAGTTGTCGGCTCAGTAATCGCTTGAGGAGCCACTGTGCTACCACCACTCACCGCTTTTGACGTGACGAGATTTAAATTTTTATCTGTAATGTATGCACTAATTTCTAGTTGATACTTATCGTTTGTCGGCACCTTAGAGGCTTGATTAGCACTTAAGCCCGAAATACTTGGAGCGTCATAATCAACAATAGACTCGATAACCTTTCCATCATAACTTTTTCCTAGTAATTCAAAGCTTGTATTCTCTCTTCCAACTGAGTCCGTCACCGTCACCTTAAGGGTATATGACCCTTGGTTATCGACGGCAAAGTTCATCATTCCATTACCACTAGATGAGATAACATCACCTAAGTAACGCAAGGAATCACCGAGGCTTGGAATAAGCTCCACAGAATATTGTGAAGCTTTCACTCTTTCTCCTTCCACCGTAGATACCGTAAACGGCTGGCTTGCCTTGGTTAAAAACAGTTTCCCACCCTGCAAACTCGTAATTCCATCGAAATCAACCGTGACTTTAGGAACACTAATATCAATGACTTTTCTGATATCAGAATACAGTCCGACGCTATCTGTCGCTTTGATGTCTACTGTGATTGAACCACGCCCCTCTAACTGAGATTTCGGTAGTTCAAAGTACGTAGATGAACCATTCCCATCCTCTACTCTTTCTTCTTGATAACTCGGGTTTAAAACCGAGTAGTTTACTTTTGCCAGGCTGCTACCGGTGTCCGTTATGTCAAAACGAAAACGAACATTATCAGGATTTGTTGGCGATTCGGTTACGATAATCTCATCGCCAACACTTGGAGGTGTGTTGTCAACTTTAATATCAACGGTCGCTTCACCGACTCTCGACCACACATCCGTTGCGGTAATCGTTGTCCTGATCGTTTTTCCATCCGCATCGCTAGGAAGTTCACTTGTAAATGTTGAACACTTGTAGGTTGGATCATCTGCACACACCTCTAATTGTGCAAACTTCTCCGGATTATCTTTATAGTTGTAGGATTCCGTTCCAAACCTGGCCATCACATTGTCTAGTCTAGAGTTTTCATACAGCTTAATTCTGAATTTGGCGACAAGCTGCTGACCATTAATGGTTGTGTTTCCAACCGGATCTGTAATTTCAACGACTACCGAACCTTTAGGTAATTCAAGCAGTAGATCGTGCTCTGGCGTCAAGTTTCCTGCTAAATCAGATAAGTTCTTGATTTTGTATTCTTGAGTTGTACTCAGGCCATCAATAATATCGGCATAGGATTCAGAATACGTACACTTGATATTTCCAACACCTTTGGCACAAGTCGTTGGTGTATAAGCTTTGTTGCCAAGATTACGAACCAACTTTGGATATTCATCTGAACTTTCGGTATTCACGCCTGATAAAGCATCATTGAAAGAGAGCTCAAATGTGAGCATCTTCTTCTTCAAAGCTTCATCAAACCAAACATCACTTCCTTTAAAACTGTATGAGTTACCATCTACGACTGTCGGTGCATCAATATCCACCATCGAGAAATTGAACTTGTTGATCGTTTCACGCCCATTTGTACCCAAGGTTTTAGTGATCAAAGTAACAGGTGCTTTGGTCATGTTTTGCCCAACATTGACACTACAACTGTAAGGTTCTTGCGATACGTTGATAACACCAGAAGTTGGTTGCTCATTAGTTGGTGGCGCATCTAGAGAGTTGTATTCTTCACGAACCCAACACTCTAACGTTTTGGCTTTGACCGCACTCAATGTAGTAAAGGTGACATCAAGAACACCATCAGATAAGTAATTTTGGAAGTCCAGCGGGCTTTCAACTGTTAGAACCACGCCTTCACGCTGTACGCTAAAGGTTTGGTTTACTTTTCCAACCTTTCGGTCTTTTTCATCAAGGTAACGAACTTTGTTATAAACTTTGATATCAAGTTCATAATTACCATCTTTGGCAATTTGTGTAGAAAGCAACGTTGCAGTCCAAGTGCCATCTGCGGTTTCTGAGAACGTAAAGTTAGTCCCGTTTTGCTCTCCAGAGAATCTATAAGTTGAGTCAATTCGATCAACGCCACTATCATCAACAATATCAAGCGTCAGTACGATATTTCCATCTTGATAGATGGTGTTGTTTGTAATTGGCGTTCCATCCGTGTAACTCATCGCCAGCGTCACCTGCGGGATTGAGTTGTACACTTTGACGGTAAAATCTTGCTCATCACTGGTTAAGGTTGTGTTGCCACGAACATCAGACCCTTTTAAACGAACCTTGTGTGTACCCGTACCTAAATCACCAAGGCTCACTTTGAGATCCTCATTGATTTTTGTACCGGGAGAGCCAGGTAATGGTTCCAGATCGCTAAACGTCCAATACTCTAGGCTTTCTCGATTGACACCATTAATTGAAACATCACCGTTTGCATTTAGGTCTAGCGCCGTTAGGTCAAAGACATAGTTACCTAAGTAGTAGTCATTCGCATTGAAACCACTTAATCCTAATGTTGGTCCATCACGATCAAGAATAACCTTGTGCGTGTTAGAACTAGACTCAAAACCATAAATATCGGTTGCTTTTACATACAATGACGTTGTTTTTTCATCTTCAGAAATGTCTATTTTATCTGTGTCACTCTTGATAAGAGACATGACAAACTCTTTAGATGAATCCGTTGGCACAATTGTCTTAATTGGCGAATCTTTACCACTTTGATACAGCGAGACTTGCTCAAGGTCTGAATCGTCTATTACGGATTTAAATCGCACATTGAACTCACGCCCTATGACATAGTTCTCTTTAGACAATGTGTCTTCAACCCAAGGCGTATTTAGGATGATTTCAGGGCCTTTGTTATCGACTTGGAAGGTAAATTTCCCTGTTGTACTAACATTGGCAGGGTAAGCGTTGTCCGTCGCAGTGACGTAAAATTCATTCCATTCATCGTAATCAAATGCTTTTGAAACCAGTTGGACTTTGACGTCAGGCTGTTCACCAACTAGGTATGGTACGTCACACGCATCTGTTAGAGGGTCACAGCTTTCTAATGTCAGAGCCTGACCAGATCCGCGGCGCAAATCTATTTTTACGTTATTGCCAGAGCTTAACGTCCCCCAATCAATGACAGGTGCCCATTGGTTATTACCACCTAAACGGCTTTGAACCTGCTCACTTTTTACAATAGGGGCTTCAGAGTCGATACGAATATTGAATCTCGGAGCGGTGCTAGTTAACTCTGAAACGGAGTTACCTAAGTTGTCCTCTGCTGCTGCAACAACTAACCAATCTCCATCACCAGGATAAATCGTAGAGCCTTGATTTGAACAAATCTCGCCCGTACATAGTTTGACTTTAAACGCGTCTTTCGAGTTACTTGCAAAGTTTTCTGGTGTGTATGTTACTTTTTCACCGGTTTGCTGGTAGAAAACAAGGCCCCTCGAGGCAAGCTTATCACCAACAATATCCTCAACCTTGAAGGTTAATTCATGAGTATTGTTCGCATTTAAATAAATACCGTTTTCTACAGGTTTACCATCGACATCATTGGGTGGAAGGTAACTGGCCTTAGGGAAGTCGTTATCAATAAACACCGATTCTATAAACGGAGATTTACCATTGTAACCATACGCATTGCCATGTGGGTCCATAGCACTGGTCTCCACGGCAAACTCTATAATATCTTTTAGTTCACTAGACTGGGAGTTAAGGGTGAAGAAGTACTCTTTTCGATAAGTATTGCTGCTGTCTGAGTTTTCTACGATGTTGATGTCCAGTGGTATTTCAATATTTGGCTCATTGGCTTGATACCACATCGTGTTAAACTTCGGGCCGTGAGCGTCGGTTCCTACAATACCAGAAGGATCGTCTAGGACAATTTTAGAAACAACCTCGCCAGCGATATAAAGCCTATTACCAACCATCGTCTCTCTACCGCTTTCAATGGTTAATTTTGGCTGCGGAGGCAAGGTATCGATACTGCTACCCTCTGTATCAAAAATGTTCTTACCATTTAAGTCAGGATTAGCCATCGAAATATCATCAGCATAGAGCTGCGCGATATTGGTCTCAATACCGTATTTGCTCGCCATGATTTCATAATAGGATTGCGCCAGATCTTTTCGATAAGTTTCAGCGCCAAACGTGTAAGAATCGAGCGTAACTTGACTTCCTCCTGCCCCTACACCATTTGCTTTTCCATCGTAGCTAAAATCATCGTAAATAGCAGATGCAAAATCTAATGAGTTATTTCTTGGCATTCTCTCGGCAATACTATCAATTGCTTCAACAAGGAATCGGTGTAGATAGTCATTTGATGGCTTGTCTGGAATCGCTTTAGTCGTAAGCATTTCATTGGTTGCATAAGACACAACCGTTGGGTCAAACCCAAAGAATGAGTTGTTATTCGTACCTGATAACGCGTAGCGCACCTCATCAAGAATTTCAATCGCACGTTCTGAAGTTTTCTCTCCCGCTGTCACTTGATCCCACTGGAAATCAAACAAACCAGTCTGATATGTCGATAGTTCAGTAATATAGTAAGTTTGAGAACCTTTGAGCTTAAAATACACACCAATATTGGCCTTATTTAAGTCAACCGTTACTTTCTTGGTCCCTGGATCTCTTTTCCATTGGTAATAGTATGGCTCACTGCCTTCGATACCAATTAAACGAACACGCATGAAGTCATAATTCACAACATCAGTTGTGGTTTCACAACTCGCGACGTCAAGAGCCATTGATTGGTCACTTTCCAATTGTTGGATAGTGGTACAACTCGCAAGTGAAGTGAATTCACCACTTGGGCTCAACCCTTCAAGTTGAGCTCGCGCACCAATAAATGGTGTCACCACTTTTATGGTTGGTAGGTCAAAGCTACTTCTAAAATATACTTCTCTTGGAGTGCTTTCGTTATCAGACTCATCGACGGTTTGAATGACTAACTTTTGACTACTGTTTTCTGATACCGATTTAAAGCTGTCACCCAAAATATCTCTTACAAATGGAATGTAATAAATGACATCCTCTACTCGCCCATTGCTATCTAACAGCGTTTCGTGCGGAATTTTTGCGATGTAATCGTCATCGGATGCGGTTGTGTCAATAACTTGCTGAAGTGAGTAGTTGTTATCGTTGTTTTGGCTTACGTAGTACTTGACGACGAGCTTAAGCTTATTAGCGTTGGAGCCTAAAACCGTATCGGTATTTACGTCTGAAACTTTCACACGAACATAAGGGATTTTATTCTCTTTCAATAAATTAGCGTTGAAGTTACTAAAATCTATCCCTTTTAATGAGTTCTGAATCCCTAAACTTGCGTACGCATAGTCAATCTTCAGGAAATCGCGGCTTGCTTGAACATTGTCTGGGGTGTACGTATCTTGAGAGTAGATACCATCGTAAGTGGTTCGTTCACCATCTAAACCCACATTTACGTACGTCATTGACGTACCTTCAGGATAGGTTATCGTCTGTGCTGGCGCTTGATCGTCACGACTTACTGCATGCTGCGCAGAGCCCGTATTGCCTTTGCTATCCTTAGCTCGAACCTCAAAGACCGTCGTAGATAGGAATTCATCAGTTGGGTAAGCCTTACTAAACTCACAAGCATTTCCAGACTCTACAGTGACAGGAGAACATGTGACGCCCTCATGTAAGCCATCTTTAAATGAAATACTGACCGAACTAATCTCTTGCGAGCTTTCTTTTACAACCCCTTTCAGAACGTATTCTTTAAGTTGGTTATTAATTGCACTCGCCGATGTAATATCGATAACAGGCGCATCGTTATCCCATTCAAAGTTGATATGAAGACCCGAATGGCTGCCTGGAGTTAACTCATTACCCAGTACATCCGCTGTATATAAGACTAACCGTGCTGCTGTTACGTTTGAGAGCCCTGTGGCAGGGTTCATATCTACACTATCGATCTCTTTGGTATTAATGTTAACTTTAACGTTGGTCTCTCGAAGGCCAACTTCAAAATCATCAAATTCAACCGAACAGAATGTGCTTCCAAAATCTTGTATGTCGTTACATTGAAATTCACCAGACCAAGAGCCATTAATCTGATACTGAATAAAGGCGGATACGTCTTCTACACCGATATCATCAACAATTTTTAGATCAACTTTATCGGTGCCAGCAAGTACATCACGGTCAATGCGTGTCACGATAGGCGCTGTGGTATCAATCTCCGTCCCATCTCGCGGAGGAATGACGCCATCTGTACTGCCATATGTACCTAAGTCATTAAGCTTCTTACTAAAGTCGACATAGTCGGCAGCATCAGTACCTGAAATATTGATACTTGGGTCGTTTACCACGATCAAAACGTGCTGAGATAAGTCACGTGTGTAAACGTCGCTGTTTATCTTTTTCTGTCCAAAGCTGAGGGGAGTCACTGCTCCTGAAGTCTTGCTCACTTCAAGACCATCAAGAACACCATCTGCAATAACATCCCGATATTGGATGTCGGCGAAATGCATTGAAGTGTAGACGTTATCGCTGTTGCCGTATTTTTTTATAAGATCGTAAGAGTAAGACGAGTATGCAGTTAATAAAGCGCCGTATTGATGCCCAGCACTAGCAAAACTGCTTTGCCCACCTTTGGTTATATCAATAGGTTTGGTCTCATTTACGTCAAACCCATACATGCTATTGATACTATCCAAAGCGGTTGAAAAGGCACTCTTATCTGTGGCCCCCTGAGAAATTTTGTACTTTGCCAAGCCTGCTGCCAAGTTCGACAGCGGAGTAAGCATTAACTTTTGCTCACTCCCCTCTTTAAAGTTCACAACACCTTCAAATTTAAGTGTCTTCGCATTACTCACAGATACCGTTTCATTTGTAAACGGATCGGTATAACTCCCCTCTTTTGCAACAACAAAAAGAGGCATTGACGACGATTCAAACTCTAGCAGATAGTTTCCGAAGGCATCAGACGTAGTGTTAGCCAACTTCCGACCTAAGTTTCCATTTTTGAACTCGAAAACCTCAATCTTGGCGCCATTGACTGGGGCGTCAAACACCATACCGGAAATGCTTCCTTTGCTTCTAGCTGGAGGTGTGTTGTCTCCTCCATCACCACCACCACATGCACTCAATAAAAGAGATGTAAGCGTAAGACCTAATGTTAATTTCAGCGTATTTTTAGCGAACATAGTAATTTGGCAAAATATATTTTCCCGAGATTATATTATTGAAAAATATTTTCTCAACGTGACATTAACACCAACAAAATAGGCATAAACACCAAGCCAACCGTCACTTTGACTGAATTATTAAAATTATTTTTACATCCTATAATTATTAACTTAGTTAAAACAGAGGAATTACTCATGCTTTAATGCTAGTTTTTATTTAAAATATTATACTCTACGCACAACTGTCAGTATTGATAAACCAACAAAACTAATGACTATTTTAATAATAAAAAGGAGTGTGCAAGCTCCTACCGTAGCCCTTATCACTACTGCGTTAATCATATTGATTAGCGTATCGCTTTCTCACTACTTCCTCACTCCTGTGGATAGGCTACCTACCATCAAGCCTTTAGAATTCGAAAGTGAGAATGTGCAGCCACCAATTAAAAAGAATACTCGTAGGCAAAAAATCACTATCGGTGTGGTTGAATACTCTTTTGTCGCTTCATTATTAAAATCAGGAGTGAGTCAAAAAGAGATCAACTTGCTATTAGCACTGATCAAAAGCAAGTTTAATATTATTGACTCTATTAAAAGAGGTGATAACTTTATCTTAAGAACTAAATTAAATAGTAAAAATGAAACTTACATTAGTTCTTTTTACTATTTAGGCAGTAAAACTGATTTATTTATTATCAATGATGGTCACGGCAACGTATTTGATGAGCATGGTGTGTCGATAAATAATCAGTTCATGTTTTCTTCACCCTTTGATAAAAACTACAGAGTGAGCTCTGACTATGACTTAAAGCGAACACATCCAGTGACCAATATAACGACTCCGCACTTAGGCACTGATTATGCCACACCTGTAGGTACACCGATTCGTAGTATTGCAGATGGCATCGTTTTAAAGTCCCGCTACAACCGTTTTGCCGGCAACTACATTAATATCCGCCACACAAATGGCTCTGTATCACGCTACCTACACTTATCTCAGCGCAACGTCCATGTTGGTGAGAAGATCAGCCGAGGACAAGTGATAGGGAAAACGGGTAACACAGGAAGAACAACAGGGCCGCATTTACATCTTGAACTGCACATCAATGGTGTTCCGGTTGATTACGAGCGATACATTCAAAGGCACCCAAACACTGACGTAAATATAGAAATGCTGATTGCAGCGAGAAAAGAAAAAGCGGAATTAACAGCGGAATGGCAACGGTATAAGTAGTCAAACAGGTAACAACAGCCACTTCGATTCGCTCTTTCTTCATTTATCTGAAGCGAGTCCTCGTAACCCTCTGAGCGCTTCGTAGTCTGTCGCACTAACCAATTTCAGGATCAAAAAGAGCCGCTACATGCGGCTCTTAATAATTATAGTTTCCCGATATTCCATCGGTTTCCCCTTTACCAAACACGTTGTCCTCTTGTTCTTGAACGCAAGTGGTGCGCGCCATTATCATATTCACATAAAAAATCAATAAAAGAATAAAATGATTACTCATTGTATTGGTTAGATATTTAATACAAAGAGGCCCAACAATGGCCTCTTTCTGATTTTTTAAATGGTGACGTTGTCATGATACTGAATGGTTTCTATCATATTCAGCGCTTGCCTTTCTCAGCCCTTCTAAATCGTCTGAACATAAAAATCTCTTCAGGCTGTCGATTTTCTTATCAGGCCAATCATATATCCTAAGAGCAAGCAGTTCGTCTATCGTCTCTCGAGAAAAGCGATATTTGACATGCTTAGCTGGTGAACCCGCAACCATGCTGTAAGGCTCAACATCTTTCGTCACCACACTGTTTGCCGCAACGATTGCTCCTTCTCCGATAGTCACACCCGGCATTATCATGGATCGCATACCGAGCCAGGCGCCATCGCCAATATGAGTGTCTCCTTTCCCGACGTACGCTTCTTCAATAAAGTCCATAAATGGGTACAAGGAGAACCAATCAGCTCTATGTGTACTGTTTCCCCCCATAACAATCACAACTTCCGCTGCAATACAGACAAAATCACCTATATGTAACTTATCAATCTTCCATTTTGGTTCCCAATCTCGGCTGAACTCATCGCCTTGTAGATATCTTACAACAGACTCTTCAAAACCGGCGTCCCAACAATCACTGTAATAACTATGTTTACCTTTAATCGTTATATTTGGGTTCGTAACAACTTCATGTAGCAAAGTCACCTTAGACCAATGCTTAGTTTTCATGAATACTCCTATAAATACTATCGAATAAAACACTGCAGATAGTATGTATCTAAATAAACTCTAATAATTACGTAGTGCCTATTACCACTAAAATTCACTTCACCACTGAGCTAATAATATGGTAAGCAGCCTCTACTCTTTCGGCATTAGGGTAGTTTTTATTCGCTAGAATCACTATGCCTATTTTTTCAGAGGGTACATACGCGACATATGCCCCAAAGCCACCTGTTGAGCCCGTTTTGTTATACCAAATGTCTCGACCGAGAGTACCGGATTCACTTGCTTGAACCGGTTTAGCGTTGAGAATTACGTCGCTGGAGTTACCTTTCAATAATTGTGAAAGTGAGACGGGATAATCATAACCTTCCCACCCTACTGCTTGCGTAAATGTATCGGTATTAAAATACTTAATGTGAGTTTGCTCTAGCGCATTCTCCATATCATTATTCAGTTGCGCTTGCCCCATATTTGCTTCGATATATTGAAGCATATCTGAGCTCGTTGATTTAATACCATAGGCTTGCGCATCAAGAATACCTGGATTAACTCTAACGGGGTTTCCCTCAGAACTATAACCAAAAGCATAGTTATTAAGCTTATCCTTTGGTACATCGACAAAGGTATTGGTCATACCGAGCTCAGGCAGGATGACGGTTTCCATCATTTCCGTATAGTCTGACTTCATACTCAAGGCACCGATGTAGCCAAATAGACCAATACTAGGGTTTGAGTACTTCCTCTTAGTACCGGCTTCGTACTCCGGTTTCCACGTTTTGTAGTACTGCATCATTTCAGCGTCGTTCGTTACTTCGCTAGGAAATTGCAATGGTAGACCACCCGCAGTGTAGGTGGCGACATGAACTAGCTTGGTATTACCCAGAGCACTATTCTCTAATTCTGGAATATAATCTTTGACCTTGTCATCCATGTCTAGCTTACCTTTTTCTTGGGCATACCCAGTCAAAGTAGCGGCAAAAGTTTTACTGATAGAACCGAGTTCAAAAATTGTGTCGTTGGTGACTAAACTCCCCTTACTTTCGTCAGCAAAACCGTAATTGTAAAAATAACGCTTGCCATCAATCGTTACTGCAACAGCCAACCCCGGAATGTCGTATTCGTTTATTAATCCTTTAGCGCAATCATCAACTACGCTCTTTAATTGACTGCTAACCGTTAACTCCGTTTTCGCAAACGTGACGAAAGAAGTGAGCGATAAAATGGCCAGCAAGGCATTGTTTAACTTCATTGAACCCTCAATTTTTTAATTTTAACTTATAATTAATTTCTAGTTTATTCCAAGGCTTTTAACTTTTTATATAAAAGTAATCCTGACTTGAAGAACTCCAATCGTTAACCCTCGATGAATAACACTGTGTCTTCAAATTTTTAGTGCGATATAAACAGGTCTAAACCTGATCACCGTTGATAGGTAGGCCGGTTAGATACGAATGTAAGTAACATCCGTTTCCAAAATGGGGAAATAGTGTACTCATTACGCTTTCTCCATATCACGATAACGGTATACTAGGTAGATATACTTGGTATATACAGATCCACATCCTCACAACGCTTTAGAACCACTTTTCAACGTCTACAGAGAAAACGATGCCATTTTCACTACACTTCGAAACTGGAAAAGTCACCAGCCAACAGCTTTATTCCGAGATATACCAAGGGATATTAGAAGGCAGATTACGATCAAATGAGAGATTACCGTCAACCCGCATGCTGTCGAAAAAGTTAGGCATAGCAAGAAACACTGTCATTTCGGTGTATGAGCGACTTCAGTTCGAGGGGTGGATAGTAAAAAAGGCAGGGTCTGGCACGTACGTAAGTAATGCTCTAGAACAAACGATGAATCAAGATAAGAGACCAATAAAACACTACCAACTAGGGGTGTTTGGCACTAACGCAGCGAAGAAGCCAGAGATCATCGCACCAAAGAATCTAGACTATGACTTCACTTTAGGCGTTCCTGATCATCAGAGAATAGCAAAGCATATTTGGCGACACTCAAGACTGAGTAGGCTCAATGCATTAACTCCAGAGTTTGCACATGGTGGTGATTTGCAAGGGTTAGCTTGTTTACGAGAGTCTATCTGCGAGTATGTGAGACACTCGAGAGGCGTAATCTGTGACCCTGAAGACATCATCATTACGCAAGGGTGCCAGCAGGCAATAATGACGACTCTCCTTACATTACTCTCTCCCGGGGATCTCGTGTCGACGGAAGATCCAGGATATCCTGTTTTTCGAAATCAAGCTCGATTACTTGGCGCGCAAATAGGCTCCGTGCCGATGGACGACCAAGGTGTTATCGTTGAATCAATCCCTTCTAATACCAAAATTATTTATACAACGCCTAGTCATCAGTTCCCTTTAGGCTTTAGCTACTCAGTTGAAAGGAAGTTAGAACTGCTGAGATGGGCAGAAGTTAATAACGCAATCATTATCGAAGATGATTATGATGCGGAATATCACTACCTCAATACCAGTAAGCAAGGTCTCAAGTCACAAGACAAAAATGACTGCGTCGCTATGATAGGCAGTTTCTCTAAAATACTATTTCCCGGCATACGCATTGGCTATATGATTCCGCCAAAGTCTTTAATAGAGCCAATTTCAAATATGTTATGGCACTTGGGAAGAAGTACATCTGTAGTGTCTCAAATCCTACTTGACGAATTCATGCGTGACGGTCATTTCTCTCACCATTTACTCAATATGAATAAAATCTACAGCGAAAGGTATAATAAGCTAACTCAATTAATTGACAACATAGATTGCTTACAACGTATTCCAAGCCAAGGTGGATTGCATATAGCAGCTGAAGTATCGGGATGCGCGACACAAATGATGAATAAATTTGCTTCATCAAATGTAGCGGTTTACCCATCATCGCATTTTTCTATCAACAATCATTCTAATGCCCTCTTATTTGGATTTGGCATTATTCCTACCCAAAAAATAGAAAAAGCATTTGATATTATTCAATCAATATTGGATTAAAGCAGATATAAAATTATCGTTTTGCTCGGTATCAATTTATCGTCGCAGTTATCAGCATCAGGGCGACAGCCAGCGTGGAACGCTTTTCAACCCAATAAGGGTTCAATACGAACTGTGTCGCTCTGACACGCTTGGTTTGGCTTCAGCCCCAACACTATATTTCTTCGACTGTAAACGTACTAGGTTCAAAGTAAAGCGACGTATCACGCTGACACTTTCAGCGCCACCAGCAACCCTATTGCGTAAATCATCTTCTTTTAAGTTCACATCGAGCATTCAATGAACCTTATTTTTCTAATATCGAACAGTAAGTTCTGCTTAACACTCTATCAAAACACTATCTTTCGCTAGATGTTAAAGAAGAAAAGACTTCAAGGTAATTAAGGATTTGTTATAGAGTATTGACCTATATAATAAAGATCACAATCACGACATTAATCTCCAGTAATTTACCATATCGCTTCATGATCGCTTAGGATACAAATTATCGAAAAATACCAAACCCTAGGTTAATACGCTGTTAACGGCTCAAAAAAATAACGAAGTTGTACCGCAATTATATCAACATCATTTTCATGTAAAAAATAACGAGCGCCTTGGATACCGATCTCCCAATTATCTGAGAGGTTGTAGCCAACTTCTGCACCAATATATCCATCAAAACCATCCACTTCCGTCGTTATCTTGCTGCCTTGATACGTACTTTCAATATCGGTATCCCAGAACAAGCCCCCCAAACTCAGTTTTGCGGACCATGAATTGTATTGCCAGAACTTATAACCGATGTCGAAGCCCATGCCCTTAACAAGGAGTGGGGCTATAGATGCGACATTGGCGTGATAGTCTTCTGGTGAAGTAGTAGCACTACGCAATGTAGCACTACCTTCACCCATATCAATATAACGAATAGTTCCAGACCATTGATCAGAAAAAGTATATCCCAACCCGACAGAGCGATAGAACCCGGTGTTGTCAGTAGAGATTACGTTATCACCTTTAACAGCATCACGCTCATCTGCATGGCTTGACCCCATTTGAACATCAACATACCAGCCCGCTTGACTACTAAAACTAAACACAGCAATTAGTGCTAGAGCACTGTTTCTTCCATAACGTTGCATGGCTCCTAACAAAATCAAAAGCATCAACACCATGCCACCCAATGATCCTGCTGAAGTATTTTCAACCTTTACATCTCTTACCAACTTAACGGTCACTATAACTTTCCCCGCGTCTTGCAGGCCTTGGCTATCCTGAATGATATATGTCAACACATCATTGCCTTCAAACCCTGAGGTAGGGGTATAGGTCACGCTCTGATCTGCATTCATGACCGCCTGCCCATACTGCGCTTGGACTGAAACCAACTTCAATGTGTCGTTATCCGGATCGGTATCGTTAGCAAGGACATAAACCGTGACAGGGGTACGATCATCGGTGGTAATATTATCGTCCACCGCATTCGGATTCTGACTGTTTACCACATTTACCGTCACCTTCGCCGATCCCGTTCCACCATTACCATCCGTTACGCTATAAGTGATCAAAGCCTCCCCGTAGTACTGTGGTTGAGTGACATAACTTAGTTTGTTATCAACCACACTAACACTACCAATATCTACAGAAGCGCGACTTACCTTCAGCCCATCACCATCAGCATCAGCATCATTGCTCAATACATCGATCGTAACCGTACCATTGAGACTAACAAACGCATTGTCGTCAATCGCTTGAGGGAGTGTATTATTGCTTACACGAGCGGCAACGACGCCAGGGTCAACGACACTGCCATTAGCCAATCCGTCATCATCGTTCGGACCACCGTCTTCAATGGTAAGTTGTACACACCAGTCACCTTCAGTCAGACCCTGTGACCATGAACTGTGCCCTGGTGGCGGACAATAACCAGCCTCGCCAGCACTAGAAGAAACCGTGTTTTGAGCATCCTCAATAAAGTCTATCCACCCCTGTTCAGCGTTATACTTTCGGTACACTGCATTTGCTGGAACAGGTAAACGCTGAGGCAAAACTAATTGATAGCTTTGGCCGGGCAGCGGCAAATTAGTTACTACAAAATCAAAGATTCCCCCTATGCTCTTCATGTTGATATCTTTAGGAAGCTCCTCATCCAGCAATAAAGCTCCTCCTGTTGCGTTAGTCAGAATGGTTATTCCTTTGCGTAAACAGATACCTGGCTGCCCCTCAATGAGGAAGCGATCTTTTTCTGACACAACCTGTTGAATTACGTTACAGTCAGAAATTGCATCAAGATAATCAGGGATACCATCACCATCACTATCATTATGACCTTCTTGATCATCCGGGATTAAGTCGCCATCACTGTCTTCACTCCCGAGCTCCGCCAATGTTTGTACCACTTCTAAATAGACATTCCGTGTCACTGATAATGGTGGAGTGCCATTGTCAGTAACTGTCAATTGCAAATTGTAAATCGCTGAACTCAGTAATTGCGGAGAGAAAGTCAATGTTTCGCTGTACATCTGCCCCGCAATCGCTTGGTTAAGTACATCGCTATCACTACTCCATCTGAAACTGTGTATATCGGACATATTGGCATCACTAACACTGCTCGTGATTGTGACCGGTTCAACACCATTTTCAATTTGGCTCCGCTGCTCCCCCGCCTGAGATACACTTACCGTGACCTTCGGAGCCACATTCTCTTCAAAGATTGTCAAGGTGTAACGACGCTTACTACCTAGATTAAGGGTGCTGTCCAGATCAATCACTAAGGTTTCAACGCCCTCATTTTGTCCATCATTAAGTAGTTCGAACGAAAGTTTGCCTTCGGTACCACTAGGTATCACCACTTCACCAGAGGTGAGCGTGTGGTCATCACTGTCCGTGCTTCCTGAAACCGTATAAGGTATGATTACTGGGTAGCTCGGCGAAGGACCGTTAAGGTGTATCGATACGCTATGATTGGTGCCTTCCGTGGTTTGCGCATCTTTGGAGATACTTATCAGTGGATACACTGTTACCGTTTGACTAGCTTCAGCGACGTTTCCATCAGAGTCTTGAGTGCGCCAATAGACCGTATTAGTTCCAGGTCGGAAAAAGGTCGTGCTGTCGACCAATGAAACAGGTAATAGCTTGCCTGTACTATCTCGTGCCACAGCAGAGCCTAATGCAACTTTAGTAAAGAGCGAAGTTGCGTTCACTTCGATATCTGAAGGTGCGGCTATTGTTGGTGCGTCCAATTTCGCACTTTTAATTGTCACGATTGCTTTCGCGGTGGCCTTTCCACCGTTACCATCTTTCACACTGTATTGCACTGCCACTGTACCAATTGAGGTCGTTACCAATTGGATTTGACTGCCCACAATCGTTGCCGTTCCAGATGTAGGTTTAACCCATTCCAGTTGTAATGTATCTAGATCAACATCGCTGTCGTTGCTGAGTACATCCAATAAGTAGCTACCATCGTTACTCTCGGTAAAGACATAGGTATCATTAACCGCCACTGGCTCATCATTAACGTTGATTACCGTGATGCTAAACGCTGCTAAAGATGTGCTTAGCTCACCGTCTGAGACACTAATAACAATATTATTGGTGCTGCCAACATGCTCATTTTCCGGCGTACCACTTAGCAACCCAGTTGCTCTATCAAAGGTTGCCCATGATGGTTTATTGCGGATTGAAAAGCTCAAGCTACTACTATCAACATCCGATGCCTGCAGCGCAAAGCGGTACGTACTGCCTTCGTTGACGGTAAGAGCAGGAGTGCCACTGATCACTGGCGCGTCATTGACATTGTTAACCACAATACTGAATCTATTGAGCATTGTGGTCGTGAGACCATCAGAAACCGAGATAACAATGCCCTGATATTTGCCAACATCACCATTATCTGGTGTACCACTAAGCGTGCCTGTTGATGCATCAAAGCTAGCCCAAGATGGCTTGTTCACGATACTGAAGGTGAAGGCTTGGCTGTCAACATCTGACACTTGTGGCGTGAACAGATAGGTGCTGTCTTCATTCACTTGTGTTGCTGGTGAACCAGAGATAACGGGTGCATCGTTAACGTTAGTCACAGTAATCGAAAAAGCTGACAATGAGGAAGAAATAGTGCCATCGGATACGCTAATCACGATACCTGGATAAGTCCCCACATAACGGTTACTTGGCGTGCCAGAAAGCGCTCCTGTTGTCTTGTCAAATGTAGCCCAAGGTGGCTTGTTAGCTATCAAGTAGGTCAGAGTATCCGCTGGGTCATTGTCCAATGCCGCGGGCACAAACTGATACACACTATCTTCATCAACTTGCGCCGATGGGGTACCCGTAATCACTGGCGCGTCATTAACGTTATTCACCGTGATGGTCACTAACGCCACTCCTGAGGTAAGATCTCCGTCACTTACGCTGTAAGTGAAACTGTCCTGACCAAAGAAGTTACTGTTACCCGTATAAACCGCGTGATTGCCTGTGACGGTAACATTACCGTTGACTGGCGATTTTACAATTTGATAGCTCAAAGATGAGCCTTCTGCATCGTTACCATTTAAAGTAATGGTCAGCGGTATTTCTTCCTCTCCCGTAGCACTGATATCGGTCGCGGTTGGTGTATCGTTGACTGCATTAACCGTCAAATCGACACGAACCTCTGTCGAGTCGAGATCACCGTCGTTGACCTTGAACAAGAAGAAGTCGGAGCCATTGAAGTCCGCTTCTGGTGTATAGCGCCAACTATTATTGGTCAACTGCTCTAGCACGCCATGACTGACTTGCTCAGTGATAAGATACTGCAGAGTGTCATCATCGTTATCAATATCTGAACCAACCAGCGTGATCACCAAACTATTGTCTTCATCAAGCGTTTGTGACTGTGCTTGCGCCATTGGTGCGTCGTTGACTGGTGTTACTGTCATGGTCACTGTTGCGGCGTTAGATACAGCACCTGCTAAGTCTGCCACCGTATAGGTGAAGCTATCTTCACCGAAGTAGTTCTCATTGGGGTTGTAAACAATCGCTCCTGACGCCGTCACGTTCACACTGCCATGTGCTGGCGTATCGACGACTGTGACACTAGTGAGTTCAAAACTGTCTCCAACATCGGCATCACTATCATTGCCTAATACATTGACCTCGAAGGAGCCTCCCTCTAGTAGTTGTGCACTGTTATCAACAGCAACGGGGGCATCATTCACTGGCGTAATATTGAGCGTGACGGTTGCAGGCACTGAGACTGCTTGACCACTATCGGTTAGCATGTAGGTAAAGCTATGTTGACCATTAACGTTCGCTGTTGGCACAATCTTTAAGGTCCCATCGACATTGACACTGACCGTAGCAAAACTGTATACCCCCTCTCCTTGACCAAGATCTTGCAGGGTAATACTACTCGGGGTGAATGACCCATCTTCAATATCACTGTCGTTACTTAAAATATCGAGTGTCGATGTGATATCTTCATCAAAAGTAAAACTGTCTTCCTCCGCTACTGGTGAGTCATTGACGGAACCGATATTGACGCTGACCGTGGCCGCAAGAGAAACGCCGCCTTCACTGTCTGCGATCGTGTAAGTAAAGCTATCGCTACCATTTTCATTCGGATTCGGCGTATATACAAAAGTGCCTACAGTTTGATCAATGGCTACTTGTCCTTTTTGAGGCAAACTAACTAACGATAAATCACCCGTTGGGATGCCATCTTCAACATCCTCCGCTTGACTACGCGCGCTGACTGCTGCGCTTGCGGTATCTTCGTCGGTGTTGATGGTCAGCGCTTTAGCGACTGGCGCATCATTTATAGCCATGATAGTGACGGTCACTGTCGCCTCTTGCGACTCCTGCAGCAGGGCATCTTTCACGGTATAGGTAAAGCTATCTGTGCCTGTCTCATTATTATTTGGCGTATAGGTAACAACGCCGTTGCTGATCGACACCTGACCTTTAATTGGTTGCGTTTTAATCGTTGTAGAAGAAGCGACCATGTCATCATTAACATCGGAATCGTTGGCTAACAGATTAAATTGTTTCGCCGTATCTTCCTCAGTCGAGAAGCTATCATCAACTACCGTTGGCGCGACATCGTAGCGTTTGGTCACAGTATCCGTCACTGCATCAGATGCGTTGCCTGCGGCATCGGTTACCACCACGCTTACTGTCAACGTCCCCTCTTGCAAAATAGTGACGTCAATGCCCGTTACTTGCATGGTCTCCGAAGAAATTGTTTGACTAGCGCCGTCAATGGTCGTGGTACCGTCGGTCACGCTATAAGTGAACATCGCGTTCACTTCAGCTGCTGCGAAGGTAAAGCTCATCGCCTGTTCGTTGGTTTTGTTAATGCTCTCCTGATCAATGCTGATGCTATGTCCAGTCGGGATCCCCGTATCCACTGAGATCAACAACTGAGTCGCTGCTGTATTGAGGTTGCCAGCTGCGTCGCTAAATTTCTCGGCTGCAACATCAATAGTTGCATCCTCAGTGCTTTCTTCTGCAGGTGTAAAGGTAGCCGTGTAACTGGCGCTACTGCCCGCAAAGTTAGAAAGAGTTCCTCCAGCCACGGTCACATCGGCTTCGGAAAAATCAGTTGCGGCTTCACTCAAGGTAAACGTGAGTGTTGCCGTTTCACCCGCTTTCAACGCAGCGCTGGAGCTAGTGATACTAACGGTTGGAAGCACAGTATCGACGCTGATGGAAAGTGGTGTAGCTGCACTATTGGTGTTACCAGAGGCATCGGTAAATGTGCCTGTGGCAACTTCAATAGTACCGCTCGTCGCACTCTCTTCCGTTGGTGTAAAGGTCGCAGTGTAGCTGCTACCACTGCCAGCAAAACCAGACAAAGTACCGCCACTAACCGTGATATCCGCCTCGGTAAAATCGCTCGACGCTTCACTTAAGGTAAAGGTAATGGTCGCCGTTTCGTCCGCTTTCAGCGCCAATTTATCACTGGAGATAGTCACACTCGGCACTAAACTATCAACGGTTATAGACAGTTGAGGCGCAGCAGTGTTGCTATTCCCGGCAGCATCGGTAAAGAAATCTGCCGCCACGTTAATCGTCGCTGTACTTGTACTGTCTCTATCCGGCGTAAAGGTGGCCGTGTAATTGTCACCGCTGCCCGCAAAGTTAGACAAACTGCCGCCAGTGACGGTGACATCTGACTCAGTAAAGTCACTTGAGGACTCACTTAAGGTGAACGTGATACTCGCCGTTTCGCCAGAGATCAAATCAAGGTCTGAGCTGCTCAAAGAAACAGTTGGCCTCACGTTATCTAACGTAATTGTTGTGCTATCTATACTGGAGGTGTTGCCCGCCGCATCGCTCTGGCTCGCCGCGACCGTCAGGGTGCCGTTGTTAAACGCACTTACATCAAACTCACTGCCAATAGTCGTCCAAGCCCCGGTATTGTCGGCCGTCACCGTACGACTGACTGAGTTGTTATTGTCCGTGATGGTCACGGTCACACTATTGCCAGCCTCCGCGCCGGAGCCAGCAATCAGCACGTCGTTGTCTTCTGCCGCATTGACGATACCGTCGATTTCAATCGGCGTGGAAATGCTAACAGCGGATGGCGCTGCGTTATCTAGGGTTACGCTCTGGGTGGCTACGGTGGAGATATTACCTGCTATATCAGCTTGGGTTGCAGACACCGTCAGGGTGCCATTGTTCAGGCCACTGACATCCAGCTCGCTGCCGCTCAGCGTCCAATTGCCTGAATTGTCGGCCATCACCGTACGACTGACAGAGCTGTTATTGTCCGTGATAGTCACGGTCACGCTGTTGCCTGCTTCCGCGCCGGAGCCAGCGATCAACACATCGTTATCTTCTACTGCATTGACAATACCATCGGTTTCAATCGGTGTAGTGATGGTCACAGCTGATGGTGCGGCGTTATCTAAGGTAATGCTCTGGGTGGTCACTCTGGAGGTATTACCCGCCGTATCCGATTGCGTCACAGCAACTATGAGTGTGCCGTTGTTCAGGCCACTGACATCAAGCTCACTGCCGCTCAACGTCCAGTTGCCTGAGTTGTCGGCCGTCACCGTACGGCTGACAGAGCTGTTATTGTCCGTGATAGTCACGGTCACGCTATTGCCTGCTTCCGCACTGAAGCCAGCGATCAGTACGTCGTTGTCTTCTGCCGCATTGACGATCCCATCAGTTTCAATCGGCGTATTGATGATTACAGCAGATGGGTCTGCATTATCCAGAGTAATACTCTGGGTGGCTGCGGTAGAAGTATTACCTGCTATATCTGCTTGGGCTGCAGACACAGTCAGGGTGCCGTTGTTAAACGCACTTACATCAAGCTCACTGCCGCTCAACGTCCAGTTGCCTGAGTTGTTGGCCGTCACCGTACGACTGACAGCGCTGTTATTGTCCGTGATGGTCACGGTCACGCTGTTGCCTGCTTCCGCGCCGGAACCAGCAATCAGCACGTCGTTGTCTTCTGCCGCATTGACGATACCGTCGATTTCAATCGGCGTGGAAATGCTAACAGCGGATGGCGCTGCGTTATCTAGGGTTACGCTCTGGGTGGCTACGGTGGAGATATTACCTGCTATATCAGCTTGGGTTGCAGACACCGTCAGGGTGCCATTGTTCAAGCCACTGACATCCAGCTCGCTGCCGCTCAGCGTCCAGTTGCCTGAATTGTCGGCCATCACCGTACGACTGACAGAGCTGTTATTGTCTGTGATAGTCACGGTCACGCTGTTGCCTGCTTCCGCGTCGGAGCCAGCGATCAACACATCGTTGTCTTCTGCAGCGTTGACGATACTGTCAGCCTCAATCGGTGTGGTAATGCTCACTGCTGATGGGGCTATTGTATCAATGGTGACACTTAACGCGTTGGATGCCGAGCTAACATTATCATCGCTATCAGACGCTTTAGCGCTTATTGCATGTGTAATACCAGACGCCAACTCATTGGTTGTTATCTGCCAGTTCCCTCCAGTAGCAGTGCCTGTGCCAATAACCGTTGCACCTCCACCGACTTGATCACTGTATAAAGTAACGATCGATCCACTCTCAGAAATCCCACTAAACGTTGGTGTAGTGTCACTGGTAATATTATCAGTATTTAATGGCCCGGTATCCGAACTAGCATCTAAATCGGGTGTAGATGGCGCATTTGGCGTGGTATCGACTGTCGTAAAGTTAAATGTGGCATCATCGCTGATCCCAGCGAAGCTATTATTTGCGCTGTCAGCCACGGCACTGGATTCAATATGAATGGCGTAGGTCCGGTTCCCTGCCAGATCACTGGTTGGGTTTAAGTAAACTTTATTGTTGGTAACACTGATGCGACCAGCGCCTGGTGATGTTGTTGTGCCATCGCTTTCGGTGGCAACATTAAATACTTCAAAGTCGCGACTGTCGGTAACATTACGAATGGTAATATTGCCGCTCTTCAGCTCAATATTTTCATCGAAGGCAATCTCGATGTTGTTGCTAACAGAAACATTGGTTGCATCATCAGTGGGGGTTGAGCTCGCACTGACAAAAGTAGGCGCGGTAGAGTCTGAAACCGCAGCGTCATCAATCTTGATACTTCTGATAAGATAACGAGAGTCAGCACCCGGACTTCGGGTAAACGCCATAGTCACTGTATCAACGTCCTGCCATGCCGAATCATTAAAGTCTGTACCACGGGTCAGGGTAAACAAGTCCTGTAACCCTGAGTTTGCTTCACCACCTTTTGGCAAGGTGACAGTTTCGGTCACTGTTTGAGTATCATTAGAGAAGCCAGTTAACACAAGTTGATACGTTTTATCTGAGTCTCGGGCCGACCCCTGCATAAAGGTAATTTCGTCGAAACTGAAGTTAGTACTTGATTTCTCAAAAAAGCGGAAGCCACGATTGTTGAACTCATTAATCATGGTATTTGAGTAAAGAACACCAGCTACAAACCCGAGGTCATTTAGGCCAGTAAACGGAGTGCCATCCGAGCTAGTGCCCGCATCTAATACCATAGATACAGCACCTGCATTGGTAAGAGTGACTGAGGGCATACCCCCTGTGACGCCGGTCTCCACCTCACTAAAATTGGAACCTGAACCATTAGAGTAGTTAATCGTTTGCTGTGCAGCCCAGACTCCACCGGAAAAAAACGCTGAGAACACCCATGCTGTTGTAATTGCGATCGCAACCTGACGATGTAATCTCATTTTCCTCTCCTGAAGATGACGGCCTTATCAACATGGCCGGGTTATCATAATCAACTTAAATATTTAATTTTTTATAGGAAAGGATTAGCGAAAGATTCAGCCAATTCTTTCTTGGTTGATTAGCTGTGCGGTGGGTATACTCCCGCAGTGGCAATTAACCAATTAATCGGCAATACCGGGCTCAAAATATTAAGTGGCATTGAACCGCCTGTTTTAGTCACAGTTACAGTACCTCCGCCCGAGCCACCACCAGAAACACTTAAGCCTTCGATCTCGGTCAAATCTGGTTGCTGAAACGTCGGTTTATAGAACCCGGGGGCAGAGTTTTGCGCTATATACGAATTACTATCAGGTACCTGTGTATTTGCAGCATTGGTAGCAACCTTCATCCTGCCTGTTACAGGTGCAGAAGTGCCAAGAGGGGTAAAAATTGCCGTATGTAAGTGTGCTGGCATTTGAGTTATATCAATAGTTACCAGTTCAGTACCCAATCTTTCTCCCTGATGATAATCCATCCCCCCAGGTCGTGTGCCTACACCAACTGGACTGCGGCCACGCAAATCAGGTAAACCAAAGGTAGTTCGGGCGTCACCTCCGTATAGAGTGCTAACTAGAGAGAAGAGCGCTGGATTATCTTCAATTGCCTGCATTTGCCCCGAGCACATTGCCCAATTTCTAATTGCAAAATTGCCGCCAAATGCGGTTAGTGTCCCAAGATACGGTTCTGTAGCCATACTGTTCTTCCTTTTAACGTATACACTTAAGTTAAAACCAACCCATAACGTAATTGGTGTGGTTGGTTAAAACTTTCCAATCTCGCATTACTAAATACCGTTAAGGGCTTCATTAATGCCGCAAAGAGCCGTATTGAGATATTTCTTTACTCGCAGGCCGAAGAGCGCTGAAGCAATGACATCCCAGCGTCCAGCCCAGCCATTTGCGCGTAGCGATAACCCGAAAACACGCCTTGCTGTGTAGCAATAACATCTATTGATATGGCGCTATCTAACGTTTTCACTTGTAACCCATGTTGTGGGCTGATCTCGAGAATGCTCCCCGCCTCAACACCAACTAAAGAAGTCTCCACTGCGCTTGCTTGCAAAACATTGGCGACACCATTTGGCAAGCTCAACATCGCACCTCCGAAGTCATGATTGCCTGCTCGCACTAAGTTGACGATTTCGCGACTCGTTTGCACGTTCCAACGAATGTGCAGATCATGTTGGTTTACTGCTCGTGCCACTTCGTTGGGGTTTGATACTTGCTCACGCCAAACCAGCCCTTGCTTTTGTTGCGCGATGAGGAAGTCATACATCAGCTTAGCCGTCATTTGTGACGCTTTTTGCTGAGCACTGGTTAAGGTCTCAAACGGGTGAAATGGTACCTCTAACTCCATTCCTATAGCGCCGGAATCAGCCGATGCCTCAAGACGATGCAGGGTGAGGCTAAAGGTGTCTAAACCGTCTCTTAATTGCCAATAGAGAGGCATCGGGCCTCGATACTCGGGCAGCTTTCCCGGATGAATGTTGTACAAGTTTCCGTTGAAAAACTGACACAGCGAGGAATGAACTATGTGCCTGAACAAATAGATGACGCCATCCGTGACTCGCCAAGCATCGAGTTGCGCTATCAAAGCACTGCTGTCATTGGCGGTATACTGAGCAATATGAATCGATTGAGCGCTCAGATAGCTCTGTAGCTGCTGTAAGTCAGGATTTAGTTCTCCTTCCGGTACTACCACGCCCGCCAATTTATGCTGTTGTGCCAACAACTGAATGATGGGCAAGGCGTAACAACTTCCTGTAAAAACGACGTATTTTTGCTGCATATCGAAATCATCCATGGGTGGCGACAAAACCTGGCAATCCGGTTAACTGATAATAGAAACTGACCTTATCCCCTCCCCTCGCTTCGAAGTAATGGTGTTCAACAGCTTTGGGCTTGGCATCCACATAAAAAGTCATGTCGGGTTTAGGATGTGTAATACCGGAGTCGTATTGTCCGACCATGGCATCTCCGTAAGTATCGATATGGCTGTAAATGGCGAGGATACGTTTTGCCATATCTGGCACATCTTTCGGCAGCTCTACGGTGTTGCCTTGCAGCATTTTTATTCCACCATCTAGCTCAAAAATCTCGCTTTTGAGCAACATGGCTTTATTAACATTAAGAATTTCTCCCAGATCAATTCGATCATCTATCGCTTCCGGTTGGCAATGGTTGGAATGTGCATACTCTGCTTTTTTCCATTGTTGATTAAATTCCGTCTCCCCGATGACCATCATGGCGCGCACAGATACCTGCTTGGGGATCATTTCGCCTTGAATATGTAAATATTGAACCAAATGTTTCGCGATGCTGAGGAACCCTTCCCGACTAAAGCCATGCTGCATCGCTTCAAGTATCAGGAGATCAAACGTTTGAGTTGGCGAAAATTGGGTAGCATCTTCTTCCACTAAGGCTTCAATGTAGTCTGCGATATCGAGATCCGCGATCAATTGATTGAGTGCTTTAATCGCTCCGGGGTGAATATCTACTAGTGTCACCTGAAGCTGCTCTGCGCTAATCCGATCACTTTGTTTGTAGTGAGCAAGTAAAGGCAGCAGCAACGGTGCAAAGGGGCCGCAAGCTGGATAAAGCACTTTAACCTGTGACTTGTTGGCAAGCATTTGTTGGATAGCTTTGTTTGTACCACACGCAAAGCCTTTAATTCGGTACACATCTTTGATGGTGTGTTTACAGTTAAGAGGAGACATCACCAGCCCAGATGTGGAAATGTACTGTCGGGTCAGTTCCTCTTGAGTGAGTTTAGCCAGAGAAAGAGATTGGCAAGCGTTGCCATACATGGTCTGAAAGGCTTGCACCAGTGTTCGGTGCTCAACTTTCGTCTCCTTCAATACGAGCTCAACTGCCGCAGCGAAACTCTCTTTCAGTTGTCGTCGGCGTTCAGCCGTGCTGAGTTGGTTTTGGAGCATAGCCTCAAGTTGAGTCCGTAATGAGTACTTAAGCAGCTCATCCATTTCGGGTTCAGCAAAACCAAACTGTTGAGTTTGTTGCTGCACTTCTTCAACACCGACCGTCTCACGAGATTGAGGACGTTGCTGGTAGAATTCTATAGATGAGCCTTTTTGCATAATTCATGAACCTCACTTGCCGCTGTAGCAGTAGTTAATGATGTAACACACCTGTACTTGAGAAAAACATATGCCAGAGGTCCGCGTTACAATATCTCAGCTCCCGGCTCTAACTTCATAAACCGTACTGACAAAATTGGGCAGAAAAATTGAGATAAAAACAGTTCTAATCCTGTAAATTCAGAGAGTAGTAAATAGTTAGGGTAATAGGCCTTTCGATAGGATTCTTCTAAAGCAAGCGCTTGCCAATCCCCTCGATGGCAAGATCGTTTGACATATGGCAGCCACGCAGTCTCCTTAATAGAGGTAAGCGCGGCACTCAAGTGTGGTGTAATATGAAAGCCTTTTAACAGGCAGAAAAAGCCAATATCCATAGTATAAAGCCAACTATTTATAATATTGAAATTAAAATAATTTTTTCGGCAGTTATTTTGAAATTGCCGATATTTGATTTATAGACTAGAAAAAATCAGTTAGCCAGAATAGAGATCAAAAAAAACACTAAAAATAAGATTGTCAATTTATATCTCTAAAATTAAAGAATTTAATTTTTAAAGTTTAATGAAGTCCAATATAAGTTTAAGGTGTGCAATCTTTTAAAAGATATAAGTTTAAAGATATTTCAAAAAACTTATTAAGAAAAACATGAACTCACAAAAATAAATATCAAAATTATTAATAAAAAAACACCACTAATATAACAATGAATTAAGGTGGATTGAGGATTAAAATGCCCATTTCATTTTCGTATATAACATTTTAACTACTAGTATTATATATGTGGTGAAATAAGATAAATTTATTCACTCAACATATCCAATCGATTCAGGTTTACTGGGAAAAGCTATACGTTACAACGGAGTGAAATATGGCAAATAGGGATGGAAGAATTCCACTCAACGTATTACGACTCAAAGAACTGAGAAAGAAATTAGGACTGAGCCAAGAAAAACTGGCGGAAGAATGCTTTCAACAGGGTTTTGTCGTATCTATTGCTTCTATAAAGCGAGCAGAGTCTGGGGCGAATGTGCTGTATCGTACCGCATCCAATCTCGCGGAATACTTTTCTGTCCCCGTAGAGGACCTTTTAATAGATCGGGCCTCAGAACCATTATTTACAAATGTATCTTCATCACCACCATATTTTTTTATTTTTGCAATCGAAGCAAAGTGTGATTTGACCGCAAAGGCTCTGCAAACCTTACTTCTCAGCCAAAACACTACACCCATAATACAAAACCGAACGTTTGTTCTTACTTGGTCTTTACAGGAATCGGACGAATATATTTTTGAGCGAATTCGACAACTAGCCCTTCAATTAAAGGTTGCTCTTTCGGCTTCGATTCGGTCTTTTATCAATGTGAAATACATGCATCGAATCACTGAGCTATCGGAACATCCGAATGCGATAACCCCAATCAATGAAATCCTAGTTAAAATCCCTTGGGGAGAAATAGCTGCTTGTCCTTGCTTTATCTCGTCCAATTGTGCCAGACCAATAAAACCTTTTCTAACAGGAGAGCCAGACTTCAACAACTGGCATTTTGTATCCTTACACCAAAACCATACTGACTGTTTCGTAGGGCGTAAACTTGAACTAGAAACATTGAATAGCGGAATCAAGCGATGGCAAAAACAAGAAGCAGGCCAAACGTATTGTATTACTGGTACCGCAGGGATAGGAAAGACCAGCCTACTCAACCAGGTCATTTCGTCTTTGAGTCGTTCTTCGTGTTTAACCACAGAGATTCAAATCCTGAATCATGGCAGTGCTGATCTCTTGTCCCCTCAAAATATATTCACTCGGGCAATTTGTTCATTTACTCGTGAAGATACCGATGATTCTATTCGTCAGCAGACTGTCGAGTCATCAATTCCCTCTTCTTTCCATCTCTGCCTTTATTGGTTAATGGGGGTAACACTCAACGAATCAGAAAAACAGCTGCTGAACTTAATGGAGTTCCAAACGCTGAAACAAACGATAGAGCAATCTATCCCTTTCTTAATTCAACAACGGCAGACCAGCAAACCGCATTTGATTATTGTTGAAGATGTCCATTGGGCCGACGAGGTAATGTTGGCATTTCTTGAGACACTGCTACCTTATATTACAAACACCAATATTTTACTCTTTCTGACGTTTAGGCAGCAAAAACGACTTAGTTCCAAACAATCTTGGTTTGCCAACGTGAATCTAATCGAACTTAGGGAGTTATCATCTGAAGAGTCTTACGAGTTAGCTTGCTCAATCACATGCCAACAGAATAAACATATCAATGACTGTATAAAGCTTGCGAAAGGCCATCCTCTATACTTACGCCAAACACTACTTTGTTCTCAGTTTGATAAAGACGTTCCGGAGTCATTGGAACATTTAGTTTCGATACAATTAGCTCAACTTCCAGCCCAAGATCGCCAAGCACTCTGTACTGCATCTGTGTTGGGGCAGTACTTTCAACTGGAGCAACTGCGTGAAATCACTCGAATTCCCGGCTACGTACCAGATAAGTTAGTCGACGCTGGCTTAGTAAAACTCAATGGCGATCAATACCTTTTCCATCATGATTTGATTTGTAATGCTGTTTTCCGTCAAATAGACAAGTCACAGTGTTCAAAAATACACATGGCCTGCGCAAAATGGTATGAGAACCGAGATCGGTTCTTATATGCAGTCCATATCAATCATGCCAAGGGCGAAGGTGTATTTACTGTTCTTGACCAGACCGCCAAACATTACCTGAGCAATTATCAATTTGAAAAAGCACTGACTCTTATTGAATACGCTATTAAAGAGTCACCTAAAGCACAGATGGCGTATGCACTAAATATGAAAGGAAACTGCCTGTATTCGATGGGACGCATCAAAGAGAGTATTGAGGTTCTTGAGCAAGCGATTCATCACACAGAAAATGATTCTGAACGTGTTCAATACTATTTAGACCTCATTAACCCCTACCGTTTAACCGACAACTTTGTACAAGCGATGTCGATTTTAGACCAAGCCCAAGCCCTGTGCGAAAAGCTGACGTTAAATAAATCTTTGTGTGAAATTCACTCGATGAGAGGTAATATGCTGTTCCCCACTGGGCAGCTAGACGAATGTGAGAAAGAACATTTACTTGCATTAGATTACAGTCAACGAGCAAACTGTTTTCGCGCGAAAGCAAAATCGCTTGGCGGCCTCGGTGATTGTGCCTACGCACAAGGAAAAATGGCTCGCTCATACGAGCACTTAACCGAGTGTTTGCAACTGTGTGAAGAGCATCAGTTGCTTTCGATTGAAACTGCCAATCGCTACATGCTGGCAACAGTGATGATCTATCAACTGCAATCTGACGAAGCACTAAAACAGGCTCAGCATGCCTCGAATCTTGCCTATCTCACGGCAAACCGCCGAGCAGAAATTGTTTCTAGGCTTACGGCTGCATGGATCTTTCTCGACCGTAATGTCTTGGTGCAAGCTGAAAACGAAATCTCGACCGCTCTACAACTTTCAAAACAGCTTAATGCTCATCGATTTGTCGCTTTTCTTTTGGAGTCCAGTGCAAGATTGCACTGGTATCAGGGAAAAGAGGAGAAAGCCCTTTCGGACATCGACACGGCTCTAGATCTTGTTCATATCAATAAGCTACACAATTTTATTGGTCCTTGGCTCGTATCTACCAAGGCACTTATTTGTGGCGATGAATCAACGGCCCTCTCCGCTTTGCGCACTGGTGAGGCTTGGCTAGAATCTACCTGTGTTGGTCATAACTATTTACGCTTTTACCAACAAGGAATCCAAGTAGCGTGGCAGTATAAGCAGCCTACGCTACTTCGAAAATATCGCGATAAGCTGTCTAACTTCACCCAAGAAGATCCGCATCCATGGGGTGATTTTTATATTGAACAAGCGAATCTGATGCTTGCCTTACTCGACCAGTCCAGCTCCGTCTCTGAGTTGTTAAACTTCAATCAGGCCGCGCGTAAGCATCAACTGAATCAGGCTCAAATAAGTGTTGATGAGCTCGACCATTGGCTCTCCACATCTACTCAACCATGAAATATTCAATAAACGAAGAAAGTCGATTAATTGCACCGTCAAGTCATCGTGTTTACTCGATTTACCTCGTCAAACACAGATATTCGAAACCATCGAATATCTGTGTTTTGGCACAGTTTCATCGCTGATGAGATTTATGCTGGCGCAAGATCATTTTGCTCCACCTTAAAGTTCTCGATGCTAGGAACATGCTCAGCCAAAAGTAGAGTAACGCGTTGATTTGCTGCTTCAATCCATTTACCTGAACTATTTTTATATCGATAGAATGCCACGCCTGACTTCCAATCATCATTAAGTAGGAGGTTGAGCGTTACGTTATGAAGATCAGCTCCTAAAGGAGCAATGCCTAGATAAGGCTGGTAGCCCTGCAACGTCACCATGATATGACAATCACGCATCGTGCATTGATAGTTGAAACTACCATTGAGATCAGACACCACATTTAACGGTGGGTTAACGGCCTGAAAGATATGTCCTTTACCCACTATTGATTTGTCTTCGCTGGCCACGAGTAGATTAACATCGAAGCTCACTCCTCCAGGTAAGCCGTTACCAATTTGATAATGAGCAGTAAAAATTGCTTGTGATTCTTTTGAGTCCATTTTCATTGTGTTCTCCAACTGAATTTATTGTCGTTAGTGACCCATTCAATGTAGATAACACGTCATTCTGGTTCAGTATCAATTTAGGCTCAGATCTACTTGACTACATAAATTATCCACGGTCACGCAGATGCCGATCGTTCTTTTCATCAACCAGATATTGTTGCTCTCTCGCTGATGCTTTTGGCGATTTGTACAGAACAACTGATACCAAACTGATATGGTGAATGTATGCATTTGGTTTAATATTTGAACAACTATTCAATACATAAGCCAAATGGAAAAAATAATGGAACATGAATGGATGCAGGGAACTAAAGAAAACCAAGTGGTAGAACAGCACCCTAACCCTCAAATACAACGCCTCGCTGTACTTAGCGCGTACTCAATCTCAGTCAATAATGCCAAACTGTTTATTCAGAAAATGGATAAGTGCGGTTTTCCTAAAGAACGATTACTGACACCTCTTGAAAACACGGTTTCACCGGTTCCCGGTTTGAACCAATATCAAGTCGAGTCACTCATCTTCAATACTCGCTATCAACACCAACCCTTTGTCATTGTCATGTGCGAAAGTACGCAAGAAGTTCAGCAAGCCTATCTAACAGCAACTCAATTCAATCTCCCGATTCGTGTTCGCTCAGGAGGGCATGATCACGCAGGTGAATGCAGTGGTGACAACGTCATTTTGATTGACGTGAGCAGAATTAAGACCTTCCAATTGTGTGACAATATTGCCACCATTGGTGCTGGCTATCGCTTCTATCAACTGACACCAAAACTTGCAGAGCATGATCGAATGATTGCACATGGAACCTGTGCCACAGTTGGGTTGACTGGCTATATTCAAGGCGGAGGATGGGGCCCTTGGACGCGAAAATACGGCATGTGTTGTGAGCACCTAGTGAGTGCAACCGTGGTATTGGGTGATGGTACGATCACAGAAGTCTCAGCAGAGTCCAACCCTCACCTATTTTGGGCACTAAGAGGCGGCGGAGGCATGAGCTATGGCATTGTTACCGAGCTACGCGTAAAAACATTCCCTTTACCCAAAGAGATCCACCGCTTCGAGCTTCAGTGGAACCTCTATCCAAAAATCAACGGTATGCTTCAGCCAATACCAACGCACCCTACCATAGATGTGCTAAAAAATTGGGAGCAGGCTATAAAAAGCCTCGATACGCCTAAACTTCTTGGCACCAACTTGCAAATTGATGCTCTGCCTGAATCATCTAACCACTGTGATATTGAAACCATCAGCCATCACTGCACCATGTATGGCTACTGGGAAGGAACAGAACAAGATCTTCACCAATTTATAGCCGTTCAATTTGGCGCTTGCTTCCCTGATTTAGTTCAAGTCTATGAAGCACATGGCACTGACTTTGACGGGAAGAAATACGATCACTCCCTGATGAGCACATGGGGGCGCGATTCTTTGTGTCAAAACGGTTCTCCTTTCCCTCCCGATTATGACGCCCCAGCACCTCACAAAATCACTTCGCGATTGGTGTCAGAGCGAGGTCTTAAACCAGAAGGCTATACTGCACTTTTGCAAAGCTTAACTTCACCTTTGATAAAGCCAGAAAACCGCGATCAAGGGCTATTTAGTTACGTAACCTTAGGGGCGATCACTGGCGGTTTTTATCATCACTCAGACGACCTTGAAGACATATCTTTCCCCTACCGCCAGTGTCAATATACAGTCCAATACCAAACCTGGTGGAATGAAGAGATAAAGCAAAAACTAGAACTACAAAATAACCCAGTACTTGTTGATGTAAACAGAGCCATGGACTGGATTGATAAAGCCAGAGAAGCTGATATACCGGGAACCTATGGTGCCTTCATCAGCTTTAAAGATCCGGCAATTCCGACAAGCGTTTATTTTGATCGAAGCTACCGCGACTTAATCGGTATAAAAGAAAAATACGCTAAGGATAAGTTTAATCACCTTAGAACTAATAAGACCATCATTTAACATCAATATGCATCTTAAAAAGCATATATTAACAGAACGTCATTTGGCCGTTCTATCACGTATAGAAATTAAAAAAGAGGAAAAATTATGACAACTAAGGGTTCATTTTACGTTAAAAATAACTCCAACGATAAAATCACCGGATATGTGAGATTTAAAGACTCTCCGGAAATGGAGGTTCATTTCGACTTGAATATTGGCGAACAATCTGAATCTGCTAGTTTTGAATCCGGTGCCGCTACCCATGACTCCTGGTATTACAGTTTCAAAAAGGCAGGTAAAACCTATACTGGGGACAAGTCCTGTGCATACTATGCAAAAGATGAAAATAAAGGCCCCGTCGTTGTAGAAATCTTTAATGATAATTTAAAAATATCTCCACCACTTAGCGGTTCTTGTGAGAAAACTTTATAGCTGCTCACCTGATTCATCACTTCGCCCGAGACAGTTGCACAACTTCTCGGGCAGTTTCATTTCTCGGTATTTGGATTGAAGACTCTCCCCATTTTCAATCACAATCTGAAATTGTTAACTTTATGTTCTCACTTTATATCACCACTGCAAGATAATCGAATAAATACAAATCACTTTTAAAATAAACTTTAAATCTAGAGTAACCAAGATTGAAAAAATAAATATATTATTAATTTCTAAGATCAAAGAGTTTTACTTAATACATCACTTTTTATTTTAACTCTATCAACTGATACTAAACTGCTACTGACGTTTTTTGATTGAATGCTTAACTTAATAGCATGCGCTTATCTCAATGGCTAAAACCATTACTAAAGCGCAATTCATCTATATCCACGTAATCTCTAAGCATTTGATTCAGAGGGTTTCTTGGATATTCATCATTCAAGATAAACAACGGAAAGCATGGCTATGTGTACAGATGTTAATATCAATTATGGTTGCAACAACCAAACCTTATCCGCTAGAACCATGGAGTTTGCAGTTAACCTTCAGACCGAGATTTGGTTTAGAGCCCAACAAACTTACCAAATTACGACCTTTACTTCCGACGGAAAAGCCGACCGTGTTTTCAATGGTCAGCCGCCAAAACGTCACAGTAAAGAATGTGAGTTTCGAGCAAATTGGCAGGGAGAGTTGAGCTTCATACACTGCAACGCCATTACCCGGTATAATAACCCTCTTTTAACAGCTGATGGCATTAATGAATCTGGCCTTTCTGTTGGGTCACTGTACTTGCCCATTCTCAATCAAAATGTATCGACCTCTCACATCCCTGATGATGCCTTTGCATTAGGCAGCGGCCTGTTTGGTACTTTTATCTTGTCTACGTTTAATACTGTGGACGAGATGGTGACCTACTTCACCACCCACCCCGTTTACGTGTTTAACTCGACTATTTCAACTGGTGAAACAGAGAGTGACAACATGGCTTTGGACCAGCATTTCGTGATTCACGATGCAAATAATGACAGTGCCGTCATTGAGTTTCTTAACGGTAATATGCATATCTATCGAGCATTCAAAGAAAGCGATATGTTCAGCAAAGAGGAAAATCAGCAAGCACGCTATCAATGTACCGAATACGACTTTGATGATTATAAAGTGGTTGTGGACCACTCCTACGTTGGAGTAATGACTAACTGCCCAAATTACCATTGGCATGTCAATCACCTCTCTTATTTTTCCAATTTGCGCAACTACAACCCAGAACCGAACAATGAAGCAACCATGCAACGTCATGTCCAAGTGCCTGGCCCACTTCAATCAATCAATGGCGCTGGCTTGATGGGTCTACCCGCCGACCCAACACCGCCGTCTCGATTTGTACAAACCTATGCAATTAAGCAGTTAAGCGAACAACCAACTAACTTCGACGAAGCCTTCTCACTCGGACAAAAGCTACTTAATCGCGTTGATATACCTTTGGGCATCATGGCGAATGAGTTTGAGACATCCGATAACCCTGAAGTCTTTTTTAGTGATATTACCCAATGGAGCGTTATTAGACATAACAGTCATCAATCACCCGCGTTCTATCTGCGTACTTACGGAGACATGACTTGGCGAGTCGCTAATGTCAAAGACTATATTGGGTTAAATAGAGACTGTCAGATTTCAAGCGTTTTACAGCTCATGCCAGTTACAACATCATTACCGTTTGAACAAGTCGAATCTCGACCAACTATTAAAATCGCTTAGAGTTAATTTTGAAGCGCAAACAAATGAGAAGCAAAAAGCCAGAGTAAGAAATCAATCTCACTCTGGCTCATAGCTGCATATAGTATAGTTTTATCTGCTATAGATATAACGTATGGTTGCTTTTACACTTGTTACATACAGTCGATTTACTCTTTACCGAACACGTTGTTCTCTTGTTCTTGAACGCGGATGAATGTAGTACGCTTGGTTAGCTCTTTAAGCTTTGCTGCACCTACGTATGTACATGTTGAGCGAACGCCGCCAAGGATGTCTTGAATAGTGCCGTGAACGCTACCACGGTATGGCAATAATACGGTTTTACCTTCGGCCGCACGGTAGCCAGCGACACCACCTGAGTGCTTATCCATCGCGCTCTTCGACGACATGCCATAGAATTTCATGAACTTCTCGCCGTCTTTCTCGATCACTTCGCCGCCTGACTCTTCGTGACCCGCTAGCATCCCGCCTAGCATTACGAAATCCGCGCCACCACCGAATGCTTTCGCTACGTCACCCGCACAAGAACAACCACCGTCACCGACGATCATGCCACCAAGGCCGTGCGCTGCATCACCACACTCGATGATTGCAGAAAGCTGCGGGTAACCAACACCCGTTTTTACACGAGTTGTACATACAGAGCCTGGGCCGATACCCACTTTAACGATGTCTGCACCAGCTAGGATTAGCTCTTCACACATATCACCAGTAACCACGTTGCCTGCAGAAATGACCTTGTCTGGGAACTCAGCTCGCACGCGTTCAACATACTCGACCAAATGCTCTGAGTAACCATTAGCAATGTCGATACAAATGAAAATAAATTCATCTGAAAGCGCCATGATGTCTTTGGTTTTTTGGAAGTCTGCGTCAGATGTTCCCGTAGACACCATAACGTTATTCATGGTTACTTTATCTGCTGATTTAGCAAACTCAGCCCAATCTTCTACCGTGTAATGTTTGTGAACAGCGGTCATTACACCATGCTCAGCCAGCGCTTTAGCCATTGCAAAGCTACCAACCGAATCCATGTTTGCTGCGATTACTGGCACACCAGACCATTGACGACCACTATGCTTGAATGTAAAATAGCGGGTTAAATTTACTTGAGAACGGCTCTTAAGGGTAGAACGTTTCGGGCGAAACAGTACATCTTTAAAACCTAACTTAAGTTCTTGTTCGATACGCATTGTGTAATTCCTTGATTCATATGTATATGTGTCATTCCAGAGTGTGTAGTGATTTCGTTGGCAGACGAGTTCACTGTTCTTCGGACACAAAAAAACCGGAGCGTTGGCAGACGCTCCGGTTTTCAGCATTATAGGCTGTGATTTATTTCCTACAAGTCTGATATTTGAATTTTTTTTGTGATACCATCTTGAAAATCGCATATCAAAAACGCTCCCCAAGTCACCAAAACCTCTTATTATTTATAACTATCAACAACTTGAGAAAGCACTTGAGTTAACCTATTGCGCAAACCTTTGCGTCATATCTTAAAAATTAAAACGCATCACCTCTCAAACCTGCCTAAAACTCAATCACCTAATACTAAGATGCCCTGCTAATTCGTAAAAAAGTACTCAAAAAAATCGACCAATTTTCTCAGCAATGCATGAAATCTAATTAATTTCGATAGAGCTCTTGGGTGATAGCGGTACGAAGAGTGCTAACGACATCACTTGCCAAAAGACCAATTTGACCATTCTGACTCACGTTTATATCAGCAGCATGACTGTGAAGTACCACACCTAAACGTGCGGCAACAGAAATTGGTAAACCTTTGGCTAGTAATGCACCAATGACTCCAGATAACACATCTCCCATTCCCCCCGTCGCCATTCCGGCGTTACCCGCTAGACAGACGTACATTCTCGTTCCATCGTAAATAAGTGTCCCCGCGCCTTTTAAAACCACTACACCGCCATAACGCTCTTGCAGTTGTCTTGCAGCAGAGTATCGGTCACTTTCTATTTGTTGAATGGTTACATTTAGTAGTCGAGCAGCCTCTCCAGGATGCGGCGTGATCACTCGATGGTTGTCGTACACCAGAGTGCCATCGCATCGCTGGCTCAGCATCGCTAGAATATTGAGGCCATCAGCATCAACAACTTTAGGTTTCTGCTCTTGAGCCAGATATTGATAGGCTTGATAAGCCCACTCATCATCTCCAAAGCCAGGACCAAACACGAATACGTCAGCCCAGCGTATGCGTTTAGTTAAGTCGTTCTCAGTATCCCTGAGCAAGTCAGTGGTGATGCTCTGGCTCATTACTTCTGGGCAACCAACCTGCAGTGGAATAAGGCTACTCGTGTGAGTAATTGCGGCAGTTAAACCCGCTCCGGCTCTAATCGCTGCGGAGGAACATAAACGAATCGCCCCAGACATCCCTTGATTGCCACCAACACAAAGCAACTTCCCGTTGTCACCTTTATGGACCGTTGGATTTGGCTTGGGCATTAATCTTGAAACAACCTGATGATCAATACCTAATGCACTTTCTACTTCGATAGTATCAAACTTAGTATTGACGCCTAAACCACAAAAGTAGAGCTCGCCAACTCGATCTCTCGCTTGTCCAGTGCATAAGCCTTGCTTAACCCCAATGAAGGTTACAGTATGCTCGGCACGAATAGCATCACCTAAAACTGCACCTGTATTAGCACACAGACCAGAAGGAACGTCGACTGCAATCACAGGGGTATGAATTTGATTAATTTGGTCAATATAGCGACGATACTCCGAACGAACCTCACCGCTTAAACCAGTGCCTAACATGGCATCGATGATCACATCTGCTTCTAGCAATGCGGTATTCCATTCATCCCAATCATTGTTAACACCGTCGATTGACTGCCAGTCTTGGTATGCGCGCAAAGCATCACCTTTTAGCACAGATACATCACCAATTTGGAAAACATGTACATTGAGTTGAGCTTGTTTCGCAAGAGATGCAAATACGTAACCATCGCCACCGTTATTCCCTTTACCGCAAATCACTAAGATATTTTTTGATTTAGGATACAGATGTAAAAAGCGCTCATACACGGCCATACCAGCGCGTTGCATTAAGCTATACATAGAAACACCAGCCATTTGCGCAGCCAGCGTTTCACCGTTTTTTACTTGCTCTGCGGTGTAGAGTTTTAGGGCGAGATTAAAGTCCATATTCACGTTCTACGCATTGGGAAACACAATTATAAGTATACAAAAAAGCCAAGGCGGACCTTGGCTTTTGAGAAAGTTTTTTATCGCTATTGTTTCTGAGACATCAGAGCTTCAGCCGTCGCGTCTTGTATAGACAAAAACAACGAGTTGATTTTTCCAGTCGGTGTGCGCATTGGGTTCAACGTAACATTCTGGTACATAAACTCCGCTTGCTGCGTAACTGGTCGAACATTGCGACAGCAGAATAAGTAAGGTCGTTGTCGCCATGTGATGAAGCTGCGACAGCCTAGGTCATACACTGGTTTTGTTTTTAATTTAAACCACTCCTGTGGGATTTCAGGGAAGATATCAAATATAGAACGACCTATCGCATCATGAGACTGCAAACCACTGTGATGAGTCATAAACCCATTCCAGACCTGTACATTGTAATCTCGATCAATGACCACTAAGCCCATGTCAACGTTTTGTACCATATCCACCATCCAATGGAATTGTTCAAACTCTGCTGGCATATTCAACATTAGAACTCCTCCATTAGATAAGACAGTTTGTTATCAAGCAGCGGCAAGGATTCATCCACAAACATAAACAACAAGTCACAACGAATCGACGTTCCTTCAATGTTGTAGCTCACTTCGAATGTCATCGTGCGGCTGAATGCTCCAGTTGTAGATTCAATGATCGAGTCAATTGAGATATGCTGACCAAGGAGTACTGGTGGACTTTGGAAGAATCGGACTTCAGACTGCTCGCCTAAACCATTTAAGAACGACCCCACCAAAATATTAGAAATATCCATTAGCAGCTCAAGCTCTTCTAGCTCTTCGCTGTCTGCTGGTACTTTCATCAACTTTTTGAGATCAGATACGCTTGAATCACTCAAAATCACTAGCGCTTCGCCAGCAATACCTTCGCCACAAAATCCCTGACAAACACCCGATACGTTGTCATGCGACGCCAAGTCGCGTAGGGCCATGTGAAGTTCGCTCACTTCAAAGATATTGACGTTCGGCAGAGGTAGTTGCACAAACACATCAAAGTGACGCGCCAATGCATCGGCTGCTCGACCAATTGAAACGTTAGCCACTTCCATGTAAATATCGCGACGACGTAAAATCGGTAACTCAATAGAGACAGGCGTGATAATTTGAGGACGAGGTTCTGGCTCGACCAACTCTTTAAGCGCCTTCTTGAGTTCATCTTTGGCGATCGGTTTTTGAATAAACGCTTTTGCACCCAGTGCGAACACGCGCTCTTTCGCTTTAGGTTGGATATCCCCCGACACAACAACCACCGGAGTTTTATCCCCCAACCGTTGCATGTGCTCTAGTGTTTCAAAGCCATCCATTTCTGGCATGGTCAAATCAAGAAACATCAATTTAAACTCGTTTTTTTCGAGTTCTTCTAGCGCGTTTTTTCCGTGGATAGCAAACGTAATATCGGCATTCAATGTGGCTGGTAGTGATCTCGCCATCTGTTTGCGTGCTAACGCTGAATCATCACAGATGAGTACGGGAAAAGACATTCAATCACCTTTTTATATTCCACAATCTGCGCCGGAGTCTAACAGATTGTTACAGCATGTAATACGAGAAAACTGACGAGTTTTTTATTTCTTTATTATTCAATAAGCATACGCAATATGAATGAATGAGTGAACAAAATGACTAAAAAGCAAGCATCACATTCGCTGTTTAGTGACATAAAACAAACATGGGTAAAACTCCTCCACCCAAAGTAAGCAAAAAGTTGCAGCTAACATCCAAAGCCCATTTTTGCTCGAATTTCATTCTTTCCATTTCCATAATGGGTAAACAGTAACGCGCTAAAACTAAAAAGGCACCCTGCTAGAGGATGCCTTTAATAACAATTTCATCGATAAGATATCAATTCTATGGCACACCATGACCTTTAGAAGCCACCCATACGCGATACCATTGCTCTCGAGTAAGTTCGATGTTCAATGCATTAACTGCAGTTTGCACACGCTCGATTTTACCAGAGCCAATGATTGGAATAGGGTTAGATGGCAAACGACGTACCCAGGCATAAATTACTTGGTCAATACTCGCTGCGCCCACTTCTTCACGAATTGCTTCTAATTCGTTACGGACACGAACAGCTTGCTCACTGTCACCACTAAAAATTGAACCTCCACCGAGGCAAGACCAAGCCATTGGTCGCGTACGCAACATTTGCATTTGGTCAAGCGTTCCATCGTGAGCAACCTCAAAGTTAAGTGGGTTGATTTCCACTTGGTTAGTAACCAACGGCTTACCTAAGCGAGATTGCAGCAGTTCAAACTGGCGTGGAGTGAAGTTAGACACGCCAAAGTGCTTCACTTTGCCGACTTTATGAAGCTCAGAAAATGCTTCTGCAACCTCGTCTGCATCCATTAACACGTCAGGACGATGAATTAAAAGTACGTCGATTTCATCCACATTCAAACGTTCTAGCGAGTTGTTCACCGATTGGTAGATATGTGCTGAGCTCGTGTCGTAGTGATTGATCTTACGCTCTGGCGTTTTATCGCCACACAAATTGATGTCGCATTTCGTCACGATCTGAATTTGCTCACGAACACTCTTGTCTAAAGCTAACGCTTCACCAAACAACGCCTCACACTCGTAATTACCGTAGATGTCGGCGTGATCGACTGTCGTAATGCCTAACTCAATGTGTTGCTTAAGAAATGACAAACGCTCTTGAGCCGTCATTCCCCACTCAACTGCACGCCAATATCCTTGAACCAGCTCTGAGAACTCTGGGCCTTTTGGTGCAGTTACTACTTTTGCAACCATGGGTTTTCTCCTTCAATTGATCTGCATTCATCGTAGTCTTGTTTTCGTACCGGCTCAACGGGTAAACTTTCGCAATTCGAACTGGAGTACGAAATATGTCTTTTGCCCAACGCCTAGCCACCCTGATCGGAGAAGAAAGCATCAGCGGGTTCGCTCGACGCGTCGATGTGTCTGAAGCTTTAATACGCAAATACCTTAAAGGCAGTGAACCTAGCCTAACTAAAGCAAATCAAATTGCAATGCGCGCCAATTGCTCTCTCGAATGGTTAGCAACGGGATGCGGTTATTTATATCGCCGTGCTGAAGTCGTGGATATGGATGCGTACAAACTTGCCTTTCAACACGTTATGAATCAGCCGTTGTCAGACGATGCAGAAGAGCTACACCGCAAGCTAATTGCAGGATATCAATACCTGCGCGCTCACAAAAAATCGGATGGTTTTTTGGATGAATCTGCAATGGCGACCTTCCTATCTCTCCATAAAGAATCTAAAAACGAGTCACTTTGACCTCGATAATTTCGCCATCACTGCGCAAGTGCACATTTAAGGACGGTGATGGCGTCAGAAACTCGTCCGGCTTTACCCAAAGCAAACTTCGAATCGTTTCTTGTGGATAGCGGTTCATCAACAAAACAACTTCTTTATCGACAAGTTCGGAAGATTTCTTTTCCAGAGCTTCAACGACATCATAGTGTTCTTGTCCGATAGTAACTCTGCGTAAAACTAACCCATCCTTTCTTAAGTTGAGAAGTAAGTCATTCAGACGCTGCCACTCGTATTCAGTGAGAAACGAGAACTGAGCACTTTCTCTTCTCAAAATCACTTCACCATACAAGTGCTGCTGGTAGTACGAAAAATCATCCAAACAAAATGCGCTGATAAACGTTGAGTTGTCTCGCAACTGCACTTCGCAACCATACCAGCTTCCACTTTTTTCTATACGTTCTTTTAAATTGGAATATGGCATTGCTGACAACGTGTCTTGCCACCAGCTCGGCGTTGAAAGTGCCGGAAACGTTACCGAACAACAACATAAAGAAAGTAAGAGTCGAAGATAAAAGCGCATGCACTGCTCTAGTTGGTTGACATCGAACCAAGACATTACTAACTGCAAGAAAATGTTCAAGAGAAAAATAGTGGCAGGTGGCGATGAAAGTTATGGTGATGAAAGTTATAACGCAGAAATTAAGAAGGCGCACATGTTCGTGCGCCTCTACCTCGTTACTCAATCGTGAGTGTGCGAATCGGCGATGTCTATTGATGCATCCCGAACATAAAACGAGGACTTACCGTAGGGTTTGAATCCATCCAAATTGTGTGTAAAACCTCACATCCCTCCTTCTGAAGCAGTCATGTTGCTTTACATTTAAAGCATGGTTCATTTTTCTCAAAAAACAAGTTTTTTATCCTAAATTATGAGAGCAATAGCACAATCTGAGTGAATGAATAATATCGCGACACTTCGAACACTCAATAGTGAAAAGCTAAATTGCATCTTTATTGATTAGGTCTAGACTCTGCGAAGCGTATACTTTCTTTCGTCCCTTCCCCCCAGCAACAGGAGAGCTTTTTAATGACCAAACGCGAGAGAATTGTGAAATCTGTGTTGGCGCACGTACCGAAAGATGCGATTAACCAGTTTGTCTCTCGAGGGTCAACATCATTTTCTGTTCTCATTATGGCCGCCATTGTGGGTACGTTGGCTGGTTTTGTCGGTACGTATTTCGAGCTTGCCGTTCATTTCGTTTCTGAAACACGAACAGAATGGTTAAGAAGCGAAATTGGTAATGTTCTACCATTGTGGCTGGCAGCGGTTCTCATTAGCGCACTTTTAGCTTTTATTGGCTATTTTCTTGTGCACCGCTTTGCGCCAGAAGCGGCAGGCTCTGGTATTCCTGAAATCGAAGGGGCAATGGATAATATTCGTCCAGTGCGCTGGTGGCGCGTGCTACCAGTAAAATTCTTCGGCGGCATGGGCGCACTTGGCTCTGGTATGGTGCTTGGTCGTGAAGGCCCAACCGTTCAAATGGGTGGTGCTGTTGGTCGAATGGTGACCGATATATTCCGGGTAAAGGATGACGATACCCGCCACTCCCTGCTCGCTTCTGGTGCTGCTGGCGGTTTGGCTGCGGCCTTTAATGCCCCACTCGCAGGCATTATGTTTGTTGTGGAGGAAATGCGACCTCAGTTTCGCTACTCTTTGATCTCAATTCGCGCAGTGATCATTTCTGCCATTATGGCGAACATAGTGTTTCGCGCCATCAACGGGCAAGACGCCGTTATCACTATGCCGCAATACCAGTCGCCAGAGCTTCAAGCCCTATGGCTGTTTTTATTGCTTGGCGCATTGTTTGGCGTGTTTGGCGTGATCTTCAATAAACTGATTACCGTAGCACAAGACAGTTTTGTCGCAATTCACAAAAACGATCGTAAGCGCTACTTGATTGTAGGTTCGTTACTGGGAGGCGTGTTTGGCTTGCTTCTTTTGTACGTACCCCAACTAACTGGTGGTGGTATCGGCCTTATTCCTGACATTACTAACGGTAACTACTCGGTATCCATTTTAGTTTTGCTTTTCTTTGGTCGTGTAATTACAACCCTGCTCTGTTTTGGTTCTGGTGCGCCGGGAGGCATCTTTGCACCTATGCTTGCTCTGGGAACCTTATTTGGCTATGCGTTCGGATCAAGTGCTGATGTCTTGCTCCCTGCGCTTGATATCGAGCCTGGTGTATTTGCGATTGCGGGCATGGGGGCCCTGTTTGCTGCAACGGTACGTGCACCGATTACTGGTATTCTGTTAGTGATTGAAATGACGAATAACTACTACTTAATCCTGCCATTGATCATTACTTGTTTGGGCGCTGTGATTATTGCTCAATTGTTGGGTGGACAACCTATTTACAGCCAGCTGCTGCATCGCACAATCAAAAACGAAAAGTTACGCCAACAGGATCTACCGGAGAATCAATCAACATAACATTCTCTTTGTTATCACTTCGCTCCAGACTATCGAAGGGTTTGGAGCGATAAACTCTGCATTTTTGCATCTTTTCCCAAATATTCGATACCAAACTCACAAAATTATCATTCTCTGATATTTGCTCACCACCTTTCATGAGAAACCCCTCTCCATACTTGTTAGTATTCGCTACCTAAATAGAGCATTTCATCCAAATCGTCATGTTTTGTTTCATTCAGGCAAAAATCAAATGGAGTAGATTTGAACTGGAGAAGACTTGTGCAGTTTTATAGTGTCCCGCCGTCTCAAGCCGCGTTGGCACTAGGTATGATAGGTTTAGGGCAAGCTTGGGCACTCTATGTTCCTGAGATTGGTGAACCGATACGCCCATTTTTGGCGTCACTCGGCGCACTTTTACTCGCCCCTGTACTCATAAAATATGCCGCGAATCCACGATTATTCATGGTCGACATTCGTCACCCACTGAGTGGTAGTTTAATGGCACCAATGAGTATGGCGTTACTGATCCTTGCAGATTATCTTGCCGCTGTAGCACCTATCATCGCTTATCCACTTTGGTTTATGGCGCTTTTGCTGCATTTTACTATGATGGTGCTGTTTTTTAGCTTTCAGCTAATGAACTTCAAAATGTCCAATATCGTACCGAGTTGGTTTCTTTATCCGGTGGGGCTGATCAGTAGTTCACTAGCCGGTTCTCAACTAGGTCACAACTTATTCTCCGAAACGTTAGCGATGATGTGCATCGGCATTTATTTCTTCATGCTGCCACTCGTGTTGTATCGTTTAGTGTTTTTCGGCTCTCTACCAAGGCGAGCAAGACCGACCCTCGCGATTATGGCCGCGCCGGTAAACTTGTCATTAGCAGCATACTTGGTGAACTTTCCCTTACCAGATCCGATACTGACAGGCGCATTGGCCGGGATCGCCATCACTATGACGTTATTGATCTACTTATGTTACTTCCGCTTACTTCGCTTGAAGTTTCAACCTTCTATCGCGGCAGTAACCTTTCCTTCCGTGATCAGCGCCATCGCAATGCATCGCTTAACCTCTTTTTTTGCCGAATCGCACCCTCACTGGCACTGGCTACACGACTTTGGTTTTCTAGAGCTCAGTATCGCGACTGTATTGGTTGTTTGGGTATCGGCAGGTTACGTCAAAATGTATTGGCCAGAAATCATGAAGTCATTTTCTAAACAAGCATAAAAAAGGATGGCGTTTGCCATCCTCTTAGAATAGTGCTTGGTTACCTAACGTAAACCGTGCAGAAACTCGGCACGCGTTGCTGGGTTGCTTTTGAAGATACCGCCCAATGCTGTTGTCGTGGTTTCGCTGGTTGCATCCATCACACCGCGAGATTTCACGCAGTAGTGTGTTGCGTCAATCGTCACTGCCACATCATCGGACTCAAGCAACGTTTGAAGTGCAACAAGAATTTGCTGAGTCATACGCTCTTGAACTTGTGGACGCTGGGCAAAGAAGCGAACGATACGGTTGATCTTTGATAGGCCAATGATCTTGCCACGTGGAATGTAAGCCACTGCAGCCTTGCCATCAATGGTCACAAGGTGGTGTTCACAAGTGCTGGTCACCGTGATGTCCTTCACGCGAACCATCTCGCTCACGTTCATCTTGTTCTCAATCACCGTGATTTTAGGAAAGTTGGAGTAATCCAGACCAGAGAAGATTTCGTCAACGTACATCTTAGCAATGCGGTGAGGGGTTTCTTCTAGGCTATCGTCAGTGAGGTCAAGTTGAAGCAGACCTAAGATCTCACGCATGTGGTGTTCGATCTTCTCTTTCTTCTCTTCACGACTTACGTTGTTTGGACGCATTGGCGTTTCCAAACCGCGTTGCTCTAGCGCTTCTTTTACTAACTTCGCTGACTCGCTAAGACCTGACATTCCACTTCCTCTTTTGTTTTACTTCAGCCTTCGTACAAACCCAATCAAAATTGCATTCATACTTTTCGCTTTGAGTTGCTCAGTTCGTGTCTTTACACCAAGTCACATCAGATGAAGGTACTGAGCTGATTTTCTTGAGCTCCGCAGGTTTTTTACCCCTTTTGGATGGCTGACAAGGATACTCGGATTTTTGAATAATTACACCCATATTTTATAGGTGGACATTCTTACTCAGTCCCCTTTTATGGTAAAGTTGCCACAAAACAAAAGAACACAGGATTTTCTCAATGGGCTGCTGCGACGCACCTGGCTTGATGCCAATTGAAGAAGCGATGGACAAAATGCTATCGCGAATCAAACCTATCCAAACAACGCTTTCTCTTCCACTTGCTGAAGCACTCGGTTTTGTACTGGCAGAAGACATCCTGTCTCCTATTCACGTACCGCCATTCGATAACTCAGCAATGGATGGCTACGCTATTCGCATTCAAGATCTTGAGTCATCTTCTGTATTGCCTCTGGCAGGTAAATCATTTGCAGGACAACCTTTTGAAGGTGAATGGCCTCAAGGTACCTGTGTTCGCATCATGACTGGCGCAAAAATCCCACAGGGTTGTGATGCCGTTATCATGCAAGAAAACACTGAAGTAACAGATGCTGGCATTCAGTTCAACCAAACCGACGTGAAGCCACAAAACAACATCCGCCCAACAGGTGACGACATCAAACAAGGTGACATCGTACTGGCAAAAGGCGCACGTTTAACACCTCGCGATATTCCGATGATTGCGTCTCTAGGTGTTAGCCACGTGACAGTAGTACGTAAACCAAAAGTTGCTTTCTTCTCTACAGGTGATGAACTTAAACCACTGGGCGAGCCGCTAGACGAAGGTCAGATCTACGACAGCAACCGTTACGGTATTAAACCGCTTATCGAGAACTTCGGTTGTGAAGCCGTTGATCTTGGCATCATTCCAGATTGCCCAGAGACTCTAAAAGCAACCTTTGAACAAGCGCAGACATTGGCAGATGTGGTTGTGACCTCAGGCGGTGTCAGTGTAGGCGAAGCGGATTACACCAAAGACATTCTTGAAGAACTTGGTGAAATCGGTTTCTGGAAGCTAGCAATCAAGCCGGGTAAACCTTTCGCATTTGGTAAGCTAAGTACAGCTTGGTTCTGTGGTCTGCCGGGTAACCCTGTTTCTGCAGTTCTTACTATGTACGTGCTTGTTCAACCAATGCTGGCAAAACTTGCAGGCCACACCGAATGGAAAGCACCCGAGTCTATTCCTGCAACAACCAAAACCGCCTTTAAGAAAGCGCCAGGTCGTACCGATTACCAACGTGGTATCTACACATTAGAAGATGGCAAGTTTGTGGTTGAAACAACGGGTAACCAAAGCTCTGGAGCATTCCGCTCAATGAGCCTAGCGAACTGTTTTGTTGTATTGGAACGTGAACGCGGCCGAGTTGAAGTGGGCGAAACGGTTCAGATTCAACTATTCAACTCAACCCTTTACTAGGAAGACGTTGTGGATATTCTTTCCGATCAGGAAATGCTGCGTTACAACCGCCAAATCATTCTTCGTCAGTTTGACTTTGAAGGGCAAGAAGCACTCAAACAAGCATCGGTATTAATGCTTGGTGCTGGCGGTTTAGGCTGCGCATCAAGCCAATATTTGGCAACGGCTGGTGTCGGTAAAATCACGCTGATTGATGATGATATCGTCGAGCTGTCTAACCTTCAGCGCCAAGTGCTACACCACGATGCGGATATTGGTCGTAAGAAGGTAGACTCGGCGGCCGATGCACTACGCGAACTTAACCCGCACATTATCGTAGATACCATCGCAAAACGTCTTGATGATACAACGTTAGAAAGCCTGATTAAGCAACACACTATTGTTGTCGATGCATCAGATAACGTCGATACGCGCAATCAACTTAACCGCCTATGTTTTGCCACCAAAACACCGCTAATTTCAGGCGCGGCCATTCGCATGGAAGGTCAAGTGAGTGTGTTTACTTATGATGACCCAGCGCAACCATGTTACCAGTGCTTAAGTGCCCTCTTCGGCAGCGGTGCGTTAAGTTGTGTCGAAGCCGGAGTCATGGCGCCTGTTGTAGGTATTGTTGGCGCGGTACAAGCGATGGAAGCGATCAAAGTGATTGCTGATTACGGTCAACCTAAGAAAGGTAAAATTCTGATTTTGGACGCGCTCAGTATGTCTTGGCGAGAAATGAATCTGATGAAAATGCCCACCTGCCCGGTTTGTAGTTAGCTCTAAACCTCTAATCATTCCCAAAAAGCCCAACTCGATGTTGGGCTTTTTTCTCATTTTGACAATCAGATTTAAAACCCTTCTTCTTACAAATATTAACTCCATAAAATTCAACAAGTTAAAAGTTGGCACATTCCTTTCATTGCATATATCACGAACCAATGAGAGGGCGAATTATGAAAAGGACATCACTACTACTTGGGTCTCTAATAGCGAGCGCTTACGCACAAGCGGCGGCATTTGATACGTGCCCAAGCCAAGCATACCTGTTCCAATCAACCCCGGTTCAAATCTATGGCGTCAATTTGGTTACAGGCTCTACGACTCTTTTAGAGGACGACACAGGTTTGGCTTCGGGCATCAACGGTGTAGGCTTTAACTTCACTGACCGTTATATCTACGGCTACGACACCACAAACAAAAAGATTGTTCGTCTTGGTCAAGACTTCCAAGCAGAGACACTTGATGTTTCGGGTCTTCCTACCGACCACACGTTTTACGTAGGTGACGTTTACAACCACGTCTACTACTTGTACCGCAAAGGCAAAGGACTTTTCTCCATTGACCTTTCTCCGCTCGATTCTGATCCAAATGCGACATTGAGCATCGTGAAAATCAGCTCAACAGCGACTGTGAACCTAACCGACTTTGCATTCCATCCAGGTGATGGCTCCCTTTACGGCATCGACAACAACTCTGGTGTGCTATATCAGTTCAACCCATCAAATGGTAGCGCAACTGCGATAGGTGACACAGGTGAGAAAGGCACATTTGGTGCTGGCTACTTCGATGTAAACGGCAACTACTACGTGTCACGTAACCAAGATGGCAAAATCTATCGCGTTGACCTTTCGGAAGGTAACGCAGCCAATATCGCAGCAGGTATCGTTCCTGCGGTTGAGTTTGTATCCAACGGTCCAAGCTCAAGCCAAAATGACGGTGCACGTTGTGCAAATGCTCCGGTGATTAACGAAGACGAGCCAATTGATTTTGGTGATGCTCCAGACAGCTACCACACCACGCTTGCGTCAAACGGTCCTCGCCACGAAGTGGACGGTGCAACTTGGCTTGGCTCTGTTGCTCCAGATGGTGATGCCGACGGACAGGCAAACGATAACTCTGTGGGCACAGCCGATGAAGATGGTGTTGGTTTTGTATCCGCACTTGATCCAGGCTTAAGCTCAATTGTGAATGTGACAGCTTCTACTTCTGGCTACCTATCAGCATGGTTTGACTGGAACCGCGATGGTGACTTTGATGATGAAGGTGAGCAAGTCTTTACCGACCAATTACTGTCTGCGGGTAATAATCCCCTACCGTTTGTAGTTTCAACCGCTGCAACGGAAGGGTCTAGCTGGAGCCGATTCCGCTTTAGCCAACAAACCGGATTAAACTACGATGGTGGTTCGACGTCTGGTGAGGTGGAAGATTACCCAATTACCATCACTGGTAATGGTTACTCAGTGGAGTATTTCCCGAGTGCAGAAGATTACGCCACCGTGGCTTACGAAGATAACTGGCCATACACCGCAGACTACGACATGAACGATGTGGTCGTGAAATTCCGCATCACTGAAACCAGTCTTGCTGGTCATGTTGAGAATATCCAGATTACAGGTGACCTAGCGGCCTACGGCGCAAGTTACAAAAATGGCTTCGCAATCCGACTACCGGGTGTATTGAGAAGCTCGATTGAAAACGGATTAACAACGCTATCCTTCAATGGTGTAGAACAAGCATCTAATGGTTTGGAAAGTATTTCTGATGAAGCAATTTTCATCATCAGTGAAGACTTAAGCACACACGCGGCTAGCAGCTGTAGCTACTTCCGTACCGAGTCTGGCTGTGATGATAACGTTTCACTCACCTTTACCTTGAATGTGTACTTCACCGAAGGCTCTGACCGTTCAGCCATTCAAGCCATGCCATACGACCCGTTCATCTTCGCAACGCCGGGGACTTACCATGGTGACGGGATTACCTTCCAACCAGGTCGTAAATGGGAGGTTCACTTAGCAGACCAAGCACCAACAGAACAGTTTGATGACCAAAACCTCTTCGGTGTCGGCGTCGATGCAAGTGACCCTGCACAAGGTGTGTACTTCAAAACAGCAAACAACTTACCTTGGGCACTGTTGATAGTAGAGGATTGGGATTGGCCGCTAGAGCGTGTAGACATGGTCGATGCATACCCTCAATTCCAAACTTGGGCTGAGTCTGGTGGCGAACTAAGCACAGATTGGCACACCACTCCAACACCTAACAAATGCTACATTCCATAGGGAGATAACATTATGAAAGCACTTATCACAATCATCATGGGATTAGCACTAACAGCTTGTGGCGGAGGCGGTGGCGGCGGAGGTGGTAACAGTACACCACCTCCACCAACCCAAACCACCGTGCCAGAGGAAGATACTACCCAGCAGGAAGAAACTACTGAAGAAGAGACAACGGTAACAGTGGAAGATGCAACCATGCAGGATCTAGTAGTACCAGATGGCTTTAGCTACAACCCAGTGACGGAAGGTACGCTCAATGTAGACATCAGTGGTTTCTCTTCACAACGAGCACACCTAAGCGTGTACAAAGAGTTTGTCGAGAACAGTTCAGGTAACTACGATGCAAAATACCCAAGCAAAGTCGCATCGGTTCCACTCAACAATGGTACAGCAAATGTCGACTTTAATGTTTCTGATAGCCAAGGTAGCCTACTTGTTGAAATTTGGTTCTATGACGGTAGTGACCCAATTCAGAAAGTGATTACTTCTGGAGACAACACTTGGACCATGTAACTGGGTAAATCGAAAGCTGTCTTTCAGAACAAATCTTCAATCTTTAACTTAAAAATCGCATCGTTCTTTTGAACATGCGATTTTTTTGTTGTAAAACAGTAAGATTATCCACCTAGCAAACTAAAGACAATGCAAGCACTGATTAGTACTGATGAACTCAATAGCCTTCTCGGCCAACCTAACGTCAAGCTCCTCGACGCTAGTATTGCGTTTCAAATCCCTTCTGAAGGTAAAAAGATTCAAGATAAGTGGATTCCAAATACTTTACGCTTTGATTACGACAATGACTTTTGCTTACCCGGCTCCTCCCTACCGCATATGATGCCAACAGAAGAAGGCTTCAACCAAAGTGCGCAACAACTCGGTTTGAACAACGAAGACTTGATTGTGGTTTATGACAACTCAGGCACTTTAGCGGCACCAAGAGCTTGGTGGATGTTCAAAGCCATGGGGCATGACAATGTCCGAGTCTTAAATGGCGGTCTTCCAGCTTGGATTGAAGCAGGACTCCCTGCCGAAAGTACCCTATCGCAACCAAGCGAAAGAGGTAACTTTGCGGGTAAGCTCAACCAAAATGCCTTTTTGAGTGCACAAGATGTTCTTGCTCATTCAACCAATAAAAGTGCCAACATCATCGATGCCAGAGCCAAAGCACGATTCCTTGGTGAAGTGCCTGAGCCACGAGAAGGTCTACGTAGTGGTCACATTCCAAATTCGGTTTGCTTACCGTTTCAAGAACTCTTGACCAACGGTCACATTAAACCAAACTCAGAGTTGCAACAGATATTTAGCGCACTAACGATAGATAGTGACAATTCGATTATTTTTAGTTGCGGTTCCGGTGTAACCGCATGCATTTTATTACTCGCGGCGTATCAAATTGGTCTAGACAATCTGTCGGTGTACGACGGTTCTTGGACCGAATGGGGTGCTGACCACTCTCTACCTATCGAGCGTTAAGACAAGTGTCTGTTTAACATAGTATCTTACGTTTATCTAAAGATGATGTGTTCCAATAAACTAAACGCAGCTTTTAAACCAAACTTGTCATTTCGAAATAGAAACTGGCTATGAGTGATTTGTCCCTCCTCATAGCCTGACTACATCAAAAGCCGACTATTTCCGTTAGCGTTCAGATGTCGCGTTGCCGTGCATTTGCTCATCTAAGTTGAGCACGGTTAATGCGTTGCTAACGCTCGTGGCGATCACGTCTATCGCTCCAGTTCTTAATGCTCCGAGTAGAGCGAGCGGCTTGCTGTTCTCTGCTGCGATCGCAATGACTTCCGAGATCGGCCGAAACTCTTCAATACCAAGTCCAATTACTCGGTCACTCATTACCGTGTTCGCTACATTACCGTGAATATCAAAGAAGTCATAACCTGCAAAATCCCCTACCACACCTTGTTGAAGTCTCGACTGAACCACTTCATCAGGCGTAAACCAACCTAAGTCGACCATGTAACTGTTTTCGCTCATGTCACCAATACCAACCAAAGCGACATCGGCTTTACGTGCTAGGTCGAGCGTTTGTTTCACGGTTGCATTTTGCATAAAGGCCAACTTCTGTTCTCTGTTTTCTGCGTAAGCCGGCGCATAAAGGGTTTCAGAGGTCCCCCCATATTTCTTCGCCAACTGACGACAAATATGGTCGGCGTTATACATACCGCCACGCGGATGAATACCACCAATGCCACACACAAATTTACAATCACGCGGCGTAATAACACCAATATGGTGAGCGACAGACGACACGTTGCGCCCTTGTCCGACCGTCACCACCATGCCGTTTTTGAGCGTGCTAGTGAGATAATTGGACACCAATCCCGCTACCTGTAGTCGTTGCGCTTCTTCATTCGGTTGATCAAGAGCAACAAGCGCGCGCTTAACGCCGAATCGCTCGATCAAACGTTGTTCGATCTTGGCGCTGAACACCGGATGGTATTTAACGGTAATTTCAACAATGCCTTCATCACGCGCCTGCTTGAGCATTCGCCCAACCTTTGCGCGTGATATGGCAAATTTTCTCGATATCTCTTCCTGAGTCGCACCGTCTTGATAATACGCGACGGAAATCTCTGTCAACAAATCCGTGTTTTCAATGGAAATATCTTGATTAGAACTGCTCATGGTTTCTCTCGCCCTTTAAGAGGATCGATATTGTATGCAATAAGTGAACATATGCTCATTGACTTAGCATATGTTCTTTATCAATTTAAACGCTACATTTGCTCATCGCAATAACATTTTCTCACTACAATTTTTTACCCTCTTGGACAACGCTCAAGCTTTGAACAATAAGGGCAAACGTTTATTTGGGTTAACCACTAAACACACAGTAAAAAAACGTTGATGAAGTTCACTATAAGTCCATTTCAGCGATTGACTTTCAGCATAGATAGGATAAATATGGACACATCATTTACTCAGCTATCGATCAAATGTTCATAGCATTTGTTCGGTAACGAAATTTTCCGTAGTTGGCTGAGCAGATGTCTCATTAAATGCGATGAGACGGTTAGCTAACTCGCTTGCAAATGCACAAGCTGTGATAACAAAAATCACGCTTAAGCCCATTTAAATAGGATGATCGATTATGAGCAACAAGTTAGAGCAACTTCGTAAACTAACGACTGTAGTAGCAGACACTGGCGAGATTGATGCAATTAAAAAGTATCAGCCAGAAGACGCAACAACTAACCCTTCTCTTATCCTTAAAGCCGCTCAAATCGCAGAGTACGCACCTCTAATCGATGCTTCAATCGAATACGCTAAAGCACAGAGCAACGACAAAGCTCAACAAGTTCAAGATACTTGTGACATGCTTGCAGTAAACATCGGTAAAGAAATCCTAAAAACTATCCCAGGTCGTATCTCTACAGAAGTAGACGCTCGTCTATCTTACGATATGGAAGGCAGCGTAGCGAAAGCTCGTCAACTAGTGAAAATGTACAACGATGCTGGCATCACTAACGACCGTATCCTTATCAAACTGGCTTCAACTTGGGAAGGCATTCGCGCAGCTGAGATCCTAGAAAAAGAAGGCATCAACTGTAACCTAACGCTTCTATTCTCGTTCGCTCAAGCACGTGCTTGTGCAGAAGCGGGTGTATTCCTAATCTCGCCATTCGTTGGTCGTATCATGGACTGGTACAAAGCGAAAGAAGGCCGTGACTTCGAAGCTCAAGAAGATCCAGGCGTACTATCTGTAACTAAGATCTACAACTACTACAAAGAATACGGCTACAAAACTGTAGTTATGGGCGCAAGCTTCCGTAATATCGGTGAGATCTTAGAACTAGCTGGTTGTGACCGTCTAACTATCGCTCCTGCTCTACTTGCAGAACTAGAAGCAGCTGAAGGTGAAGTAGTTGAGAAACTAGTTGATTCTAAAGGCGCAGCTGAGCGTCCAGCACCAATGACTCACGCTGAATTCCTATGGGAACATAACCAAGACCCAATGGCTGTTGAGAAGCTGGCTGAAGGTATCCGCAACTTCGCCGTTGACCAAGGCAAACTAGAAGCGATGATCGAAGCTAAGCTTTAATTGCTTACCAAAAGCGAGTAGCCCGTCTACTCGCTTTTACCATCAGCACTATTTTCAAAAAATTCTATTTGAACTTGTTTCGGCGAGTTCCCTCTATTTAAATCAAATATCGAGAAGTAATCACTATGGATCGTAAACATCTAGCAAATGCAATCCGTGCGCTAAGCATGGATGGTGTTCAACAAGCTAACTCTGGTCACCCAGGTGCACCTATGGGTATGGCTGACATCGCTGAAGTTCTTTGGCGCTCTCATCTAAACCACAACCCATCAAACCCTGAGTGGGCAGACCGCGACCGTTTCGTACTGTCTAACGGCCACGGCTCAATGCTGATTTACTCTCTACTGCACCTTGCAGGTTACGAGTTGTCTATCGACGATCTGAAAAACTTCCGTCAGCTTCACTCTAAAACTCCTGGTCACCCAGAGTACGGTTACGCGCCAGGTATCGAGACCACAACGGGTCCGCTAGGTCAAGGCATCACTAACGCGGTTGGTATGGCTCTAGCTGAAAAAGCGCTAGCAGCGCAATTCAACAAAGAAGGCCACGACATCGTTGACCACTTCACTTACGTGTTCATGGGCGACGGCTGTCTGATGGAAGGTATTTCGCACGAGGCATGTTCTCTTGCAGGTACTCTAGGTCTAGGCAAGCTGATTGCATTCTGGGATGACAACGGCATCTCTATCGACGGTCACGTTGAAGGTTGGTTCTCTGACGACACACCTAAGCGTTTCGAAGCTTACGGTTGGCACGTAATCCCTGCAGTCGATGGTCACGATGCTGACGCAATCAACGCAGCAATTGAAGCAGCGAAAGCGGATCCACGTCCTACACTTATCTGTACTAAGACTATCATCGGTTTTGGTTCACCAAACAAATCTGGTTCACACGATTGTCACGGTGCGCCACTAGGTGCAGAAGAAATCGCAGCAACACGCAAAGAACTAGGTTGGGAGCACGGTCCTTTTGAAATTCCGCAAGAAGTCTACGCAGAATGGTCAGCGAAAGAAACAGGCGCAGCTAAGGAAGCAGCGTGGAACGAGAAATTTGCAGCTTATGAAGCAGCGTACCCTGAGCTGGCAGCTGAATTTAAACGCCGCGTAAACGGTGAGCTTCCTGCACAGTGGGAAGAGAAAGCAAGCCAAATCATTGCTGATCTTCAAGCTAACCCAGCAAACATTGCATCACGTAAAGCGTCTCAAAATGCTCTAGAAGCATTTGGTGCTCTACTACCAGAGTTCATGGGTGGCTCTGCTGACCTAGCACCTTCTAACCTAACAATGTGGTCTGGTTCTAAGTCTCTAGAAGCAAGCGACTTCTCTGGTAACTACATCCACTACGGCGTGCGTGAATTCGGTATGACAGCGATCATGAACGGTATCGCGCTACACGGTGGTTTCGTTCCTTACGGCGCAACATTCCTAATGTTCATGGAGTACGCACGTAACGCAATGCGTATGGCTGCGCTGATGAAAATTCAGAACATCCAAGTGTACACGCATGACTCTATCGGTCTTGGCGAAGATGGTCCAACTCACCAACCAGTTGAGCAAATGGCATCGCTACGCCTAACACCAAACATGAGCACATGGCGTCCATGTGACCAAGTTGAGTCCGCTGTAGCTTGGAAACTAGCGATTGAACGTAAAGATGCACCGACAGCACTTATCTTCTCTCGTCAAAACCTTGCGCAACAAGAGCGCACAGCAGAACAAGTAGCAGACATCGCGAAAGGTGCTTACATTCTGAAAGATTGCGAAGGCAAGCCAGAGCTAATCCTTATCGCAACAGGTTCTGAAGTTGAACTAGCAGTAGAAGCAGCAGCACAGCTAACTGCTGAAGGTAAGAAAGTACGCGTTGTTTCAATGCCATCAACAGACGCATTCGACAAACAAGACGCCGCTTACCGTGAAGCTGTACTGCCATCAGACGTAACAGCACGTATCGCAATTGAAGCAGGTATTGCTGACTTCTGGTACAAGTACGTAGGCTTCGACGGTCGCATCATCGGTATGACTTCATTCGGTGAATCTGCACCAGCTGGCGAACTATTCAAAATGTTTGGTTTCACGACTGAAAACGTAGTGAACACAGCAAAAGAGCTACTCGCGTAATTGCAGTAAAAAGATAGTCAGTTTTCTCTATTGCGAATGTGAAAACTGAAAAGCCCCACCAGCAATGGCGGGGCTTTCTTTTATCTGGCTCCTATTCGCATAAACGCAGCCAGGACATAAACATCACAACTTTCGTTACGACTATTTGTCTTCAAATCGAAGTGCGAGCTGATAGAAATCTTGTACTTGGTCTTTCAACTGTCGGCTGTTTTGTTCAACTGAATGTGTTGCTGCCAAGTTTTGTTCTGCGGTCGAAGCGATAGAATGAATGTGCTGGTTTACATCACTAGATAGCTTTAACTGGTTATTCGCCGCTTCTGCTACATCAACCATCAGCCCACTCATGGTTTGCATCATCTGTTCAACTTCAGACAAACGCAACGCGCTTTGTTCTGCTACTTGAGAACAGGCATCGGTTTGCTCTTTGTTTGCCAGAATATCTTTCTGCCAACTTTGAATCGTTGCCAACATAGTGGAGATAGAAGCTTGGATTTGTTCAGTTGCATTGGATGTACGCCCAGAAAGCGCGCGGACCTCATCAGCTACAACAGCAAAACCACGACCTTGCTCCCCTGCCCTCGCTGCTTCAATCGCCGCGTTAAGTGCCAGTAAATTGGTTTGCTCTGCGATCCCACCAATCTCTTCCATCAAATGGTTCACCTTCTGCGCCTGATCACTCAGTTGATACGTCGTTTCCGTCGCTTTTTCAGCTTGAAGGCTTAATTGCGCTAGATTGGTGTGCGTTTGATCAATGGTCTCCTTCGCCATCAAGCATGACTTCAATGTATCATCAATCAACATATGGGCATCATTGGTACTCGAAGAAACCGAATTTGCCGACGACTCCACCTCTTGGGTAGCATCTCGCACACGATGAATATCGGTATTTTGCTGATTTAATGCAGCCGAGACTTCTGCCGTTGTTTGACTGAGCTCTTCGGCGCAATGCTGCAAAGGCAATGCGGAGTCAGTCATTCTTCCTAACACGGTTCGAATTCTTGCGGATAGCATTTTGATATGGAAATCGGCAATCGAAAATGCCGTGTTACCGGAATAGATCAAGCGACTTACGCTGTCATATTGCTTTTGTAACTTTTTAAGTTGCTGAGGTGTATCAATTAACTCTTGGCGGAATAACAGAGCTAGAACACTTGCAGGTAACGCACTTGCAAGCCAAGCCAACGGCCCTTCAACAGACAACGCATATGCGGTTGCAGGTGCGGTTAGTGCACCAAGTAGAATCGCATAGCGAATGGTTTCATTGATTTTCAACGACCAAGTTCGACCAGACTTCTCTGCAGCACGCATGCTTTTGTAGGCTTTTGTCGCAATATCAACCCACTCTCGCTTTGGTTTCACGCGCACTGATTGATACCCAACAACATGGTTGTCTTCGTAGATAGGGGTGACATAAGCATCAACCCAATAGTAACCGCCAGACTTAGTGGCATTCTTAACCATTCCACGCCAGGCTTTACCTTGTTTAAGGCGTGCCCACATGTCACCGAAAGCGGCTTTAGGCATATCATTATGACGAACTATATTATGGTTCTGACCGACAAGTTCTTCGTGAGTGTATTCAGCAACGCGGCAAAAGGCTTCATTACAATATGTAATAACGCCTTGTAAGTTCGTTGTTGAGACGAGTTCCTCAGACTCCCTCACGAGAGTTTCTTGAGCTTTATGAGAAATATTGGCTGACATAGACGAAACTTCTTTAGTTTTTATTGATTTTCGGCAAGATATATACAGGATTTTTATTTTTATTACAAAAAGTTAGATAAAAAGTCTTATCAAATCGACATTTTTATTGTGGGAATTCACATTATCGATAAAAACATAAAGAAGAGATTGTTGATTTGAGCTAATAAACAAACCCGACACGATCGGCCGGGTTATATATTAAGCCTCAATTAAGCGGTTTGTGATTCTGGCTTTTTATTCGTTTTTAACGCAAACATCGCGATAACGAGTAACACAAATGGAAGAACATACAAATTAAGATTCTGCCAACCTACGGTAGACTCAAGCCAACCAGATAGTAATGCGGTGATGGTGACACAACTGAACACGAAGAATTCATTAAACGCTTGAGCCTTGCTTCTGTTTTTCGCTTCATAACTTTGACTAAACAGCCCGGTTGCTGCGATAAACATAAAGTTCCACCCTATTCCTAACAGGATTAAAGCAAGACTAAAATGCCAGATAGACACTCCATGTATATTAATTCCAATACAAGCAACAAATAGCAATCCACCCGCCAAAATCATATTCTTAGCGCCAAACCGCTCTATCAGACGGCCCGTGACAAACGCAGGTGCAAACATACCCAACACGTGCCATTCGATCACTCCCGCCGCTTTATCAAAATCAAAGCCACAACCAATCATCGCTAAAGGAGTTGCTGTCATTAAAATGTTCATCACCGCGTACGCAACCATTGCCGCGATAACTGCCAGCATGAAATTAGGTCGACGAATAATCAGTCTCAGCTTATCCGCCTTAGCGTGTAGCGCCTGCGTGTGTGCAGGTGGAAAACGAATGGTTTGTAGCACAACCAACGCGGTTATATAAAGCACGACAAGCACAGCAAATGCACTAATGTATAAGCCATCATCTGACCACTGCTGCGAGTACACGGCCAGATTAGGCCCAAGGATCGCCGCTAACACCCCACCCGCCATAGATATCGAAATCGCCCTATGCCTTGCCGACTCTTCACACACTTCAATGGCAGCAAACCTGTATAGAGTACCGAAACCTATACCAACACCAAGCAAAAACGTAGACATGCAGAACAGATAGAAGTTTTGTTGACTTAATGCATACGTCGCTAGACTAGCACCCAAAATGCCAATGACATTACCAAGGCTAAAACCAAGGCGACGCCCTAACTTGCCCATAATTAGCGACGCAGGAATTGTCGCGGCCATCAGTCCCAAAAACTGCAGTGCAACTGGTAATGTGATAAAACTTGATGACGGCGCAAGTGTTTTGCCAATAAGGGCAATAACAGATATGAGTAAAATATTCCCTGTCATTAATAAGGCTTGGCAGAGGGATAGAAGCCATACATTACGATTCAATTCCAAATTCCTTTTGGTTACAGCGTATACAGATAACATATAGGAAAGCAGAAACAATAGAAAGATATGAGAGTAATTCTCAACAAAAAGAGCCAGAGGCATAGTACCTCTGGCTCTTCACTATTCACTTTTCGCTTTTAAAAAGTTTTTCTGTTGAGCTTACTTGTTGCGGCGCGCTTTTACTGCATCAGAAAGCTGACGAAGTACCGTTTCCGTATCTTCCCAACCAATACATGCATCAGTAATCGACTGACCATAAGTGGCTGCTTTGCCATCCACTAAGTCTTGGCGACCTTCAACTAAATGAGACTCGATCATCACACCAAAAATGGCTTCTTCGCCAGCAGAGATTTGCTCGGATACATCATCAGACACCAGCATTTGACGCTTGAACTGCTTCGAGCTGTTAGCATGGCTAAAATCAATCATCACTTTTTTCGGCAGACCTGCGGTGTCCAGCTCATCTTTAATTTGAGCTACATGTGCTGCACTGTAGTTTGGTTCTTTACCGCCACGTAGAATAATATGGCAGTCTGGATTACCAGCGGTTTCTACGATCGCGGAATGACCGTATTTTGTTACTGAAAGGAAGTGATGGGAAGCGCTTGCAGAACGAATCGCGTCGCTCGCTATTTTAATATTCCCATCTGTACCGTTTTTGAAACCTACAGGACAAGAAAGACCAGAAGCAAGCTCGCGGTGAACCTGAGATTCTGTCGTACGAGCACCGATAGCTCCCCAACTGATCAAATCCGCCACGTACTGAGGTGTAATCATATCTAAGAATTCACTTGCCGTCGGCAAGCCCATATCGGTTAGATCAAGAAGAAGTTTACGTCCGATACGTAGACCATCATTTAGCTTATAGGTGTCATTTAAGTAAGGGTCATTGATAAGGCCTTTCCAACCAACGGTCGTACGCGGCTTTTCAAAATAAACTCGCATAACAACCTCAAGCTGCTCGCCCAGTTCATCACGTAATACTTTTAGCTTTTTACCGTACTCAACCGCGGCAGCCGGATCGTGAATAGAACACGGGCCAACGATCACGAGTAATCGATCGTCTTTTCCTTCAAGAATATTGTGAATGGCGTTACGGCAATCAAAAGTGGTCGAAGAAGCGGTTTCAGTCGCTGGGAACTTCTCTAATACTGCAACAGGTGGCAATAACTCTTTTACTCTATTTATTCTTACATCATCAGTTTGAAACATTACTTCTACTTCCTGGTTTTATTTCCGACCCCATTTTTACCAACTGAACTCATTGCAACATTGTTCACAAAGCGAGCAGCATCAAGGGCTGTGGTCATTTTCTGTCTAGCGTTTAAGTAACTTATCGGCTTAGGCGTAGACTTGCAATCAGTTTTTGCAAATAAATGCAAATAAAAACCACCTGTTAACCACCGCGCACAATGTAAAGTAAAGTTTACGAAAAAAAGTTCAAAATAATCATCAATTTTCTTATGCACCAAAAAATCTTTACTACAATGTAAGAAATATCAGAAGTTTGTGAGGTATTTTTGGGTAGTAAATGTTGATCAAGTTCAAATATATTGTTGCTTGATATGAAATGATTAGAATATTAAACTAATTTCTTATAAACGCTGGTTTTTTCTAATTTTTTGATAAAACGAAGTAGAAGTTAATATGCAATCAATACAAGGAAACATTATGAACAAAGTAGCAATTGCAGTAGCAGCAGTGGTAGCTGGTAGTAGCGCGCTTTTAAACTCTGCTCAAGCTGAAATGTACATCGGGGGCAAAGTGGGCATGACTACACTTGACGACGCTTGCTATCTAAATAGCCCTTGTGATGATGAAGCGTTCGGTGCAGGACTACATATCGGTTATGACTTTACCGATATCATCGGGCTAGAGTACGGCGTAGACTTCTTAGGCGACTATGAAGGAAACTCTAGGTCAGGGGCTAATACGATTAATACGATTGACGGCAATCTAACGGCTTTAACACTTGCACCTAAATTCAACTGGCACTTAAACGACTCTTGGAATCTATTTGCTAAGATCGGTGGTGCTTACATGATGTCTGATGACGAAACAGACTTTGTCCCAACAGGTTCTTTGGGTGCTGAATACTCGATCGATAGAAACTGGAGTGTTCGCGCTGAATACCAACGCTACCAAGACATGTCTGACGACGTGTGGGACGACATGGATGCTAACTTCTTTGGTATCGGTGTTAACTACAAATTCGCAGCAGCTCCAGTTGTTGCAGCAGTTGTAACGGAAGAAGTGATCGAGCCAGATCCAGAACCAGTGATGATGAGCAAGGTGCACAAAGAAGAGTACGGTACAGGTACGTTTGAATTCGATAGTGCTAAGTTAACAGATTCCGTTTCTGAACGTCTGGACAACTTTGTTTCATTCTTGAACGAATATCCTCAAGCTCAAGTAGAGATTACTGGTTACACGGATAGCTCAGGCCCTGCGGCATACAACCAAAAACTGTCTGAGCGTCGTGCTCAATCTGTTGCTGATTACCTAACCGCAGCTGGCATTGGTTCAGATCGTTTGACAGTTAAAGGGATGGGTGAAGAAAACCCAGTTGCTGACAACAGCACTCGCGAAGGTCGTGAGAAAAACCGTCGCGTAGAAGTTGTGGTACCTTCATTTGAATACCAAGAGCTAGTTCAGCCAGAATAAGTATCTATGATTCATGATCGATGATGTGGTAAAAATTAATGGGGTGCATTTGCACCCCGTTTTGATCTCATATTAAGGGATATTGCCACTATGGTTTTGGGAAAAAGATCAACTCATTATCTTGCACCATAACGCAATCCATACCAGCTGCATGCGCCGCTCGCTTCCCCAGCTCAGTATCCTCGAACACAAGACACTGTGACACCTCCAAGTCGAGTTGTTTCGCGGCCACCAAAAAGGTATCTGGAAAGGGTTTATGGTTCTCTACATCACTCGCGGTTACTACAACATCCAACTTGTCTAATAAACCTGCATGGCTTAATAAGCGCATGGCACTTTCTCGTTGGCTGCCAGTCCCGACTGCAATTTTCTTATGGCCTAAATATTCCTCTAACACGATGTTCGTGCAAGGAATAACGTCACCATGAAGCTCCATAGCAGCGAATGTTTCCATTTTAAATGTCGCGACAGTTTTAGGATCTAACGAAAGCTCATGCACACGATTTAGTTCCTCAACAATTTTAAAGCTCGGCATCCCTCCCAAACTGTGAAACCATTCCTGGCAAAACGGAAAATCAAAACGCTCAGCAGTTGCTTGCCAAGCTGCCAAGTGGGCTGGCATGGTATCGATTAGAGTACCATCCATATCAAATATGAATCCCTCATAGGGTCTAAAATCAATCGTGCTCATGTCTTTTCTTCTATTTGTGCATCTGTAATGTTAATTTATCAGCTCTTTCAATCGTCCTTACCGGCATTTACTTATCATGCTCAAAATTTCGAACTCCGTCACAATTCAAGAGTGGGAAATTCAATTATCCCCAATTAGAGCTCAAGGAAATGGTGGCCAGAACGTTAACAAGGTAGCGTCCGCTATACACCTGCGCTTTGATATCCGGAATTCCAGCTTACCTGACTTTTACAAAGAGCGATTACTTGCACTTTCTGATAGTCGTATAAGTAAAGATGGCGTGATCATCATCAAAGCGCAACAATTTCGGACACAAGAACAAAATAAGGAAGACGCCCTAAATCGGCTTCAAGCATTGATAAAAGCTGCCGCTTTACAGGAGAAGAAGCGTATTAAAACGAAACCAACCCGCGCTTCTCAACGCCGACGACTTGATACAAAAAACAAGCACGGAGCGAAAAAACAGCAACGTAAAAAAGTGCTGTATTAGTGCATGTCGTTTTCTCGACATGTTAGTTGAACAACGTTTGCTAGCCCTTGGAAATCTCATTGGATTTCTCTTTTTAGTTACTTATTCAGGAAACAACAATATGACTATTAGGCAAAAACTCTACTTCCTCGGAGTTATCGCCATTTTAGGCATCGTGGCCCTTTTGGGTACGTCATCCCATTTTGAAAATAAGAGCAATGACCTTAATCACGCCATCAAACTCGTTGGTGATCTAGAAATACGCTTACTCAACTTACGCAGAAATGAAAAAGATTTCCTACTACGTAGTAATGACAAATATCTAAATAAGTTTGACGCCAATGTTGACAAGTTTATAGACACAGAAAAAGAGCTTGCGAACATACTCAAGAGTAATGAATTACCTTCCAGTCAACAATTTAAGCAAGACTTGCTCGCATACCAAAGGGGCTTTCAGAATCTGGTCAGCGCTTACCAACGATACGGGCTTGATTCAAAGAGTGGGCTTCTCGCTGGTTACGAACAAGCACTATTAGAAGCAAAACAACGTTCAGACCACCAGCAGTTATTGGCATTAGTCCGTTTTGACTCTGCGGTAAAAGCAGGACTATTCAATAGTGACTTGCTTGAGGGGCAATATGCTCCGGAGCTTATCAAAACAGGTAAGCAATTGGCGGCCCAAAAGCAGGTTGTTGGGGTTGCTTATGACAAAGGCCTACTCGGTGAAACTCGCGCATTATCCCATGCCGTAGAAGAGCAATTTGAAACCTTTTCCACAGCCCTTAGCTCTGCTGCCGCACAACGTTATGAACAAATGTCGACCATCAAGCAGGTCATTACAGCTCTGATCTTAGTCGTTATTTTCGCATTGATTTGGCAAATTTCACGTTCAATCAATACGCGAGTGAATAGCTTACTTGGCACCATTCGAAGTATCAGCGAAACGAACAACATGGGACTTCGATCTGATTTGAAAGGTCAAGACGAGCTATTTGATATCAGTCATCACCTCAATGACCTATTGGATAAGCTTGAGCATCTAATTAGTAGTACCCAAGAAAAATCGGCGCAACTCACTGCAAGTACCGATAATATGCATCGTGAGTTAGAAGGCGTTATGGAGCAATTCCACACGCAAACTGACCACACAGCATCAATGGCGACGGCAGTTCAGCAAATGGTTGCCACAATAGGTGAAATCTCTGAAAGCACATCAGTTGCGGTAGAAGGCGTACATCAGGCAGCGAATAATGCCGAACAAGGTCGAGGAGTTGTTGAGGCGACGGTAACCAACATCGGTCAACTAACCACGATTTTATCAAACAGCCAGCAGTCGATTGGCTCGCTGAATCAGCATGTAGATAAAATTGGTGGTGCCGTGAACATCATCCAAGAGATTGCAGAGCAAACCAACCTACTAGCTCTCAACGCAGCAATTGAAGCCGCGCGAGCAGGCGAACAAGGCCGCGGGTTTGCAGTTGTCGCCGATGAAGTACGCGCCCTAGCTAGCCGAACTCATCAATCCACTGAGGAAATCACGCGGGTCGTTGCAGATATTCAAACTCAAATGTCTACAGTTGTTGCTGATATTGATCAATGTAACGATCAAGGGCAACAAACACTTAATGCTTCTGAAAAACTGGATTCTAGCCTACAGCAGATCATCACTGACATGCATTCAATTCAAGGTAATTCGGAGCGCATAGCTTCAGCAATTGAAGAACAAGGTATCGTGATGAACCAAGTTAGCGGTTCAATCACCGAGCTAAACGCAATATCTGAGAATAACATGCAATCCGCTCAGGAATGCTTGCATGAAGTGAACTCTGTCTCTGCTCAAGCTCATGATATGGATGAAGCCGTTGCACAATTCAAAACTGCGCTAAAATAACCCTTTTCAAAATAGAAAGCCCGAGGCAATCATTGCTTCGGGCTTTTTTTCAATTGTCACTTCGTGCTTACTGCGCACTTCGGATGTGATTATTCATCATCAAGAGGAACCAGCTTGGTGTTGCCGCCATGAACTTTCTCACGCTGTCTTTGCACCAGAGCGTAGAAGCCTGGGATCAAGAATGTACCTGCTAGAAGCACACACAATAGACCACCAATCAGCGACACGCCGAGTGAGTTTTGACTCACGTGCCCCGCGCCAGCGGCAAAGATAAGCGGGAAGATACCCAGGATAAATGACCAAGATGTCATATTCACAGCGCGGAAACGTAAAGTGCCTCCTTTAACCGCTGCACTATCGATATCAGCATCTTTTTCTTCACGCTCTTGCTTGGCGAACTCCACAATCAAAATTGCGTTTTTCGCCGCCAAGGCTATGAGCAAGACAAGACCAATTTGGGCATACAAGTTAAGCGGCGTGCCAGTTAGATTCAACGCAAGGAAGGAACCTAACGTTGCTACTGGGACCACCAAAATAATAGCCAGTGGAATACTCCAACTCTCATACTGAGCCACCATAAACAAGTAAATGAATATCAAAGCCAGCGCAAACGCATAAATGGCTTGGTTGCCCGCAAGCACTTCCTGATAAGCCATTCCTGTCCATTCATACGTATACCCTTGTGGAAGAACTTCAGCAGCAACGCGTTCCATTGCGGCAATCGCATCACCACTAGAGTAACCCGGTGCTGGTTGGCCTTGAATGATAGCACTGCGGTACATGTTGTAACGCCACGCCACATCAGGCTCAAACACTTGCTCGTAGCTCACTAGCGTACTTAACGGAACCATATCACCGTTCGAAGAACGAACATGGAAACGCTCTAGATCTTCCATGCTGCTACGGTGCTGGCTATCAGCTTGCATGGTTACGCGGAAGTTCTTACCAAACATGGTGAAGTCATTCACATAAAGCGAACCTAAGTTGCCTTGCAAGGTTTGGAAAATAGACGACAGCGAAATACCTAATTGCTGCGCTTTCTCACGATCGATATCAACGTAGTAGTGCGGAACATTCGCGCGGAACGTGCTAAACGTGTAGGCAATTTCAGGCGCTTGGTTAGCCGCTTGGATCATTTCTCCCATGACCATCGACAAATCGGTACGACTTCGCCCTAGCGTGTCTTCAAGCACAAACTCAAAACCAGACGCAGCGCCCATACCAGGAACCGCCGGTGGTCCCATCGCAAAAACAACCGCTTGAGGTAGCTCTGTCGCCGCTCGACCGTTAATACGTGCCGCGATAGCATTAGCAGAGTGCTCTCCTTGCAGCGAGTTACGAGTATCCCAATCATGCAATTTGATAAATACAGAAGCACCGTTTGATGCTGCTGCGCCTGTCATAAACGAGTAACCGTTCGCAACCGTCACACCATCCACACCAGGTTCTTCACCGATCATTTTCATTAAATCATTGGTGACTTCTTCAGTACGTGATAAAGAGGCTGAATCTGGTAGCTGTACGTTAACCAGCAAAATGCCTTTATCTTCTTGAGGAACAAACGCTGTAGAGGTGGTTTTCGCAAAGAAAGTGACCGCTGCGATAGCAACTATAAAGAACGTCACGAGCAGTAAAGACTTCTTCACCAAGAAACCAGCGATCTGGCCATAACGCGTAGTGATGCGCTCTAAGCCTCGGTTGAAAGCCTGGAACCAGTTAGCGGTATTGCCCCCACCCTGCTTCAATACCAGAGAACAAAGTGCTGGAGACAGCGTCAATGCATTGATGGATGAAATCACAACCGAAATACAGATGGTCAAAGCGAACTGGCGATACATGATACCGGTGATACCTGGCAGCATGGCGACGGGTATGAATACCGCAAGTAGAACCAAGGTCGACGTGATGATTGGTCCCGTTACTTCTTTCATCGCTAGCAACGTCGCTTTACGCGGTGAAATAGTTGGGTCTTTCGCCATGGTAGTATCGACGTTTTCGATAACCAGAATCGCATCGTCCACCACGATACCAATCGCAAGGATCAAGCCAAACAAAGTAACCGTATTAATGGTGAAGCCCGTTGCCTGCATGATGGCAAACGTACCAATCAGAGAAACGGGGATCGCGACAACAGGAATCAACGTTGCACGCGCACTACCCAAGAACAAGTAAGTTACAGCGATCACCAATAGAATCGCTTCAATCAGTGTTTTTACTACCCCTTTGATCGATTCAGATACGAACACGGTTGTATCGTAGCTGGTCTCGTATTCCATTCCCTCTGGGAAGTTTTTGCTCAAGCCCTCAAGGAGCTCCATGACGGCCTGACCACTTTCTAACGCATTCGCATCCGATTGAAGAGACAACGCAACGATTGACGCGTCCTGGCCACGGAACTTACCGTTACCATCGTAGAACTTTTTGCCTAGTTCAACGCGAGCAACATCTTTCAGATAAACCGTAGAGCCATTGGGATTAGCTCGAAGGACTACGTTCTCAAACTCACTCACGCTTTCCAAGCGACCTTTGGTCACAAGGTTAAACTGAACTTCTTGCGGATTGTTGTATGGTGCTGCACCTACACGCCCTGCCGCAACTTGAACGTTCTGTTCAGCCAAAGCGGCGTATACGTCTGACGTGGTTAGCTTAAGGTTGGCCATTTTTTCAGGATCTAACCAAACACGCATTGCGTATTCGCCACCACCAATCACGTTAACTTCACTGATACCTTTCGCACGAGCCAACTGATCTTTTACATTCAAGTTAATGTAGTTAATCAAGAACTGATCATCGTATTTGCCATCAGGTGAATAGAAGTTAAGTACCATCAGCAAGTCAGGTGAACGCTTTTTCACCGTCACACCAACCATGCGAACTTCTTGAGGAAGTTTTGACTCAATCTGTGACACGCGGTTTTGCACGTTAACTTGCGCCATATCTGGATCGGTGCCAACATCGAACGTGACGTTTAGGCTGTAAGAGCCATCGTTCGCGCTCTTTGAAGACATGTATATCATATCCTCAACGCCGTTGACTGAGGTCTCTATGGGGTCCGCAATGGCCTGCTCGACAACTTCCGCACTCGCGCCAGTGTAGTAAGCCGAAACGCTTACTGATGGCGGGCTTATCTGTGGGTACTCAGCCACTGGCAAAATCGCCAGTGAGATCGCGCCGGCTAGCGTTAATATGATCGAAATAACCAGCGCGAATTTAGGTCTCTGAATAAAGAAACGACTTAACATAGTGCCCCCTACTGCTTATCTTCAGCAGGTGCTTGAAGGCGCACTTCTACACCATTACGCACACGTTGTAGGCCTTGTGTAATAACCGTATCTTCCTGATCGAGCCCTTCTCGAATGATAATGCCTTGTTCAACCTGAGGGCCAAGCTCGACGTTACGACGCTCTGCCACACTTCCCTCAGCCATCACCATCACAAAGTCACCTTCTAAGTCAGTCTGTACGGCACGTCGTGGGATAACAATAACGTCTTTCGTGTTCTTATCTCTCAAGTTCACTTTGATGTGTTGACCCGGAAGTAACTTCTGCTCTGGGTTTGGCACTAGCGCGCGCATAGCAATCGTACCCGTTTTGGTGTCAATACGATTACCTAAGAAATCAAGCTTACCAAGATGCTCAAAAAACTGTCCATTTTCCAGTTCAAGCTGAACTTCAACGCGGTTTGATTCAGCCGAGCCATCACCTTTTACTTGATCCATACCCATAGCTAAACGCTCACGCTCACTCACACTAAATGAGGTATGAACTGGATCTAAACTCACCAGAGTTGTCAGCACGCCAGATGATGGAGAAACCAGATCACCCGTACTCACTTTGGTATCACTAATACGTCCGCTAAAAGGTGCTCGGATTTGAGTATAGGAAAGGTTAACTTCAGCAAGTTTAAGTTGAGCATTTGCCGCTTCTAGCTCTGCTCTCGCACCAAGAAGTGCCGCAGTTAAAGCATCAAACTCAGATTGAGAGATACTACCGCGAGGCAACAAGTTTTTACCTCGAGTATGATCTAATTCGGCTTTTTTTAGCGCCGCTTTAGCTTGTGCAAGTGCGGCTTTAGCACTCGCGACTTGGGCTTCAAAAGAAGATGGCTCGATAGAGTAAAGGAGCTGCCCTTTTTCTACCATTTGCCCCTCTTCAAAGTGACGAGCTTTTAAGTAGCCAGAAATCTGCGCGGTAATATTGGTATCTTCTACTGCTTCAATGCGACCGATATAAGACTTGCTCGGTTGGTAGTCGATAACCGTGACATCCTGAGTCACTACGAGAGGCGCTTGACCTTTCGTTTGGGCATTATTAGCTTCCCCGCATCCAGCGAGGATTGCTGTAGCCGCCATTAGTGCGACAAGTGGTTTCTTTTGCATGTATTTACCGTCTTTATAGAACAGGATATTGTTGAATTCCTATCAACCTTACTCCTTGCTGCCACTGAAAACTTCACTGAAAAGCGCCCAAGGTGTTTCTAAATGTAAACATGAGAAACAAAAGGAAAATAAAGTAATTTAGTTAACAGTGGTATTCAATGAGCAATATACATACAACTCAATCATAACTATTTAATATACGCCTTAGGAGATCGCGAGTTTTAATTTGAGTTTGGAAACACTAACGGGAGTATTGTATTCGGGCGTAAAGTGAGATTCAGTGCTCAAGATAAGAACGTTTTATGGCTAAAAAGGTAAAAAGTGACGCCTTCATACTCAAGACCCCGATTTTGACTATTTTTTTAATATAAATGGGTTATCATTCAATTAATTCAACGCCTTCGACAGAGAGGATGACTATGATTTCTAAATGGGCGAAACGCTTTTACCAGATGGCAGAACTAGTGGCATCTTGGAGTAAGGACCCATCAACACAAGTCGGTGCCGTTATTACTAAACAGAATCGCATTGTATCTGTTGGATTTAATGGCTATCCGCATGGTGTTTCTGACAGTGTCGACACCGATGAGCGCGAGTTGAAATACCTTAAAACACTGCACGCGGAAGAGAACGCAATTTTGTTCTCAAAACGTGACTTAGACGGATGTGATATTTGGGTAACGCATTTTCCTTGCCCTAACTGCGCGGCAAAGATCATTCAAACAGGGATCTCACACGTACACTGCCCTGAGCAGTCTGAAGACTTTTTATCTCGCTGGGGAGATAAAATCCAAGTCAGTCAAGATATGTTCGATCAAGCGGGTGTGAAAGTCGACTGGTTACCACTAGAAGACATTGAAATTGAAGACAAAGACGTGCGCTAGTATTCCATCTTAATATTTAAATAGCCCAGGAAGATCTGGGCTATTTTGTTATTAAATCTGCAAGAGGTCTCGACGTAGTCTTTTAACTGTGTTTTTTCGCTGTAAGCTCAGCAATTTTGACGATAACGAGTACTGATTTTTCCATCATTTCAACAGAAATAAACTCATGAATTCCGTGGAAGTTAAAACCGCCGGTGAAGATATTCGGGCACGGCAAACTCATAAAAGATAAACGAGCACCATCTGTACCACCACGAATAGGTTTTATAATCGGTTCCACATCACACGCTTCCATCGCTTGCTTTGCCAGCTCAATGATATGAGGGTAAGGCTCAACCATTTCTCTCATATTGTAATAGCTGTCTTTTATTTTTAGCTCTACAGAACCATGGCGTAAACCCGTGTTCATTTCATCGACGAGTTTCTGCATAAAGGCTTTTCGATCCTCAAGTCTTTGACGGTCAAAGTCTCTAATAATGTAACCTAGCTCGCTTCGTGCAACGCCCATTTCTGCCGATTTTAGATGGAAGAACCCTTCGTAACCTTCGGTTGTTTCCGGAGTTTGATCTTGGGGCATTTGAACTTGAAATTTCGCAGCCAAGTTCATCGCATTGACCATTTTGCCTTTTGCAGTACCTGGATGAACGCTAACACCATGAAAAATTACATCAGCGTTTGCTGCATTAAAGTTTTCGTATTCCAACTCACCTTGCGGGCCACCATCTATAGTGTATGCCCATTTCGCGCCAAATTTTTTAACATTAAACAAATCTGCACCACGACCGATTTCTTCATCCGGAGTAAAACCGATACAAATGTCGCCGTGTGGAATGTCTGGGTTTTCCAGTAGCAGAGCTACCGCGGAAAGAATCTCTGCGATACCGGCTTTGTTATCCGCGCCAAGTAATGTAGTGCCATCGGTAGTAATAAGATTGTGGCCATGTAGGTGATGTAAATCGGGGTATTGCACGGGAGATAACACTTCATCCCCCAACCCTAATGCAATATCGCCACCTTGGTAATCTTCGATGAATTGCGGCTTTACGTTTTTGCCAGATGCATCCGGCGCGGTATCCATATGGGCAATGAAGCCGATAGGAGGAACCTCATAGTCAATATTGGCTGGCAGTTTAGCCATCAAATAGCCATTTTTATCCAAAGTCACGTCACTTAAACCAAGCTCGATCATCTCTTTTTTAAGTAACTCAGCAAACACAAGCTGACCAGGTGAACTTGGGCAAAGCGTCACATGTGGATTGGATTGGGTATCAAACGTGACGTATCGAAGAAATCTTTCAACTAAATGTTTCATATTTATTCTCATTGTTTTGTACGATGAGGCCTTATCACGCATTGATAAGCTGACGTTGCCTCATCAAACCTCACGCTATGTTACGCTCTTAGTTCAATAAGAATTTGCTTTGAATCATTTTTTGATAAGAAAGGCTTTTGCGCTTTGCTTTCGCTCATTGAAGCATGAATTTAATCTAAAAGTTCCTCTGCCAGTACTCGCCACTCTTTAACCTTTTCACGAAAATGACGCCATTGCTTATCGGTCATCGAACGAGAAACATCTAATGTCAGTTGATCAACCAATGCAAAGTTAGAGTCAATATTCAGAGAAAGCTGCTCACTATAATAACTCTCTGGCTCGAACAAGAGTCGCATAAATATATCTTGATAAGTCACAACATTAGATTTGTTGTCGAACAAGTATTCGAGCTCTTGATATACCGTGGCTCGATAATCTCTCCATAAAGGGCTGTTTAAAATAACTTGCTGAGAAAATCTTTGAGCTAATTGACGCTGATTTCCTGATAGATTCCCTAGCCATTCTTCCATCCACTCTTCAGTGTTATCCAGAATAATTTCACGCACTTCGTCTTCTGTCTTATCGGCATATTTTGCGTTTCGCTCTTGATAATGTTCTTGTACATTACTCAAAAACTCGCGTTCTTGCTCTTTCGTTAATTGCAAACTTAACGCAAAAAGATCTGGTGCTGCTTTGCTTACCACTCTATCGTAATGCGCTCGCATTCTATCTCGATTTTGTTGTAAGTAATTTAAGGTGATATCGCTCGCTTTTAATCTCTCAAGGTCTTTTAAATGTTCGATATATAATGGTAACTCCTCTTTCTTGTGCCAGTCTGCCAACAATAATAAGCGCTCTTCCACTAGGACTTCTTGTTCCCCTTGCAACGAGACATAGTCCTCTAAGTAATCGAGCACGAACCAATCGATATTGCTGTATAAAAACTTTTTCGCACAACCGGCAAGCAGAAATACGAAACAAAATAGAAGGCCATAACGAAGCGCCTTATTAGATACATCCTTTAATTTAGTCACTTATTCGTATTCCCTTTTCTGTTGATTAAGTTCTATACTCAACCTGTATCACTTAGTATTGCGGCAAACTTACACCAGTGTGACAAATATTGATTGCCACCTTAATAATATATAGAGTTTGAAATTAACTTTTTGATCACAGCTATCCGCAAAAAAGTGAGTTAGAGCGCAATTATCGGCTAAAAAACGTACCGAACGACGCTCCCTATAACGGCATATAATTTGCATGGATGTTTTTTGGATGGTTTATGGAGGCGAAGTATGGCAGCCGCTGAGCAACTTGATACCAGTGTAGAATATGAGATTCGATATTTTGAACAGGGGAAAATGCACTGCATGAGAGTCATTGCTGAAAGCAAAAAAGTGGCTTATCAGTACTATTTGGAGTGTGGTAAGCACAACAGTGACTTGTACTCTATTCGCCCAGACAAGTAAAAAAACCGCCTAACAGGCGGTTTTTTTATTCGTCAGAATCAATATAACTGTTTGATTTTATTTATTATTACAGATTCAAATCCAACAATGTTATTTGATGTCGCCAAAGCGCTCAAGATAAAGGACGGTTGCTGCAGTACGAGAAGGAACTTGAAGCTTTTTAAGTAAACTCTTCATATGTACTTTAACCGTAGACTCAGAGATAAAAAGACGATCGGCAATTTGCTTGTTGCGGAAACCTCTTGCCACCTCTCTTAAGATCTGCGATTCACGATCGGTCAGTGTATCAAACACGTCCTCTTGCTCTGAACGTTCACTCAAATACTTAGAAACTTCTTGGCTGTATGCCTTGTCCCCTTGGTGCGCTTGTTTTAGCAACTCAACCAACTCATCGGGCTCAGTGTCTTTCAATAAATAGCCATCGGCACCACTTCGAACTATTGCTTCGATATCTGCTGGGCTATCTGAAACGGTTAGAATGACAATTCTGGCTTCACAGCCATCTGCACGCAGTGCTTGCAAAGTATCAAGGCCAGACATGCCTTTCATATTAAGATCAAGAAGTACAAGATCCAGTTCCAGCTCATGCGCTTTCGCTACTGCATCCGCGCCATTACTTGCTTCTGCAATAACCTCAAACTCAGGCTCAAAGCTTAAAAGCTGGTGGATACCTCTTCGCATGAGTGGATGATCATCCACCAGCATTACTTTACACACTGTCACTGTTTACTTCCTTACTATGTTGGAATTCTAATTTTACGGTACAACCTTTGTTTATCGATGCTTCGATGTGAAGATCGGCATGCAGTCTAGCGGCCCGCTCTTGCATGATACTCATACCGTAATGATTTAATTTTTCGTCTTGATGTTCAAAGCCTATTCCATCGTCGCTAACGGTTACTGTGACTTTTCCATCATTATCGAGACATTGAATGTGAATATTATCTGCTTGCGCATGTTTGATAGCATTAATTGCCGCTTCTCTTATCAACTGTAGTAAATGAACCTGCTGATGTGCATCCAGTTCAGTTGATGAAAGTCTATTTTTTAGCGTAATGTCCGCAGCAGTTTGTTCACTGAGCGTTTCAACCATGTCTTGCAATGCTTGGCCAAAACTGCCCTCTTTAATCGTAAGACGAAACGTCGTCAGCAACTCGCGTAACTGCGTATAAGCCGCAGATAAGCCCGTATCTAGCTCAGCAATAACTTGATTAGCCTGCGCGATCGCCTTTTCGTCAGGTAAGTTCTTTACGCTTCTCTTTAACAAAGCGACCTGAATTTTTAAGTAAGAGAGTGCTTGAGCCAATGAATCATGCAACTCCCGAGCAATAGTGGCTCGCTCTTCCATCAGCAGAATTTGTTCTGCTTGGCGCTGCGCCCGATTGTAATACACGGCGCGTGATAAAATCTGCACGAAGTTGTCAATAAGAGCCTCGTTCGGACAAGGTAACCCTGCTTTCCAATATAAATAGCCCAAGTGCTCACCATCTAGCATCAGGGCTTTACCGTGGCAATCTTCATCACAATCTTGGCAGCATTCTTCTCCTTCCATCAATATCCAGCTCGGTTCTCCCAGCTGCTCGATTTCAAGTTTGACCGCTTTAATGCCCTCAAGACTGACAATATGCTGCAAAATCGCCTGAAAATTGTCTTGATTAATACGCGACGCCGTGAGTTCTTTTGACGAGTCATACAGCACTTCTAAAGACTGGTTGGCATGCTGCAATTTACGTGTTTTCTCATCAACCGCTTGCTCTAATCCTCGGTACAACTTACCAAGGTCTGTCGCCATCCGGTTAAAGGTTCGAGTCAGTATTCCCATTTCATTATCGCTAGATACATTGAGCGATATATTGAATGAGCGATTTTTAATTTGCTCGCTAGCAAAAACTAAGGCACGCAGAGGCCGAACAACTTCGAGGCGCACAAAATGAACGACAAACATACTGACACAAAGGATGCCACCCAACCCTAACCCGCCGATCCAGGCTAAGTTAATCAGTTTTTGCTCCGAAAAGCTTTGCAGCTTAAATACAAACTCATCGATTTGTTCAACAAAACCGGCCACTAGGAGTTGATATTCTGCCGGGTTGTCTCCTCTAAGCACCGCCTTGAGTTCATGCCATCTGATAATAAGACGGTAGTAATCGTGAGTGATGTCTTCAGGCACAGACCAATGCTGAAGCGCTTTCATTGAAGGTGAATATATCGAATGTTCAAATGCGTCAATATGTGAAGAATAGTCAACAGATTTAACCTGAATATCATTCGCCAGACGGTAGCTTTGCATTCGCATCGAGCCAGCAACATTGACGGCTTCAGCATCGTTCAAACTGGACGCTAACGTAAAAATCGCAAAACCAGTCGTAGCGACTGAGAGCAGCAAAATAAGAAGCATCGCGGACGCAATCGTGCGCGTCACTGACTTTTTCACATTTTTAAACAATCTGAGTTCCTCGCCCATTAACAATCCTATTTGTACGTGCAATGAACCCATTACCTTTCAACTTTATCAATATGTGATCACCTGCGACGGAATTTATTGATCCAAAACAATATTGCATACCATTTACCCCCTAAGAGGTATTTATACAAATATGTCAAAAACTACAATTTCGTTAGTTTAAATGACAGTTTATTAATGAAAATTGTGGACTATGCTTAGTTTGGGTTCCAAGTTTCGAGGTGACTAAGTGGTAGACCTTTCCAGAAGAAGACTCTTTGCAAGAAAAGCGCACCCCGACAACGCCGTACGTTTGCCTTGGTTAACTAAACCGCAACAGTTTACGGACGATTGCACTCGCTGCGGTAAATGCATTGAGGCCTGTGAAACAAAGATTATAACCAAAAGTGATGGCGGATTCCCCTCGGTCGACTTTTCCATCGATGAATGCACATTTTGCTATCAATGTGCAAACGCCTGTCCTGAGCCCCTTTTCTTGCCAGAAACAGAACAACCTTGGCAAGCAAAAGCAAGTATCAACGATAACTGCTTAGCAAAACAAAATGTCGAATGCCGAAGCTGTGGGGATATGTGCGACCCGATGGCAATTCAGTTCAAATTAGAACTGGGGAAAGTAGCACAACCCAATTTAGACCTTGATGAGTGTAACGGCTGCGGCGCCTGTGTTTCAGTGTGCCCGACTTCATCCATCAATGTGAGCAATATAACTGCCTAAGCCGAATGTCGTCGGCCAAAGGCAATAAAAATAAATGAGAGAGCTATATGTCACTAAATGAAGTGCATATTTCAAGTTTGGTAGTACATGTGCTGCCGGAACATTTGGACGAAATCAAACAAAAGATAGAAGCACACGAAAATGCGGAAATCTATGGTGACAGTCCTGAAGGCAAGATTATCGTCGTACTTGAAACTGAGAACCAAGGTTTCATCACAGACACTATCGATGCCATTAACAATTTACCGAACGTCTTAAGCACGGTATTGGTTTATCACCAAATCGAAACTGGGCTTGAAGAAACGGATGAAGAAGACACTGGAACACAACATTCCCAAATCGAGGGTGAAGTATGAAAATGACAAGACGTGCGTTTGTGAAAGCAAACGCGGCTGCATCAGCTGCTGCTGTCGCAGGTGTGACACTACCAGCATCTGCAGCCAACCTGATAGCAAGCTCTGATCAAACCAAAATCACATGGGACAAAGCACCTTGTCGTTTCTGTGGTACAGGCTGTTCTGTTCTTGTTGGCACTCAAAACGGCAAAGTGGTAGCAACACAGGGTGACCCAGAAGCACCAGTAAACAAAGGTCTGAACTGTATCAAAGGTTACTTCCTTTCTAAGATCATGTACGGTCAAGACCGTCTAACTCAACCGGTGCTACGAATGAAAGATGGCAAATTCCACAAAGATGGTGAATTTACACCTATCTCTTGGGATGACGCTTTCGACATCATGGCTGAGAAATGGAAAGCTTCCCTCGAGAAAAAAGGCCCAACAAGCGTAGGTATGTTTGGCTCAGGCCAATGGACAGTAATGGAAGGCTACGCTGCATCAAAGTTAATGAAAGCAGGCTTCCGATCAAACAACATTGATCCAAACGCTCGTCACTGTATGGCTTCTGCCGTTGTAGGTTTCATGCGCGCATTCGGTATCGATGAGCCAATGGGTTGTTACGATGACTTCGAGAACGCAGACGCTTTCGTTCTTTGGGGCTCAAACATGGCAGAGATGCACCCGGTTCTATGGACTCGCATTACTGACCGCCGCCTAAGCCACCCTCACGTTAAAGTGAACGTGCTTTCTACTTACTACCATCGTTCATTTGAGTTGGCAGACCACGGCTACATTTTCAATCCTCAGTCTGACCTTGCAATTGCTAACTTCATCGCAAACTACATCATCGAAAACGATGCAGTAAACTGGGACTTCGTGAACAAACACACGAACTTCACTCAAGCAGACACTGACATCGGCTACGGTCTACGTGACGATGATCCGCTACAAAAAGCAGCGAAGAACCCGAACTCTGGCAAACTCACTTCTATCTCATTCGAAGAGTACAAGAAATCAGTAGCGCCATACACAGTAGAGAAAGCATCTGAAATCTCTGGTGTTGAGAAAGAGAAGCTTATCGAGCTTGCGAAGCAATACGCGGATCCAAACACGAAAGTGATGTCTCTATGGACAATGGGCATGAACCAGCATACTCGTGGTGTATGGATGAATAACTTGGTTTACAACATCCACCTACTAACCGGTAAGATCTCGACTCCGGGGAACAGCCCATTCTCACTAACGGGCCAACCATCAGCATGTGGTACCGCTCGTGAGGTTGGTACGTTTGCTCACCGCCTACCAGCGGACATGGTGGTTGCTAACCCTAAACACCGTAAGATTGCAGAAGACATCTGGAAACTGCCAGAAGGTACGATTCCACCAAAACCTGGCTTCCACGCCGTATTGCAAGACCGTATGCTGAATGACGGCGTTCTGAACTGTTACTGGGTTCAATGTAACAACAACATGCAAGCCGGTCCAAACATCAACACAGAACGTCTTCCAGGTTACCGCAACCCAGAAAACTTCATCGTTGTGTCTGACCCATACCCGACAGCAACAGCACAAGCAGCAGACCTTATTCTTCCTACCGCAATGTGGATTGAAAAAGAAGGTGCTTACGGTAACGCAGAGCGTCGTACCCAAGCTTGGTACCAACAAGTGGGCACAGTCGGTCAAGCAAAATCGGACCTTTGGCAGCTAATGGAGTTCTCGAAACGCTTCAAAATGGAAGAAGTGTGGCCTGAAGAGCTTCTAGCGAAAGCGCCTCAATACCGTGGTAAAACAATGTACGACGTACTTTACCGCAATGGTAACGTCGACAAATTCCCTATCGAAGAAGCTCGTGAACTGAATGACGATGCTCACCACTTCGGTTTCTATGTTCAAAAAGGTCTATTTGAGGAATACGCAACATTTGGCCGTGGTCACGGTCATGATTTGGCTCCATACGACCGCTACCACCAAGTACGTGGTCTACGTTGGCCTGTTGTTGATGGTAAGGAAACACAGTGGCGCTTTAAAGAAGGTTCAGACCCATACGCGAAAGAAGGTTCTGGTTGGGACTTCTACGGCAATGCTGATGGCAAAGCGAAGATCATTTCCGCGCCATACGAAGCGCCACCAGAAGTACCGAACGATGAATTTGATATGTGGTTATGTACTGGTCGTGTTCTTGAGCATTGGCACACAGGCACCATGACTCGTCGTGTACCTGAATTATACAAAGCAGTACCAGACGCAGTGTGTTACATGCACCCAGAAGACGCAAAAGCACGCAATGTTCGTCGTGGTGAAGAAGTACTCATGGCAAACAAACGCGGTGAAGTACGCGTTCGTGTTGAAACTCGCGGTCGTAACCGTCCGCCAAAAGGCTTGGTATTCGTACCGTTCTTTGATGCACGTATTTTGATTAACAAGCTTATCCTAGATGCGACTGATCCACTGTCTAAACAGACAGACTTTAAGAAGTGCCCAGTCAAAATCACTAAGATTGCTTAACCTTCAGATACTGAATGCTACGGCCGTCATTATGGCGGCCTAATAAAGAATTTAAGCCATAAAGGCGGAGATGAAATGATGAAAAAATTACTTGTCGCAGTTTTATCTGTAGGTGCGTTAGTGACAGGCATTGCGCAAGCTGAGTTGGATAATCCAGGTGGTATTGGTGGTCTAGAATCTTTACGTGGAATGTCTCAATTGGAAGATACGCGTCCAGCAGACGAGTTCAAAGACTTCCCTAAAGATCAAATTGTTGAAGACAGCTATGTTTATCAACCACCGTTGATCCCACACAGCATTCGTCACTACGAAATTTCGTTAAATGCTAACAAGTGTCTTGCATGTCATAGCTGGAAAAATGCAAAAGAGTCAGGTGCGACTAAAATTAGCGTAACGCACTATGTAAACAGAGAAGATGCGGTACTGGCAGATATGTCTCCTCGTCGTTACTTCTGTTTGCAATGTCACGTTCCACAAACGGATGCAAAACCACTAGTGGAAAACGAGTTTAAGGCAGTCGATTCGCTTCAGTAATTGAAACGCGAGTACTAAGAGGTTACTTATGAAAATACTTAAAGCGTTTTGGAAGAGACTGTCGAGCCCGAGTAAAGCTGCCGCTGGTGTGGTTTTATTTCTAGGCTTCGCTGGTGGCCTTCTATTTTGGGGCGCATTCAACACAGGTATGGAAGCAACCAACACAGAAGAATTCTGTTCTGGCTGTCACGCGCCGATCGTTGCTGAAATTCAAGAAACAATTCACTACTCCAACCGATCTGGTGTTCGTGCGATTTGTTCAGACTGTCACGTTCCTCATGAATGGACGGATAAGATCGTTCGTAAAGTACAGGCATCTAAAGAGCTATTTGCACATTTCGTAACGAAGACGATCGATACGCCAGAGAAGTTCCAAGAGCGTCGTGGACACCTCGCAGAACGAGAGTGGGCACGTATGAAAAAGAATGATTCTCTTGAATGTCGTAACTGTCATGAGTTTGATTTCATGGATTACTCTCAGCAAGGATCACGTGCGGCAGAACAACACTCCACCGCTCTAGCTTCAGGCGAGAAAACATGTGTAGACTGTCACAAAGGTATTGCGCACAAACTACCCGACATGAGCGGTGTTGAAGGCTGGCACTAAGGAGACTTACCATGAGTACATTAGAATCTGTAATTTGGCATATCCTTGGCTACAGTGCTATGCCAGTGATTATTCTTTCCGGCTTTGTGGCGGTAGCAGCAATCTCTCTCTGGCTGCTGTCATTTGGTAAGGATAAAGAGGTGTAACGTAACGCATCTCTACTCGTCAACTAGCCTATTTGTTGACACTGAGCGCCGAGCAAATGCTCGGCGCTTTTTATTTATTGCTCAATGGTACTGCCAACAATAAATAAACAAGCAATCATACATAAAAAAAGCGACCATAAAGGCCGCTAAGATTTACTGCTATAGGGAGTTGTTTAAGATTCTTTTACTGGCAGAACCTGTTTGACGTATTGTCCTGGCGCTTCATCAATAACCGGATGGTTTTCTGAGCCAATAGGGAAAGGCTCAACTTGCTCTTTAGGGTTGAATTGGAGTAACCACTCGTTCCAGTGTGTCCACCACGATCCCTCTTTGTGTTCCGCGTTATTCAACCACTCATCAGCAGAGTCATCCAAATTATCGTTCAACCAATAACCATACTTATTTTTAGCTGGAGGGTTCACGATGCCCGCAATATGACCAGACTCACCGAGGACAAACGTTTTGTTACCACCCGTGTTCAGCGCACCACGGTAAGTTCCCTGCCATAACGCAATGTGGTCTTCTTTCGTTGACACAAAATAGCTAGGAATTTTGATCTTATTTAGATCAATCCATACTCCACCAATTTTGACGCCTTTATCTTGCACCAGCTTGTTCTCTAAATAGAGCTCACGAAGCAAGAAATTATGAGACGCGGCACTGACGTTGGTGCTATCGCTATTCCAGTACAACAAGTCGAAATCAACCGGACTGTTACCCTTCAAGTAATTGTCGACGTAGTAGTTCCAGTACAAGCTGTTTTCACGCAGTAAACTAAACGTCACGCTTAAGGAACGGCCGTCCATATACCCTTTTGCGTTATTTTGCGCTTCAATTGCACTAACAATGGCGTCATTGATATACGCGCCGACTTCACCTGGTTGAGAGAAGTCGAGCAACGTGGTGAAGAAAGTGGCAGACTTAATGCGCTTCTTCATACGTTTTGCAGCGTAGTACGCAACCGTGCTTGCTAAAACAGTACCACCAATACAATAACCAGCAGCATTGATTTGCTCTTGTCCTGTTATATCTTCAATTGCAGCGACGGCTTTCACTACGCCTTCTGTCACGTAGTCACCAAACTCTATGTGCGCTTGTGCCTTGCCTGGATTGCGCCAAGACATCATAAATACACTGTGCCCCTGCTCTAACAACCATCGAACCATTGAGTTCTTTGCCGTTAAATCAAGGATGTAGTATTTATTGATGAAAGGTGGGACGATGAGCAGCGGCGTCGCATTCACTTTCTCTGTTAGAGGTCGATATTGAATCAACTCAAACAATTCGTTTTGAAAAACCACATTGCCCTGTGTCGTCGCAACGTCATCTCCCACGCGGAATGCATTGTTATTCGTCATACGAATTTTTAAAATGTCTGCGCTCGACTCAACGTCTTCTTTCAACTGCTCTAAGCCTGCCAGTAAGTTTTGACCGTTTTGCTCAAGTGTCAGCTTCAAAAGCTCTGGGTTAGTGGCGATGAAGTTGGAAGGAGAAAGGGCGTTAATGGCTTGGCGAGAGAAAAAAATAATACGTTCTTTCGTCTTTTCATCTAAGCCTTCCAAAGACTCGATGGTGTCCAGATAGGTCTTACTAAATAAAAGGTAGGATTGTTTGATGAAGCTATACATGGCTTGATTTTGCCACGCTTCGTTTGAGAAACGCTTATCCCCTTTTTCAGCTTCGACGATTTGTGCTTGGTTCCCTGCCAATGCAACATTCTGCCAAATTTGCAGCTGCTTTTCCCACCACTGTGCTTGCAGCTTTAAAATCGCAGCAGGCTGATTCGCAGCTTGTTCTAACAGTTTGGCAGTATCCTCAAAGTTCACTTCTTGCATGGCCTTGTTTAAAGGAGAGTTCACGACTGCCTTGTTCACTTCGAAATCATGCCACCACTGATGATTGGTTTCCTGAAGCTTCACAAGATAGTCCGAAAAGAAGTGTTGAAACATAGTCTTACTCCTATATTCGGAAAAAACAACGCCGCCCAAATCTAGGGGCGGCGAGAATCGGACAAATTACGCTGGAGTAACAGTCTTTAGATTTTCCGAAGTCATTTTCTCAACGTCTTCTTTGAACTCTTTTGCAATAGCTTGAAGCTTGTTGCTGTCATCCATCATTTGTTGAGAAAGTTTAGTAAGTACGCTTAGTTGCTGACTGTTGAAAGCAGTCAATGACGTTACGTCTTTGATTTCTGTCGCTGCTTTCATCTGGTTTAGACCCACTTCACTGTATGTGCGAATGGCGTTCAATTGAAGCTCGGTCAACACTTCTACGTTTTTTGTCACTAGCTTGTTGAACTTCAAGTAAGGTTCTAGATTTTTTTCAGTTTGATCGCTAAATGTTTTGAAGAAATCTGTGTACATGGTTTGTCTCCTAGAGAAAGAATTAAAAATGTCCGTTTAAATAATTACTTAACTGTCTTTACAACCACAGCCGTGCCCATGCCGCCGCCCACACAAAGTGAAGCAACGCCATATTGACCATTTTGCTTATGAAGCTCGTGAACCAGCGTGACTAAGATTCGGTTGCCAGAAGCACCAAGCGGGTGTCCTAGCGCGATAGCACCACCGTTAAAGTTCGCTTTATCTTGAATCGCGTTAACTGGAACTTGGTTTGTTTCCGCCAACTGATGAATCACGCCAAGTGCTTGCGCTGCAAATGCTTCGTTTAACTCGTAAACGTCGATGTCGTGTACACTGAGTTCCGCTTTTGCGAGTGCTTTATTGACGGACTCAACAGGACCTAGGCCCATGATCTTCGGATCAAGACCCGATTGCGCATAGCTTACGATCTCAGAAAGCGGCGTTAATCCATGCGCTTTAACTGCGCTTTCAGACGCCACGATAATCGCACTCGCGCCATCGTTAATGCCTGATGCATTACCCGCAGTCACAGTGCCTTCGCGGTCAAAAGCAGGACGTAGCTTGCTTAAGGCTTCCATTGTCGCGTTCGCTTTTGGGTATTCATCCGTATCAAACATCACGGTTTCACGGCGTTGCTTTACTTCCACTGGCACAATTTCGTCTTGAAATTTGCCAGCTTCGATAGCGGCTACCGCTTTCTGTTGGCTAGACAGCGCGTATTCGTCTTGCTGCTGGCGAGTTAAGCCGATTTGTTTTGCTACGTTTTCTGCCGTCACACCCATGTGATATTGGTTGTAAACATCGGTTAAACCGTCCGCTACGAGCAGATCTTTTAGCTCCAGATTGCCCATTTTGTTGCCATCACGAATGCTGCTTGGTGCAGCAAACGGAATCTGCGACATGACTTCAACACCCGCTGCAACAACGATCTCAGCATCGCCACTACGGATATGGGACACGGCATCCATGACCGTTTTCATGCCACTACCGCAAACCATGTTTACGCCATATGCAGGAACAGATTCAGGAATCCCCGCAAACAGTGCCGCTTGGCGGCCAACACCCATTCCTTGACCTGCACCAACAACGTTGCCAACAATCACTTCGTCAACCTTGTCGCCAGGTAACTTTGCCGCTTCCAACGCGCCTTTAATCGCTACTGCTGCCAGATCGCCAGCAGAAGTATTTTTCAGGCTGCCACCAAAAGCACCAATTGGAGTACGCTTCGCCGCTACGATAAATACTTTTTCCATCATCTTCTCTCCTTAGTGCATGTATAGGCCGCCGTTCACCGACAAAGTCTCTCCGGTGATGTAGGCGCCTGCATCGCTGACCAAGAAGCTCACTGATGCTGCAATTTCTTCTGGTGTCGCAAGACGTTTCATTGGAATTTGGTTCGTGATGGATTCCAGCACTTCTGGCTTCATTTGCTCAACCATTGGCGTACCCGTGTAACCCGGAGCGATAACATTAACTGTCACACCCGAGCGAGCACCTTCGTATGCTAAGGCTTTAGAGAAACCGATCATCCCAGCTTTCGCCGCCGAGTAGTTTGCTTGACCAAACTGCCCTTTAAGACCATTGACTGAAGAGATATTGATGACACGACCACCGCCTTTTTCGCACATTGCAGCAAAGAGGGGTTGTGTAACGTTGAATAAACTATTGAGGTTGGTATTGATGACATCATTCCAAGCTTGCGCAGTCATCTTTTTAAACACGCCATCACGTGTGATTCCTGCGTTGTTGACAACAACATCAATGGTTCCTTCCTCCCCAAGCAATTGCGCCAATTTCTCTGCACACTCTGTCGTGTTTGTTACATCCAACTCAAAAAGGCGAACCTGATCTTTGGTAAACCCTTTGCTGTTGAACCACTCCAGCGCACATTCGTAGTTACCTGTGAAATATGTAGCAATTACACGGTAACCATCATTAACTAATTGAGAGGAAATAGCAGAACCAATTCCGCCTTTTGATCCAGTGATCAAAGCGACTTTCTTCATTGAAGACTCCATTCTTAACGGCATTTAAAAAGCAAACTTAATACACTGATGAAATAGTTCACCAACTGACGTGTTTATTTATTCTTTTGACAACCAATCCCGTGCTGCCTTTATTTTAAGTTAACCTAGAAATATTACATTTCAAATAAAAAACTCACCCAATTGCATAAGATTGATTTAGATCTCATTACCCGTGAAATGTTATAAAATGGTTAATTTTACATAAGTCATTGTTTTAAATCACACTTCCACAAAAGCCACACCAACAGAAATAGAAACATAATTATTAAATATCATGCACTTACATACAGAATGGTAGACGTTACATTATGTCATGATTTAAGATCTGAATTTTAAGCCTATATGATTACAACAAACTTGAGATTAGAATAATAATTCAATTATCAGTAAAAATAATTATCAAACATATCATTTAATTACTGCATTTAATGATAATTTAGTTATCAATTCGATTATTTTAATACAGTGATGATTAATACCGATAAAATATAATAAATTAAATATATTTAATCTAAAAATGATATAAGATCTTGTCTCATACTGGTGCAATACGCACTATTATGACGCATAGATTAAAATATAATTTCATTTTAAATTTATATATTCGAAGAACATCAACTAGCTACTAGTGAAAGTAATCGTTCGCTTTGTAGTAGCATCCTTTTCCACTTTGCACTATCTTTGTGGCTTCTCTTTAATCACTAAATCATCAACAGATATGAATCTTGCATTGCTCAGTATGTTCATCCCTACTTTCTTTTTTGTCTCAATCACGCCTGGTATGTGCATGACTCTCGCCCTAACGTTAGGTATGAGTATCGGTTATCGTCGCACGTTATGGATGATGATAGGAGAGCTTCTCGGTGTTGCGCTGGTGTCAGTCTCTGCGGTGTTAGGTATCGCTGCGATTATGCTCAATTATCCTTGGATGTTTATCGCGTTAAAGTTCATTGGTGGCGGTTATTTACTCTATCTTGGTGTTGAAATGTGGCGATCGCGAGGGAAACTTGCGATTAATGTCGACAACTTAGAAACACCAAAGAGTGACAATATCGCACTTATCATGCAAGGCTTCGTTACCGCAATCGCAAACCCAAAAGGCTGGGCATTTATGATTTCTCTTTTACCGCCTTTTATAGACCAAAACGCAGCGCTTGCACCGCAACTGATCATACTTGTCTCCATTATTTTACTGTTTGAGTTCATTTGCATGTCTCTGTACGCTACTGGTGGTAAAGGGTTGAAACACGTATTAGGTCAGTCTAAGAATGTACGTCTAATGAACCGTATCGCAGGCACTTTAATGATGGGAGTTGGTGTCTGGTTGCTACTAAGTTAAGGCAAACTGGAAACAATGAAAAATATTCTGAATAAAATCGCTAAAGTCATGGGTGAAGTATTGGACTTTCAAGCCCGAGTTTGGGTTGTGAACGTCTATAGCGGTGAGCATAAAGGCGAGTCTTATGTCGTTAATGAAGATGCTTTCTCTGTACCTCTTCAGTGGATGAAGAAGAAAGGCTACCAAGAGCCAATGTTGAATAAAGTCGAAGCAATGAAGCGCTCACAGATCTTAGAGTTCGATTTGGGACGAGTAAAACATCGTCTGATGCGCGTGAAATAAGCACAAAAAAAGCGCCACTCAAAATGAGTGGCGCAAGCACTTTTACCTTAAAAGAACGATGCTATGGCGCAGCGTCGATCTCAACAGGCAGATAATGTTTCGGCTCCAGTTTCAACCACTCTGGCAGCACGGTACCAATCGAAATCGATGACCATGTACCAGACAGAACACCAATAAACATCGCGGTTGAGAAACCAGCCAAAGGCGCTCCTCCCATAATCCATAATGCACCAACAGTGATCAATGTCGTACCAGATGTCACCATGGTGCGTGAAAACGTCGCGATAACAGCTTGATCATTGATGTCTTCTGTTTTCCAACTCTGTTTCGCAATCAACAGCTCACGGATTCGGTCTGCAATGATGATAGAGTCATTCAATGAGTAACCTAAAATTGCTAACACCGCTGCAAAAACGGTTAAGTTGAACTCCATTTGAGTAACTGCAAAAAAACCAAGCACTAAGATCACATCATGGGCCAAAGCAAACAGTGAACCACTGGCCAAACGCCACTCAAAACGGAAACACAAGTAACCGAGAATACTCAACACACAAATCAACAATGCTAAGCCACCTTGTTCAAACAAGTCTTGGCCAACTTGAGCGCCAACTATACTGTTGCTGACAACATCAACTTGGTGAGAGATTGGCTTCAACACCTCTTCTACACTTGGCAACGTTTGTCCATCTTCCGGCGCAGAGTAACGAATCACCCAACGGCCATCTTCACCAGAGCGTGTCACTGACGCAGATTCACCAAGCTTTGGTTGCAGAACGTCAAGCAGATCATGGTTAGTTAGCTGCTTATCTACCTTTACTTCTGTCACCATACCGCCAGTGAAGTCCAAACCTAGGTTCAACCCTTTAAAGCCTAGAGCGACGATCGCGATCACCGTTAAAATGATGGAAACTAGCGTAGTAAAGTAGCGAATTTTACGAATATTTTGTTTTAGCATTTCGACCATGATTAAACCCTCACATCACGACGGGCATCGCGGCCCCAAATTAAATTGATCATTGCTCTAGAGGCAAATACGCCTGTAAACATACTGGTTAACAAACCTAATCCGAGTGTTAAGGCAAAGCCTTGGATTGGGCCATTACCGATGGCGTACAAAATCACGGCGGTGATCATGGTAGTAATGTTGGCATCAAGGATGGTCGAGAATGCGCTGTCAAAGCCAAGATCAATCGCTTGAGCGAAGCTGCGGCCTTCACGCATTTTGTCCTTAATACGTTCAAAGATAATAACGTTGGTGTCTACTGCCATACCGACGGTTAACACTAAACCGGCAATACCCGGAAGCGTTAGAACCGCTCCTGGTAACAAGGCGATTAAGCCAAGCAAACAAAGCATGTTGGCACAAAGCGCCACGTTTGCTACCCAACCTAAGCGGCGGTACCAAAGTGCCATAAAGGTCAGTGTTAGTCCCATACCTAAAGCCAGTGCTGCAAAACCGTTTTCAATGTTTTCTGCACCCAGAGAAGCACCGATTGTTCGCTCTTCCACAATAGTAACCGGCGCGGTCAGTGACCCCGCGCGAAGCAATAGCGCCAACTGCTGCGCATCGTCCATGCTACCTGCCCCAGTAATACGGAACTGGCTACCAAGCTGAGATTGAATAGTCGCGACGCTGATAACGCGCTCACTACGCTCAGTTACACCGCGATCGTTTGTTTTGTATTCACGGTAAACGGTCGCCATTGGCTTGCCGATGTGAGTTGCTGAGAAGTCACTCATTTTCTTACCACCAGCGTGGTCAAGAGAAATATTGACTTCTGACATGCCCATTTTGTCGACACCAGCACGAGCGTTCACGATGTGCTCGCCCGTTAGAACTGGTCGTTTTGACAAAATCACAGTACGACCATCATTATCTTGAAGAACAAGATCTTGGCTGCTGTGTGCTTGGCTCGCATCTTTCACTTCATAAAACGCCAAGCTTGCTGTTGCACCAATAACGTTTTTCGCTTGAGCAGGATCTTGTACACCAGGGAGCTCAATTCGAATGCTCTCTTTACCTTGGCGTTGCACTAGTGCTTCTGTGATACCAAGTTCTTCAATACGACCACGCATGATCTTCAGGTTTTGTTGAAGAGTCGACGATTGAAATTCTTGGATATTTTGTTCACTCGGTTCAAGCACAAAGCCACGAGATGAACTTTTTGAAATCCAGCCCGGGTAATTTTGACGCAAGAACTTGTTCACTTCCGACAATGCTTGCTCGCTGTCACTGTTTACCGTAATTCGGTTGCCGCTTTCTGCTCGAACTTGCACACCACGAACACGTTGATCACGTAGGTTCGCTTTGATTTCATCAATCAATGCATCACGTTGTTCTTCAAACGCTTTATTCACATCAACATTCAACAAGAACTGAACGCCACCACGAAGGTCAAGACCGAGCTTAATTGGGCTAAAGCCCATCTCATTCAACCATTCTGGCGCAACCGATACGTATGAGAAAGTGATGCTGTCGTCTTTATTTAGCTCTTTGTTTAACAACGCACGAGCTTTACTTTGCGCATCTTCACCATCGAATACAATGGTTGTTTTGCCGTCTTTTTCGATGATTTTGTCGGCTGAAATATGGTTGGTTTTTAGCAGTTGATTCAGATGAACAACCGACATTTCACTGTTGTTTTGCTCCGAAAACGTCAACTGGATAGAAGGCTGTTCGCCAAACCAAGTTGGTATAGCACTTAGGGTTAAAATAATGACCGTCGTGATTAATACTACATATTTCCAAGCTGAGTAGTGATTCATCAGCTTTCTGTTCTTTTGCTGCTTTGGTGTTTTTTTCATGTAAACATCATCCCTTCACGATGAAGTGAAGCTTTTAATAACAAGGCTTAACACACGACAGATGCTCCCAGAATAAATTCAGGGTATGAAATGCTCAGAACGCTCACGTCCTGTCGAATACAATCGTCGTGTTAAGAGTGCACAATGGTGCAAATAAATGGTGTTTAGGCAGAAAACTGACTATTGAGTGCGACGTACATGGCATTGGTCTCTTTCCAACCAGAAATGCGATGATCGCTTGTGAAATGATAAAATGTGGACTGGTTGTGACGCCAGTTAATGTCCATCAAGCTGTATGCGTAACCCGCATCAGCGTAAAACGGAGTAGTGAGATCGCCGACAAAATCTACGTGCTCGTCATCAAGCCCTTCCCGTAAGTAAGACGTCCAGCGCTGAGAGTTAAACAAAGCAACGGAATCGAGACTTGCATGGCCTTCAGATACTGGAGATTGAGAGCTTTCTTCTGAAACTTCAGAAAAATCGACGGAAGAGTTTGGCGATACACTTACGGCTACAAAAGGTTGTAGCTTAGAAAAGTGCGGTACGTGAGCCTTGTGGTCGATTTGCGCAGCAGATACATGCACTGGTAGCAATACCATTGCACATAGCAGCAAAATCAACTTTCTAAGGTAAATCCAAGGCATAGGAACTCACTAAAAACACAAAGAGCCAAGTTAGGTCACTTGACTCGTTGATAGTATTCCTATTGATTATGGTTCACAACTAAAAAGTTATAAATCTCTGATTTCAGGTTTGCATCGTTATTGCATTTATCAAAACGTCTTTAGAGAACTAGTGTAATTGGTCGTGAGTTATTGATAAAAAATATCGCCCTTATCAACATCTAAGTAGATCTTGTTCTCTTGCTCCAAACCGCCACAATAGATGAAGTAAACGTTGCGCTTTTTGAACGTCACAGAACGAACCCAGCCCCCGAGCTCCTCAAAATCACTCGGATCACAGGTTTCATCGTCTAACAATTGCTGTGTTTTCTTACGGAAAATATCCAAGTGAACTTTTAAATCATCCGATTTCTGTAGGTATTCATCTAATATCTCTAAGCGCTCTTGCTCTTTAATAACTGGCTCTGCATCAGATAACCCTTCAGCATTCAACCATTCGGCTTTTTCTTCACCACCCTCTTCATAGACAAGATAGCCGGAGATTCGGTACCACCCATCTACTTTTTCTAACACCGATACTTTTTCTCCCTTATAGAGCGTATCGACAACTAAAGCATTAAGGTTAGGCTTGTTGTAAACATTGACACGACGCTCAATGACGTAGTACTCGGTAACTTCCGGGGGAACGGCTTCTAAATCCAGAATCGGTTTGGATGTTTCTTTTTGCAGTGACGATTGCTCGACTTGTGTAGCCTTTGGTGCTTCAGGTTCATCTTTCTGCATAAAGAAGAAATAGTATCCAGCCCCCGCTCCGCCGAGCAACAGCATGACAATCAATGCGACGAGAATTTTCTTCATGCCCTTTTCCTTTTCATTCTTTATTCTTATCCCACCAGCAGCACGCATGTCGTAGAAATTTGGGTATATACTCAAAAGAGCAGGTCAACTAACGCGAGCAATAATGATCAACAGACTCAATTGGATACTACTATTTCTTCTGTTCCCGATAACGGGGCACGCCAATATTCAATGTAACCCATCGTCGTGGAATGACAATCTTACCCAATTCAATCGTTTAGAGTCCAATTACAATCAGCATGTTGAGGTATTCAATACACTTTTGACCGAACATAAACAGCGTCAGTTATTGTCCGAAACCTTTTCACTGCATGAGCTCGTGCTACTTTGGCGTGCCAAGTCGAACCAAAATGTGTTCAAAGCGCAATTAAAAGCATCGATTCAATACAAAGAAGAGCTCACAACTAAAGCGAATCAGCTGCTTAAATTGAGCACACAATCCCAATGGTCAGCAAATGGGTGGGAGATACTGGCCCAGAAGTGCCGCGAGTCAAACAAAACAGCCAATCAAATAACTGCGGAATGGTATAACACCAACGCTTTGGAACTTGCTGAAGATTACAAGCGCCTCTCTTCACAATATCAAACTCTGTCACAAGTCTATGATAAAGAAGCTCGAGCGCTTCAATACGCTCAAGATGTTTCGAAGTAAAAACAGAGCCAGTTTTGAATAGACGATGTTTGTTTTTTACTCCAATATTGGACGTTATTCGTGCTTTTTATCTTTCCTTAGTCCTGAATGATATCAAATGTAAATAATGGGATTGTTCCCTTTGACAAACTTGACTAAACCATGACCAAGACAATCAATTTATAGAGACATACGTCACATTAATGCTTTACTTATGGACATTTTTTGGTTAGTTTAGCCATTAATAAAATTTAATAAAAAGTCACATTTGGCTGGAGATGATGCTACAAACATGGTTATCAATCGATTAAGTAACAGGGAATGTCCTAATGCTACCAAAGCCAAGTTTTTGTCAGTAGTTAGGCACGTAAAAGAGTTCGGTTCAATCAGTGATTTGGATCTTTGTAAAATCTTCGGAGAAACAATATGGAGTGATGGGAGGGAATACCATTCAGCCGCTTTCTCATTCAAGGTTGATAGATACACAGGTAACTGTGAAATCTCACAATACAAAAACCAATAAGGCTTAAGAATTTATAAGGCGGAGTCAGGAAACGGACTCCGCTTTTTTGATCATGGCAATCGTAAAGTCGTGCTCGGAGTACCCCTCAATCAATCGTGTATTCGGACACAGCAACCGACAATAGCGAAAGACACCTTCTTTATTGTGCGACGCTAACATTTTCATGCTGGGTAGTTTGGATGCATCCAACAAGTTAAACACACAACCTTTCTCTGTCGCTCGGTACATTTTATCAATCATTTCAATGGTATGATTTGGGTTGGTGGATTGATAGTTCAATGATCCGGAAGCAAAAACAAAGTCGCAACGAGGCAATACCAACGTTGAAAAGTCGCCACATATAAACTTACTTTGCGTACGAAAATCTCGTTTTCTGGCTTCAGAGATAAACTGTTTTTGCTGATCAATGCCAATATAGCTTTGAGGAAGCCCCCCCGTAAGTTCGATAAACGCTAACAAGTCTCCGTAGCCGCACCCAATATCTAAAATACTTGAACCGTCTAACGTTAACCCTCGGCACAACGCCTCAAAACGGCTGATCTGACTATACTTATCTGCCCATCCCAGAGTTCGGGCTCTGTCTTTACCAAACTGTCTATATCGCTTTCGATGATAGTGGGCAATCTTAAGTCTATCGAAAAATTTCATCTTTCTTATGCATAAATCGGCAAACTGCCATTTCCTTTCACTTGTCTAATCGCCAGGTGGGTATGAATATCTTTCACATTTTCTAATCGCTGTAACTTTCTAGTAAATGTTTCATAACCAGCGAGATCTTTACTGACCACCTCTAACAGGTAATCATAGGCCCCTGATACGACATGGCATGAGATCACTTCATCCATCTCAACAACGGCATGTTCAAACTCATCAATCGAAGAAGCTTGGTGGTTATTTAAACTCACTTCAACAAATACAGTCATCGCGATGCCTACAGTGTCTCTGGACACAATAGCTCGATAACCACTTATTACACCTTCCTGCTCCAAACGCTTAATGCGTCTTGCACAAGGTGATGCCGATAGCCCTACTTGGTCAGCAAGTTCTGCCGTTGTCAGAGTGGCATCCTTCTGCATTAGGTTGATAAGTTGCCTGTCAATTTTATCCATCTATTCTTCCATGCCTTTAATCACCAACAATTAACACTTATACGCAATTTATCACCAACATCAAGCCTAATTACGTCAAACTTTGCCTCCCTTTGGCAAGAGTTTTATTCAACAATTAACACATCATTTACAAATGGACATGTCGATAATGATCTTGGGATACGCAGCTATATTAACGACCTTACTGCTTTGGTCTGGTTTCTTTATTTCTTTAAAAGGGGGCGCAATTTCTGCCTTGCAGCCAGCCGATATCGCGTTAGTTCGCTTTCTAATCCCAAGTATAATTTTATTACCATTTGTGATTAAGCATAAACAGTCGCTGCGCGTAGTGCCTAAACGCTACCTGGTTGGTGTTGTGGTTGGAAGCGGCCTTCCCTATCTTCTGGTCGTCGGAACGGCTATGCATTTCGCTCCAGTGGCGCACGGCAGTGCATTAGTACCTGGCACTTTGCCATTGTTTGTTTCTGCTATCGCGGTACTTTGTTATCAACAGTCGCTGAGTGCTCACCGCTTAATCGGGCTTTCTACGGTGTTGTTAGGGATTTTCGTATTCCTTCTTTCTAATAGCGGCGCAGAGTACAACTGGTCTCAGTTGCAAGGGCATATCCTGTTTCTAACTGGCAGCATCATGTGGGCTGCTTTCACCATCAGCGCTCGTGTCGCTAATCTTAATGCACACGTCTGTGCAGGATTCGTTGCAATCGCGTCTTTGGCTCTACTCATCATCGCCGTTGGTTTCGGGTGGGTAGACAGTTATTTGGTGGTAACACCGTTCAGCCAGTGGCCATGGGAGGAGTTATTTGGCCACGCGATGCTACAAGGTGTTGGCGCAGGTTTAATCGCTTCTTTCACTTTCATTTATGCAATTAGGATCATCGGTGCCGAAGCCAGCGCTGCTTTTGGTTCATTAACTCCAGTCGTCGCGACACTTCTTGCCGTTCCAATTTTTGGTGAACAACCAGATTCTCTCACTTGGTTAGCGCTGATGTTGGTCACATGCGGCAGTATTGTGGCAAGCCAAATCTTTATGAAAGGTGGAATGAGCCAAACTTATCGCCCACCACTTCACAGATAGCGATGATTTTACAAAAACTTATGCCTTACTATCTTGAATAACAAAATGGCGTTTTGATAGCCTCAGCTTAACTAAAAATTAAAACGCCAATGTGATGCCAGCCACTCATACTAAAGATGAACTGCATAGGTTTCTCAAACCGGGAATGAAACTTTCTACTAATTTCGAATTTGGGCCTAAGGATCAATATACGTATTCCACCACTTATCTTGGGATGAAAGAAAATGCTTATTTGATTCTTGATATACCAATGCGTTTGCTTGAAGAGCAAGTGATGAGAAAACTCCCCAACGCCGATATCATAGTGCGTGGTGTATCAGATACGGAGTTAGGCCATGTCATTGCGTTTAAGTCCAGCGTGCTGACGACGACCGTTCGACCATCTCCCCTTTTATTTATCCGCATTCCAGGAACATTTGCAACCAAACCAGTTCGGGAACATGAGCGTTACAAGTTGCAAATGGACTGTAACGTTATTCATGCAGGGAATGTCTACTACGGTAGCCTTATCGATTTTTCTCTAGCAGGTGTTGGTATATCAACCTTGATTGAGCCCGAATTCAACGTGGGTGAGAGTGTTACCATCGAATGCCCGTTAAGCCACTATATCGGAGAAGAAAATCGATGTGTCATTGCCAACATTAAGAAATTGGTGAAGGGATGGGTAGTTGGAATTAAGTTTGCTAGTTCCATTGAGATGACTCACGAACTAAAAACAGAGTTACTGGAGCAATCCTTTCTAACCAGTAACGTCTGAACTTACTGCTCGCTAAAGCGCGTCGCCTCAAAGCTGTTGAGTATTCTGTGAACCGTATAGGTCACAAGCAGCGTCGCAACAATAGCAAACAAAATACTGCTCACGCGATACAGCGCACTGAACATTAAGTCACCATCCGGAGTAAGATATTGGCCGAACAAAATGCCTAATGTGGTTAAACCGCCAAATCCGGCTCCCGAACCGCTAGACTCTTTCACGTGCATATAACTGAACATCATTGCACCAATCCAAAGCAATGGGACGATAAACAATAAGGTATCCGACCAATCGTATAATACAAGTTGTCCGACGATACCAAAGGTCACCCCCATCAAGGTCCCCATTGCTCTTTTTCGCGCATACCCTAAAGCACCGTTCCAATGCATAGGAAACAATAAAAGTAAGGTTGTCGCCTGAGCAGACATAGAGTCACTGAGGTCAAATAGCTGGAATACAAGGAAAGACATTGTAGCGATACTCGCCCCCATAAGGGCTTCATGACGCATGCGATGACTCTGTTTAGGCTGCGACGGTTTCGCTGGTGGCTGACGAGGTTCCGCATCGGGAATCAAAAATGTCACCACATAAGCAACGATCACTGAAATAACATTCGCTTGCAGATTGCTAAATATTAGGTCATTTAAGTCAGTGGTTGGATAACTCGCAAAATGCAGCATGATGCTTAAGCTCAGTACGCTGTTCGCTCCAAATAAGAATAAGCTCCCTTTTGACATACAGGCGAATTTATACAGAAACAACCCGAATGCAATGATTGTCATCATGCCAGGGTGCCCACCAAATAACCCACCAAGAACACCAACTTCTAATCCACAAACAACCGCTGAAAAAATCAGTTGTCGTGCGGCATGTAGACTCATGACTGGCACCATTCCAAGTAACAGCATCGGGGTTACAGTAAAGAATACGCCATAGTTCCAACCAAATACTTTACATAAAGTGAAACCAATGGTCGCACCAGTTGCAATGCGCAAACACTGACGGAAGTCGTTTTCCGACATGGGGTGGTCCCATAACTTCATATCGCCTCCTCGTTAATAAATATAATGAAGAAGACTCAAGAATTGGATCTGGCACCTCGCTAACCAGCCAGATAATGCGTTTTCTGGCAACAACTGCACGGTTGCTCGTGCCCCTGCTGGAAATGCGCGCTGCTGAGGTTCATCGATAGCTAAATGTAAACGTAAGCGCTGCGCGTCTCTCACCCAACGGTTTGAGTCAGTTGGTGTTGCTAAGCGGCCATCCGCATCGAATTGACCCGAGCTGACCCCGGCATCCACACTCGTAATACGAGCTTCAAATACATCACCAGGTAAGCTATCAAAAGCCACTAACGCACGGCTGTTCTGATTAAAGTGTCGTAAACTCTTTTCACGAAAGTCGGCAATGATATCCACGTCATCGGAGACTAAAGCGACAAGAGGTGTACCAGCTGCTGCATAGGCCCCCGTCTCCAGCTGCAAGTTAGCGACAACGCCATCATGTTCCGCCGAGACTTGAGTGTAAGACAGATTAAGTTCCGCTTGTTTTAGCTGGTTTTGCGCCACGCGGATATTCACATTCGTCGCGCCTAAATCACCGCGGTTTACTTCCAACTCTTTTAAACGAGCACGTGCGGCCAGTAAGTTCGCTTTAGCTGCCGTTGCGCTGCTCTGTGCGTCATCGCGCTGTTGTTGCGAAGTACCATTACGGTGAAACAGGGTATTAAGACGTTTCGCTTCGCGAACTTTTTGTTCCGCCACGATTTTGCTCGCTTCAACGTCTGCTTTTGCCGCCGCAATAGAAGCATCAAGTTGTTCGTTGTTTTGAATCACACGCTCAAGGTTAAGTTGAGCCTTTTCTACGGCGAGCTGATAAGGCTGGGGATCAATCTGAAATAGTAGATCGCCTTGGCTTATTTCTTGGTTGTTGGCAACATAAAGATGTGTAATCTGCCCACTCACACGGGGGGCCACTTTAGTTACCACACGCGTTGCCATTGCCTGAGGCGTCAACGGCATGGCGAGATCTGCAACTAGAAAATAGGCAAAGACAAGGACAAACGCGACGCAAGAATATTTGATCCAACGTGCGAATTTTTGATCTGGAGTCATAGGCGTTTACTTCTCTTTTTATTCGGTTTTCTGACTTATTCGCTAAGTGAATCAAGCGCATTGTGAGCAATCTGATCAAGAATCAATGAAAGCTGCTGAAGTTCCTGGTCGTTGATGTCCGTTAGGAGCTTGCTTCGAACTTGAAGAATTCGAGCCTCCATTTGCTTTAGTAGGGTTTTCCCCTCTTCTGTGAGGCTAACAATACGTGCTCGCTTATCGTGTTCACAGCAATGGCGAACGATCAGAGATTGCTCTTCTAATAATTTTAATGTTCGCATCAACGACGCTAACTCGATCTCAAGCGCTTCAGCCAAATGCTTCTGACTGATGTTGTCACCCATTCGATAAAGCTTCCATAACGCAGTCCAACGCGGATACGTTAGGTTTAAAGGCTCTAACTCGCGATCTGCAACCATTTTCCACAAACGAGCAACACGAGATAATTTTTCAGCCAGAGAAAGGTCTCGCAAACTGTTGATGTCTTGAATCATAAGAACTACTCAATTACTTAGCGTGCTAAGTAATATAAAATAGTTAGCACGCTAAGTAAATATTTTTTTGTGATTGAAATCACATTGGGTGTGTCAGTGAAGGGGCAGAAATCTAAGTAACACAACACGATGTTTGAATTTGAAATGCAGCGATGTACACAACAAACGTCGAGACCAATAAAGTCTGATTTGTATAAGAGTAAAAGGGTCAGATACAAAAAAGCACAACCCACAGTCATGGTGTTGTGCTTTTCAGATAATGAATAATTGGGTTATCTCGTAGTGAGCCAATTATTCATGTTCGCTCGACTAAGAACCGCTGCTTAAAATCCACAAATGCTTCATGGAGCGCATTTTCTTTAATCGGCTTGAGAAGCACGTAATTCGCACCCGATTCCATAAAGGCGTCACTGGTTTCTTTCGCGGTGTCAGCAGTACACGCATAAATTGGCGTGCCTAGTTTTAGCTTTTGTCGGATCTCTTTGGTCGTTTCAATTCCACCAAGATGCGGAAGTTGGTTGTCCATCAGTATCAAATCGTAAGTATGATCTTTTAAGAATTCCATTGCTTCTAACCCATCTTTCGACCAATCAACCTGCATTTTGTACTTGTTACAAAACGCTTTTAGAATGAATGCGTTAGTATGGTTATCCTCTACCAACAACACTTTGAGACTCTCTGCAAATAGTTCACCTGGCTTAACTCGCAAACTCGAATCAAGAGGGGTGAGTACTCGCTCACGATCTTTCACTGGCATTGTAATGACAAAAGTCGTTCCTAAGCCTTTCTGACTGCGGACTTGAACATCACCTTCCAGCATGTCGACAAGGCTCTTCACAATGGTCAGCCCTAAGCCACTGCCACCGTATTCTCGAGTCGTTGTTGCTTCTTCTTGAACAAAAGGTTCGAACATTTGGTCGAGTTTGTCAGACTCGATGCCGATACCTGTATCCGTAATTTCCACGACCAGTACACTATTGTCAGCGCCATAGAACTGCTCAAGTTCCGCATGCAAGCGCACGCTACCCGAGGGCGTAAACTTTACTGAGTTACTGACTAGGTTGAATAAAATTTGGTTCAGACGAACTTGGTCAGTAAAGATTTCAACATTGGGATCTATTTTGTTTTCAATGACAAGGTTGACGCCTTTACTTTCACAAATAGGACGATAAATGTTTTCTAACGTTCGAATTGTATCAGTGAAAGAAAACGGGTGCTTTTGGATATTAAACTTACCCTGCTCAATCTTCGAAAAGTCCAAAATATCATTCAAAACAGCAAGTAAGTGCTCACCACTATGTCGAAGTACGTCAATTTGGTTATTCTGCTCTTCTGTTTCCACAGAGTCTTTTAGCAATTGAGCAACCCCTAAAATTCCATTGATTGGCGTTCGGATCTCATGGCTCATTTTAGCCAGAAAGTCGGCACGGGCTTGAGCAGATTTCTCTGCTTCTTTGCGCGCCAAGTTACTCTGTTTTTCCGCCTCAATTAGCGTGGTTATATCCTGACCTTGAACAATAATACCGCTAATATCTCCATCAACTCGAATCGGCGATAAGTTCCAGCGATATACTTTGTCTCCAATTGGCACATTAACGCCTGTCAACGTAGCTCCCTGAGCCGCCATGCGAAGGTGTGGCATCAACTTTTCTTTGAAACCTTTGAACACTGGGTGCATGGTTTCAATATCGTTTTCCATGACTAACTCTTTGCGTGCTGCCGGATTGATTTGGACAAGCACACCCGATTCAGACCACACCATAATAGGAGATAACGCAAAGTTAAACAGGTCGCGGAAAGAGCGCTTTTGTGCTTCAAGCTCTTCAAAAGTGTTTTCTAGTGTCGAACCAATATGATCGAATTCCTCAATATCTGACCCCTCAAAACGCTCAAATCCTTTTTCTTCACGAGCCGAGCGGGTATATGCCATCAGGGATCCTAACTCTTCAACTACTCGATTCTCGATCCATTCTTTAGTCATTAGCGCAATCATGACCATACCGATAACTGAGGCTAGCATTGCTAGCAGGTGTTGGATTTGCAATGTCACCACGCTCTGATTGTCTTGCACAGTAAGCAAGCACAAGTCAGTCTCGGCGGCATTTACCTCAATAGGGGTTTTGATGATCAATAATTGGTCAAGCTTGTGCTGGGACTCTCGTCGTTTGAGTACGTCAAATATTTGATAAGCCTCATCTCCTACTAATGAGCTTGCCAATGGTGTGTTGTTAGCGACCAACACAACATTGTCGACGTTGCCTTCATTTTTTAACCTTTCCATCAACCCAAAGTTATTATCTAAAACAACAACATTGTAAGAGTACCCCATCACTTCACCGGTTTTAGGTTGTAAAACGGGTACACGACGAAGTAAAAGATGACGAGTTCCCATCGGGGTCTGTGAGGGTAGATAATACCAGTTGTTGCTAAAGGTCACTTGACTGGCAAGTCGGCTAAGTATCAGGTTGTTGATGCCATAGAAATGCGCGTTGCCATCGTCCCAAATAATACCTTGATGATCGGTTAGGAAACGAAACTCTGGTGTATGGGAAGGATCACTCTGGTCAATACTCATGAAAAAGTAATTGAGTGCCTCTTCATCACGTTCTGTATAAAAATCCAATACAACATCACTTTTCGAATTGCTGTTGTGATGAATCTGAATCGCTGCAAAATGGCTATCAAAAATGTTCAGGATCAGGGCAGAGGTCTGCTGCTTGGTTCGGTCGACTTCCTGCCAAATAATCTGCTTCGAGAAGTAATAACTCTGGACAAAGATGCCTAGAATGATCGGAGCAAGTACGAGAATAATTATTTTGGTAATAAGCGTCGACAGTGAGCGACGCTTTCTTGTTTTTGATGTAGTTGTCATCAATTATCTGAGTATCTAAATGCACGTTTTCTTAATGCTTCAATTCTTTCTGGAGAGTCCGATTTGGTAACGACTTCAAAATCACCAGAGTAAACGGTGGGAACTGGCTTTCCTTCTAAATCCCACTTAATGGCCTCAGCCATTGCAATACCTGTATCATCGTTCATACGCATAACGGTAACGTCTAACTCCCCTTTAGAAAGCGCCTCTAACTCTGCTGAACCGCCGCCCCAACCATTGATCATGACATCATCACGACCTAACTCTTTAAGAGCGTCAACAGCACCTAATGCTACATCGGTAGAACACGCGTAAATGAAGTCAACGTCCGGATACTTCTCCAAACTGGCTTTTGTAGCTTCATACCCAGATTGCTTTGTTGCTTTGGTGTAGTAAGCAGATTGTAGTTCAAATTGATTATCGCGGTTCACTTGGTTGATAAAAGTGTTGCCTCTGATGTCACTAATGTAGCCCTCTGAGAAGTAGAGAACACTATAGTGGCTATGTTTAGGGAAACGCTTGCCAAACTCAACGGCCAATTCACGACTTCCTTCTGCGTGGTCGAAACCAACATAAAGAAACGGCTGATGATGTTCCCAATCCCTAACAGGTGTGGTGATATTTTGTAAAATTAACTTGGTTTTCTTTGAATCTAAGACATGCTCAACAAACTTACGATGTCTTGTGGTATCTAGAGTAAAGATCAAGTAATCGGAGTTGCTTTTCAGCGCCTCCATTAAAGACAAACTTTGCTGCTTTATATCTGCATTAGGACGAGTAAACACTTGATTTAGTTGATAGTCGATATCAAGCTTATCTAGGCGTTTTTCAAACGCATCGATGTTTCGAATCCAATAATCAGAGATCTGCTGCCCTGGATAAACAACAGAAATTTTCAGTGGACGCTTTTTGTCTTTTGCTACGGGTACAGGGGTTTCTCTTACCACTTCAGCCAACGCACTAGTTAACTGCTTCTGTTGTGGAAACTGGTCTAAAAACTCTTGATATGCCCAATACCCATTAAGAACTTGGGTGGCCTGCACATTCGGCGCAAAAGCGGCCATTGAAATCAGGGAGAATACTAACGCTTTTTTCATCTACTGCTCTTTTAGCTTTTTTATGAGCCTAATTCAGCTCTATTCATTACCTAGCCGAGTCATCCTATACTCTTGTAATCTACCTTTCTCTTAGTGCCTGTTTCAATAGTAAATTGGTTCTTGGTCTGAGTGGATGCAAATAAAGTACATTGAGTCGCTTCCTTTGTCTCGATGACGTAGAGACATTTCGCGCTTTTCATACTCAGGACCTTTAAACAGAACACCAGCCCATTATGCGTCAGTTTATTCCTACATGGTACTCCAAAAACAAAAAGAAACCGCCAATGTGACATAGGCGGTTTCCGTGTATCTTTGCGTAGCAAGGGCTTATCAGAGTGCCACTATCTCTAACATCATTTGTTGATGTTCGTCGACGACAATATTTGCTTTTGACATAACGAGCAGCTCTTTTTTCGCTTTAGTTAGTTGCTTAATATAGTACTCTGCTCGCATGGCAAGCGTCTTTGAGTCAAAATCCGATGACCATTCCAATACCAAAGGGCCTTTTCCCTTCAAAGCTTTCGCTCCTTTTCCGGTTTGGTGCTGATTGAATCTTCGTTCAACATCATTGGTAACACCACAATACAACGCGTTGCGGTTATTTCGTATCAGGTAGACACTCCAACGCTGCGTTGTATTTTCCATCATGAAAGCAGTGACTCAACCTTAGTTTTTAATTCATCCAGCTCTTCTTTCAGCTGAGCGACTTCGAGCTCTAGCTGACTTACTCGATCGGAGCTCGAGCTTGCAGCAGACACAGGCGCAGCAAGTTCGGACGCATCAACATCACCACAGAACAAATGCATATAACGCGACTCCCGCTTACCAGCCTCACGTGGCAATTTGACCACTAATGGTCCTTTCTCTTCACTTGCTAAATGCTCAAGGACCGTTTCCACTTCTTTTACATCATGAAATGTCGCGAGACGATTAGTACGAGTACGAATTTCCCCAGGTGTTTGAGCACCGCGCAAAAGCATACAGCATACAATGCCCTTCTCCTGCTCTGTCAGCTTTAAATCACCAAATTCCGTATTACAGAAACGGTGTTGATACTTGCTGACGCGGCTGTTGAACGCACTTTCGTCACTGACGAGCCTGCGCTCAATAAGAGCATCAACGGCATCGAGTACGTCTGACTCAGAGAGTGACATCACGGGATCACGGTTGCTTTTTTGATTACACGCGTTGGTTAATGCGTTCAGGCTGAGGGGGTAAAGATCTGGGGTAGTGACTTCTTTTTCGATCAAGCAACCAATAACTCGTGCTTCAATTGCCGTTAGCTCAACTTTCATAATGCATTTCCTTATTATTTTTGCATTTGACTTTGTACCTAAATCGCTTCGAAATCATACGCCATAAATTCACACAGCAGTGCAAGAAGCGTTAGCGGTTCAGGTGTTGGTGTCAGGCTAAAGCATAGCGTAAGACCTGACACCCCTTACGAATAGGGTCAGGTATCAATGCTCCGAGAGAATCGGCACTCTCGTCAAATTGCCATCTTGGTCGACCATCATTATTTTTGAACGATTAAGCTCAACTTCGATGATTTCGAGTTGCTCACGGGCGTTGATATACGCCGTTTTTAACTTTTCAGCCACAGAGCGAGTGACTTGCTCATTATCTTGACTATTTACTTGCTCCGCAGTGTTACCAGAGTCCATATCAAGTTCATCATTTTGCATTCAATGGTGTTGATAATATAGTGAAGGCCACGTTATGACAATGAATCGATGGATTCTACGATGTTGGCCAAAACTCGAAGAAAGCAGCACGATTATATGGACACAGCGCAATTGGTTGAGAAATGTTCAACTCTGCATTGCTATTGATCTAAAGACTGTTATGCCACTGGATGTTGTGCTTTAATCGAGGAAGATATTCATAAAATTAGGAAAGAGAACTATGAGTAGCGTATTTGAAATCGTTAACCAAGCTCGTCGTAAAAACAAACTAAAACGTGAGCTTCTTGATAACGAGAAGAAAGTTCGTGATAACCGTAAACGTGTTGATCTTCTAGAAAACCTTCTAGACTACATCAAACCAGAAATGACTCACGATGAAATCGTCGCAATCATCAAAAATATGAAAGCAGACTATGAAGATCGTGTTGATGACCACATCATTAAAAGCGCTGAGATCTCTAAAGCACGTCGTGACATCAGCCGTCGCATTCGTGAGCTGACTGAAGAAGACAAGCAAACTAGCGGCAAAAAATAAACGCGTAAGCTAGATTTTCGAACCCCGAGCAAGAATATCTTCCTCGGGGTTTATTTTTGTCTCTAAACTAACCGCCGTGTACAATCAATCTAACTCTTATTCCTAACGCATTCAGCTTTCTATGTCTTCAACTACGACAAGTACACAACCAACGCTTGCAAAACAATTATTTACGATGACCTGGCCAATGCTATTTGGCGTTCTGTCTTTAATGAGCTTTCAGCTTGTGGATAGCGCGTTTATCGGTCAGCTCGGCGTTTTACCGTTAGCCGCTCAAGGTTTCACTCTGCCTTTGCAAATGGTCATTATCGGTATTCAAGTTGGTTTAGGGATCGCAACGACAGCGGTCATTTCTAAAGCTCTTGGGGCGAATGAAAGTCGGTATGCCAAACAACTTGGCGGATTGGTATTGATGATCGGCTCAATCGGTGTCGCTATTTTTGGCGGGCTAATTTGGCTTTTGCGCTACCCCATTTTAGCTCTATTAAGCGCTCCAGAATCTGTTATGCCGATAATCGACAGTTACTGGCCTTGGTGGTTATTAAGCTCATGGACTGGTGCGGTTTTGTATTTTTACTACAGTATCTGCCGAGCTAATGGCAATACAATGTTACCTGGCACAATGATGATGATAACCAGCGGCGTGAACCTTGTGCTCGATCCGCTATTTATTTTCACGTTTGACTTGGGTATTAACGGAGCGGCAATAGCAACCATCGTCGCTTTTGGGTTTGGTATTTTAGTCGTCGCTCCTCGCGTGAAGAAGAATCACTGGGCAACGACACAATGGCAAGATCTTAACGTAGCCAAAAGTGTTGCATCTATCGGTAACATTATGGGCCCTGCGATGATTAGCCAACTGCTGCCACCGTTGTCTTCCATGCTAGCAACAAAATTATTGGCAAGCTTTGGAACCGCAGCAGTCGCCGCTTGGGCGCTTGGTTCACGCTATGAGTTCTTTGCTATCGTTTCGGTCTTGGCGCTGACAATGTCTATGCCTCCAATGGTTGGACGCTTACTTGGAGCAAAGAACTATGAAGATATCCAAAGGCTCGTCAGCATTGCCGTAAAATTCATTCTAGGTTTCCAACTTTTGATTGCTGCCATTACATTTGCCGTCGCAAACCCACTCGCATTATTGATGACAAGTGATGTGCAAGTGGAGCAAGTCTTGGAAATGCATTTACTGATAGTGCCGATCAGTTTGGGTTCATTAGGGGTTTGTATGCTAATGGTTTCTCTTTGTAATGCATTAGGCAAATCTTACACCGCGCTCACCATTTCAGCGCTGCGCTTGTTTGTCTTTTTCCTACCGTGCTTGTGGGTTGGCGCTCAAATGGATGGAATCCGAGGTTTACTCTTAGGCGCTTGTATCGGCAACCTGTTAGCTGGTGTTTCCGCATACCTAACCTATCGCCAAACCATACGCAAACTCGCAGGCGCTCAAGCCAACGCGTAACGATGAATAATCAGAACTAAGCCCCTGAAATGGGGCTTAATCGTTTTGACACCGTGTCTAAGTTGAAATGTTAGCTAGGCGAGTTTTAATTCACTAAAGAGCTCAAATAACTGGTTCGATTTATACGGCTTAGGTAAATAAGCATCCATGCCTGCCGCAAAACAGTTGTGGATGTCTTCTTCCAAAACACTCGCAGTGAGTGCGATAATCATCGTTTTTTCACGTCCTGCTTTCTTTTCCCAACGACGAATTTCTTTCGTCGCGGTCAGTCCATCCATCACGGGCATCATGCAGTCCATTAAAATTGCATCGAATTCTTCTCCTTTTGTGATGGCTTCTAACGCTTCTTGACCGTTGCTTGTTATCAAATAGTCATAACCTGCTTTATCCAGAAAGAAACTCGCTATTTTCTGGTTCATCAAGTTATCCTCCGCAATTAAGATCCTCCGATGAGAACGCGACGCTCGATATTCAGAGCTGACAACATTATTTGTGACATTGTCACTTGATATAGTCTTTTCAACCTTAGCTAAATCATCAATGACATGCTTAAATCGATTGCCAAGGAAAGGTAATGTGAGTACGGCATGTACTTTTTCTGCATTTTCGTAGGGAGTGGATAAATGATGCTGGCAAATAATCACACGGCGAAGATCGTAATTAAATGATAGATTATCCAAGATTTCATCGGTATTAGCGTCGTTACTGTGGCACAGAAATATGACATCAAAGTCATCATTTATCGCTTGCACTTCATTCACATTATTAACACCAAAGAGATTGATTTTCGCTAAGCGACACTCTTTTAATACTTGGTCGGCGTAGTCGTAATTTGAGCAGATCAAAAGCCCTTTATTAATCACCTCCGAACGCCAGCCAAACACCGGAATTGCTTCAACCTCAATCGAGAATTCAAAGCATGTGCCCACTCCTTTTGTAGATGTTGCTACGAGCTTGCCCCCCATCATCGACACAAGCTGACAACAAATTGCCAAACCCAACCCTGTGCCGCCAAATTGCCTCGACACTCCTTCATCTTCCTGAGTAAAGGGTTCAAAAATCGTGGTTAACTTATCTTGATCAATGCCTATTCCGGTATCTTCTACTTTAAACGTCAGCACTCCACGTTCTTTCTCAAGTAACTCCTCATAACTAACATCAACGCATACATGCCCACTTTCGGTAAACTTAACCGCATTCGATACCAGATTCGTAACTACCTGTTTGACACGATGATCATCGACCATCACGCGAATGGGGATATTTTCAGCTAAATTAATACCTAACTTTAGCTGTTTAGATGTTGCTTTGGATTGGAATAAAATCATCGACTGATACACGACTTCTCGGATATCCGCTTCTACTAGTGACAGCTCCAATCGTCCAGACTCGATTTTAGAGAGATCCAATATATCGTTAAGTAAAGTAAGCAGTGTTTGAGATGAGGAGTCAATGTCATCAACAACTTCTTGTTGATGCGAAGACAACTCACTTTGAGAGAGTATTTCTGTCATGCCCATGATCCCGTTAAGGGGCGTGCGTATTTCATGTGACATGTTGGCAAGAAACACAGATTTTGCACGATTAGCCGATACTGCTGACTCTTTTGCATGCAGTATTTCTTCAGTTTGTCTCTGCATTTCTTCAACCACTCGATTCACTTGCTGAGCAAAAATGGTCAGTTCATCACTTCCATCAACTTTGACTTTTGTTTGCTTCTCTTCGGAGTTGATCAACGCGTTTAAAGTATGAATGATCGCATCGAGTTTGCTGTTAACTCGGAACCAAGTACTAAATCCGAGCCAACAAAGCAGGATAACCACTAAGGCGACGCCAAAACTGATCATCGCTATATTGGCCTTTTGTTCATGAACCTGCGTGAGAAGCGACTGCTCAGTTTGTTTGGTGAACCCATCAATGAGCACTTGTAAGCGCTGCACACGAAAATCGAGTTCTTTTAAATACGCGGCGTAGTCACTTTGTGACATGTCTCCTGACATTAATTGTCCGCGAGACGCCAAGTTTCTCTGATATCTCGGCGAAGTAAACAAGCCAAGCAATTTATCCACTTGCTCGTATGACCCACCTAAGTTTAAAAACGCATCCAAATTTTGCTGCTGTCGGTCAATCGCCTGATAAAACATACTTTGACTTAGCCGACTCTCAGGGTCTTGGACTAAACGGTTCGTCAGCCAAGCTTCTTTCTGTGTCCAAAAAGAGAGCTGAGCAAGGTAGGCAATAAAATTTTGCATGCGAATGCCGTCGTCACTGCCATACCATTGATGATTTTGCAACAAAGAGCGCGACATATTTTGGAGCTGTTGAAATGCCCAATCACCCAGGTCGTCCATCTCACTCAATCTACCTGACAATACCCCCTGCATGGCTTCTTTCAGTTCATCAGCATACTCAGCAGTATTAGGGTTACGCACAAACTTTTGATGCAAAGAAGAAATAACTTCACCTTGTTCTTCAATATTAATGGCTGCAGAGACTTGAAGATCAGGCTGTCGGCGTACTTTCTCTATGGAGTAAATAAAGTGGGAGGCCTTGGATATCAATTGGAAACCTTGAATATTGCTAACCGTTTGATTGAGACGGCTCACGCGCAACGCATTATCAGAAAACTGCTGAACTGCAAATACCACTATTACCACAGCGGGTAATAGTGCGAGGAGCGCTAAGCGTGTTTTTATTGATAATCTCAACATCCATCAGCCTAATGGTTGATTTCATCCGTTTATTTAATATTAGACTAGTTTCTTGCATTGAAAGGCATATACGACATTGTTACTTTCAAACAACATTCACCTACCTAGACTATGGTTATTGTGAGTGTTTTATCATCGGCTAATGCAGTAGAAATTGTGATTTAAGTCATGTTTTTTAATCTTAAAGTTGGATGCAAACAATGAAGTTTCACTCACAACTAAGAGTCGCATCACTTTTCAGGAAATCATCTATTGTATGTTTACCTATTGAGTTGCCTTATCGAGTTAAATCACACAAAAATGCAAAATATCCATTTTTGTCAACAAAACTAATTTGAAAGCAAACGTTATCATCGCAAAAAAAGTAAGTTACTTTCTAAATGTCAATACGTGAAAACCACTGCTTTAGTCACATTAATCCACCACTAACGTCCCCTTAAGTAGTGTTTTACACTGGATTTAATTTTCCTAGCAGAATAAGGACTCCGACCTTAGAATCCGCACACATAACTATTACAACCCGATTACATAACCCACCACACTCTTGCACGCTGCCGAAGAGGCAACAGCAGAGAGTATGGTTAGCCCCCAAAACGTGAAAGGTCTAATACAACAATGAGTCCAGAGAAATATCTCCAAGACTGGCAAACTAGCCAAACGATTGCTGAATCTATTTCCCCTCTAATTGGTAAGCTATATCGTCAAAAAGGAATCGAAGTGGTTCTGTTTGGTAAAACGCTTATTAATGCTACTACTATAGACATTCTCAAAACTCATCGCGTTGCAAGACGTTATACCGGTAACCCACTTTCGCTTGAGCACACGATGCCTATTATTCAAGCGCTTTGTGAAATGAGCATTTCTTCATGCCGTGTCGATGTTGGCCAATTGGCAACTATGTACTGGAATGAACATGACGATACAAGCTCTCTAAACGATTTCCTTATCACTGCACTTGATGGCGCTCGCGACGCAGATTCTTCATTGAAAGCGCGTGATGTGGTTCTTTACGGGTTCGGTCGCATTGGTCGACTACTTACTCGCCTTCTCATTGAGAAAAGTGGTCCAGGTTACCCACTAAGACTACGTGCGATTGTGGTTCGTGGCGGTAAAAAAGGCGATTTGGAGAAGCGTGCTAGCTTGTTGCGTCGTGACTCAGTTCACGGTCAGTTCAACGGTAGCATTGTTATCGATGAAGAGCGTAAAGCACTGATCGTTAACGGCAACTACATCCAAATCATCTACGCAAATAACCCAAGCGAAGTGGATTACTCAGCTTTCGGTATCAATAACGCGCTAGTTGTTGATAACACAGGTGTTTGGCGTGATTCTGAAGGCCTGAGCCAACACTTAGCGTGTAAAGGCGCAGAGAAGGTACTGCTAACAGCACCAGGTAAAGGTGACATCAAAAACGTTGTATTCGGTGTAAATGAGTCGGTAATTAAAGAAGATGACACCATCATCTCTGCGGCAAGCTGTACAACAAATGCAATCACGCCAGTCCTTAAGGCTCTGAACGATAAATATGGTGTTCTTTCTGGCCATATTGAAACCGTGCACTCATACACAAACGACCAAAATTTGATCGACAACTTCCACTCTGGTGACCGTCGCGGACGTAGTGCTTCACTAAACATGGTTCTGACTTCAACAGGTGCGGCAAAAGCAGTTGCTAAAGCATTGCCAGAGCTTGCAGGCAAGCTAACAGGCAACGCGATTCGCGTACCGACACCAAACGTATCTATGGCAGTCGCTAATCTAAACTTAGGTGAAGACGTAGACCGTGATTCACTGAACGATTACTTGCGTGAAATGGCGTTGAACTCTGAGCTTTCGGCACAGATTGACTACACCGATTCAACAGAAATTGTATCAACTGACTTAGTTGGCTCTCGCCATGCAGGCGTCGTAGATGGTCAAGCGACTATCGCACAAGACAAGCGTTGTGTACTTTACATCTGGTACGACAACGAATTCGGTTACAGCTGCCAAGTTGTGCACTGTATGGAACAAATGATGGGTGTTCGTTACCAAACATTCCCTCGATAGGTGAACTTTGCTCCACAACGTTAACCACATAGCGTAGCGGACAATATCTCATATTTGTTCTAAATAATAAGCGCCATGCGCATTACTAATATTTTTCCCCGTTTATACGCCTGATCACCCTCAGGCGTTTTTTCGTTTCATTCATTTGACACTCTCCGGACAAAGTGAACGTCAGCATTCATGTTTTGTTCATGTTCACAGCATTAATCTGAGCACATAAATTACAGAGAGGTCATGATTATGAATCGGATTATTGTAACTGCACTAGCACTGATTACCGGCTTTTTTACGTTAGTATTTAGCTTGATCATTGCGATTCCGTTGACCATCGCAGCATTAATTACCGGCAAGCGTATTGAAAAGCGCGTCAAGAAAATGCAGAGAGAAATGCACGAAGAATATGAATTTAATACAGGTAAAGCAGATGCGATTGAAGGTGAATTTGAAGAGGTTCGCCGGTAAGTAAATAAGATTTAGATGAGTTTCTCTCCCCCGACCGCTCCTGAGAAACTTCTTGCTTTCACCCTGTCCTTAAAATGGCAGGGTGCTTTTTTGAAAAGCACAATATTGAATAAACACCTAGCGGTTTATTGCTTTATCTTTTTGTTGTAGGAGGCTGTGTAACCAGCCTCCCATAAATCACCATCGACACCAGAGTATGGGTTGGATTCTTTCGGAGCGCCGCTTAGGCAAGCATCTTTGCCTTCCTTCTTAATTTCATCGATGTGATTTAAAACAAAGTCAAAGTGTTTAGGATCAGCCTTTTGTAGTAACCCGTACAAAAGGCCAAAGCCAAGCATCGTAAATACAAACAGTTCAAAAAACACCCAAATGCTCTTTGTTGAAAAGAATATCCAAGCAACGCTGCAAACACTGGTCAAAATTACTACTGGAGCTAAATCTACTATTCTTTGCATATTGCTCTCACCTTCTAAACGGTCATGAAGTCTCTACCCCTTTCATAGGGTAAGTAAGAGGAAAGTCCGTTTTTATCCAATAAAGCACTCTCGACTTAATATGCGACACTGTTAGTATTAACGTTAAGTGGCTATCGTTCTCATTATAACAATGCGTTGGAAAGTAGCTTTCACAGCAAATGAGAATATGAACCAAAGTAACACTATTGATAATATTAATTTTAGCAACATTTAGCGTCAGAATTACGTAAATTGTGTAAGGGTTACTGAGAGTAGACAAAAAAGCAGCCACACGGGCTGCTTTTAGTATTTCTGTCTTGCGAGCTTGTCTATACCGTTACGACCACTCTAAGAGCCAGCAGCATGAGTACTACCCCTGACAAACGATCAATCAACACTGCCTTAGAGCGAATTCTGTCAACGACTTTAGAGCTCGATAGCACTAGGGTAATAAAGGTGTACCAAAGCCCATCCACAACAAACGGCGTGGCAACAATGATCATCTGATTACTCAAATCATTACCGAGCGCGACAAACTGACTGAATAATGCGATAAAAAACAAAGCAATTTTGGGACTTAAAATCGAGATAAAAAAGCCTTCTCGCGCAGACTGGATTACCGTTGTTTCCTCACCTGACTCCAACTTCGCAGCCACACCACCTTTTGAACGCAAAGCATTAAACCCTAAATACGCAAGATATGCCGCACCCACAAGGCTAATCGTCTTGAACAGCATCGGGCTTTGCTGCAAAACAACAGCGAGCCCAATCAAGGTAATAAACGCATATATACCAATGCCAAACGCATGAGCCCAAGCCGTAGCTAATCCATTGATACGTCCACCAGCCAACGAGTGCTTAGCGACAATAGCTAAGCTGGGACCTGGTGACATAGCCCCTAATAAACACACGGTAAAAAGTGATAACCAAACTGTTAGTGTCATAAGAATCTCCCCTCTTTGAAGCTCACTCTATCAACGGAAGAGGTATAATTAGAAATCAAAGTTATTCATACTAATCATGACTTCAAGTCATAGCTAAACGGTGTACGTATTAGCGAATGGAATATTCAGAGATTTGCATTACTGAGCGAATCTCTTCTCGCACCCATTTATGCGCAGGATCCGTGTCGTATTTGGGGTGCCACATTAACCAATATTGATGAATAGGTGTTTCGAGTGGTAATGCTTTATGGGTTAAGTCCCAATGCTTAGCGAGGTTAACGGCAATATGTTCAGGAGCCACCATCAGGTGCTCACTTGCAACTAAGCGATTGATCGCAGCAGAGAAGAATGGAACCTTAAAGGTAACGTGGCGGGTGTGCCCTAGCTCTTTCAATGCTAAATCAGTGTAGGAATCTTTGTCTCCGCCGCCAGTCACTTTGATGTGTGAATATGAAATCAAGTCTTCAATACTGATCTGGTCCTGCTTTGCTAACGGATGAGAAGATTTCATCAAACAAACTGATGAATCCTCACCAATTTTAACGCTCGACACACTCTGTGGTTTTTCTGGATACATAGAAGACGCGATATGGATGCCCGTCTCATGAAGTTTATCAAGAAAGTTGGGTTGCCACAGTCGGTACGCCATATCTAACTGTGGCGCTTGTTCACCCAAGTGAGAGGCAATATCGGGCAATACGTATTGCGCCACGTAGTCACTAGAAGCAATAACAAGCTCACCTTGCCACTGCCGCGGCTCAAAAGGTTGGTCATCGAGTAAATGGTCAAACTCAGCCAGTAATGCATCAAGCTTTGATTTTAACGCTATTGCTCGTGGCGTTGGTATCAGTTGATTACCTTGACGAATAAGCAGTGGGTCACCACACAGATCGCGCAATTGTGCAAGCTGTCGACTGACAGCTGACTGCGTAATGTGCAAACGGTCTGCGGTCCGGCTGACATGACACTCCTCTAAAAGTACATGCAAGGATCTAAGTAGATTCAAATTAATGTTGTTTAACATATTCGCTCAGAAGGGTTTTCAACATGGCATCCATTCATGGTCACTTCACAAACAGGTTCCCAGTCGTGTTAAAGAATTCAGCTAAGACGGTATGAGTCATCAGGTTTCGAAGCTCTGGATATCGTTGAATTTGATCTCTGATTTCGTTCAAGCGAGCCATCGTAGGCACTTCGACAAAAACCATCATGTCCGTCTCACCGCTGATCGCATGACACCATTTTACGCCATCAATTTTGTATAATTCGTCCGCGTATGATTCGCAATAATACGTAGAGGTTGATTTATCGAACTTTAAGGCAAAATAGGCGCAAATCGAATCCCCACCCGAAGGCGCAATTTCAGCGTGATACCCTAGAATCACTTTGTCATGCTCTAGCTTGCGAATACGGGCCGTTACCGCAGAACGAGAAAGGTTTACGTTATCCGCAATTTCAGTCACCGACAGCCGAGCGTTGTGCCTGAGCAGATCCACAATCTTATGATCAAACTTGTCCATACCGTTACCAAGCTTTCCTTATTTTTCTCATTCTATACCGATTCTAACTGCATAAGAAACCAACATTTTGTTGGAATTATTTAAAACAACCGTCATATTGACGGTTTAGTAAATCATTTTGTTATTAACATTTTGGATATGCTATTTGGCGGGCATGAGATGAGTGCTGTTATCCATTTCAACAGAAAATAGATAACACATTGAAATCAAATTCCCAACTTAAGTACTCAGCACATAAATAGCATCGCTTAAACACATAAAACGAAATAACCAGAAGCCACAAGCTTTTTCGTAATAAGCCTCATAACATTGGATGAATCAATTCGCATGGAAGAGCTCAAAAAAGACATTTCACTCACATCAGGTATCGCACAGTTATCCACCACATTAATGGGAACGGGGCTGTTTATGATCCCGGCTATCGCAGCAGGTATAGCTGGCCATTTTTCACTATGGGCTTGGATTTTATTGTTCATCGCGATTTGTCCTATTGCGCTGACTTTTGCTCAACTGGGTAAACGATACCCCAACGCGGGCGGAACAGCCTTTTTTGTACGCAAAGCCTTTAACGCCAAACTGGAAAGTAGTGTCGCTTGGCTATTTGTTAGTGTCATTCCGGTAGGGGTTCCGGCCGCGATTGCACTCGCCGCAGGCTTCCTACAACAAATATTGCCAGAACCTATTAGCAACAATCTGTTTGCACAAATTCTGACGGTAGTACTACTTGTGTTCGTCAACTTGATGGGCACAAAATCATCAGGTCATTTACAAACTCTTATTGCTTTGAGTGTCTTCGCACTTGTTGGCGCATTTTTATGGAAAGGCGACGTTAACAGCGCCGATCTTGTGATGCCCGCCATCACACAAGAGTCAATTTGGCCTATTACCGCAGCGTTAGGCGTGATGTTCTGGTGTTTTGTTGGCATAGAGGCTTTTGCCCATATGGGGGAAGAGTTCAAAAAACCTCAAAGAGATTTCCCTATTGCCATTGTGGTCGGTTGTTTTGTAGCAGGGGCTACCTATTGGGCATGCTCTGTCGTTATTTTAAAGTTTGGCGCGTATGGTAACGCTCAATTTGATAACGCATCCATCCCCTGGCTTAGTGCCCAACTACTAGGCGATGGAGCCAAATGGATAATCAGCTTGATAGGTTTCTCCGCTTGTTTCGCGAGCGTTAACTTATACACACAGAGCCTAGCGCGAATGGTCTGGGCTCAAGCTCGGGAACATCGTCCTTCTAGTCCACTAGCCAAGATTTCACGTCGTGGTGTCCCTTTCTCAGCCACCATATTAGTTGGCGGTATATTATTGATATCTTGTGTGATAGGAACCCTATCACAGCTCGATCTGGAGTTTTTCCTAAAACTCGCAAACAGTGTATTCGTTCTGGTTTACATGTTGGCGATGTTAGCCGCTTTCAAATTGCTTCGAGGATTTGGTAAAACACTTGCGGGACTGTCCCTACTGCTTTGTACCGGTGTTTTTATATGTTTAGGCTGGTCAATGTTTTATGCACTTGGCATTTTTACTCTACTTTTACTGCCTTGGAAACAGTGGCGACATAAGCGACAAACACGTGTAGTTGAATAGTCATCGCTTCCCATTTCGAAATATGTGAGCTAAACGTTGGATACCAGCGTCTATGTTCTCTAACGCGATATTGCCGTAACCAAGCACGGCACCATGCCAGTGACGTGCTTGAAAATCTGGGTGTTCATAATAGCTCAAAGGTCGCAAGATGATCCCTTCATGCTCTGCTAGTTTCGTAAAACGCTGCTCATCCATACCATCTTGCCATTTCAACGTAATATGAAGCCCCGCCGCTTGGCTAACGACGCAAACACGGTCGCCAAAATGCTGTTGAATGGATAAATGCATCTGTTCATGCTTAGTTTTGTACAGTCGACGCATTTTTCGAATATGACGTAATAACCCACCTTCAGTAATAAAGTCTGCCAATGCTTCTTGTGTATGCGTCGGCGAATCACCACTTAACGCATCCTTAACCACTAAACATTGCTCTACTAAACGTTCAGGAACCACAAGGTAGCCAAGTCGTAAGCCGTTAAACATCACTTTACTGAAAGAACCCACATACAACACGCGATCATCTCGACCCATTTGAGCCGCTAGCCCTTGTAAGCTGGTATAGGGGCGATGAGCAAACTGGAATTCGCTGTCATAATCATCCTCGATGATCCAACTTGATTGTTCGACCGCCCAGTTGATGATCTTTCCTCTTTGCTCGGTATTGAGTGTGGTGCCCATCGGATATTGATTACTTGGTGTAATATACAGCGCATCGGCATCGCTTGAGGTCACCGCTTCCACATCAAAACCTAATTTCTCTCTTACGAACAAAGGCTCAAATTGATAGTTTTGGAACTGAATCAACTTCCGCATTTGCGCGTAACCTGGTTGCTCCATCAGAACCTTATCACCTTGTTTGAGCACTACCATCGTCGCAATTGACAACGCTTGCTGCGCCCCAGAGGTAATAATAATGCGCTCTGGAGAACAATTCACTGAACGGCTTGATGCGAGGTAGTCAGCTAAAGCACAGCGCAATGCCCAACTACCCTGAATATCTTGATTCCCCAACAAGCAAGTACGAGACATATGGCGAGTGAGTAACTTTTGCCATTGCGCCATCGGAAATGCGTCCAAATCCGGCACACCCGGTGCAAATGCGCGGTTGATATCAAAGTGAGCTTTCGGTGATGAGTCTCTCTGAACTGAACTAGGTTCAGGCAAGTACTGCTCTGGCAGTTCTACGGCAACATAAAAACCAGAACCTTTTTGGCTGTTCAAGTACCCTTCCGCCACTAACTGTTCGTAGGCAGAAATCACGGTATTCCTACTTAGATTAAGCTCTTGTGAAAGCTTCCGCGTAGAAGGCAGCTTCCCATTCTTCACCCACAGTCCTTGAACAATTTTCTTGCGAATAGCAAAAAACAACGCTTGCTGACGCGTTCCATCACTGTCTTTTAAATGCAGGTCACCGATATCAATCAAAGACAAACTGGATCCATCCATTAGTTAAAAGTGGCTCTCTTTAAGCTACCAGTTAAACGCTACATTGCAATCAAAGAATGAGGATCAATCGCTCGTAATGTGAGCAAACAAGGAGAGAAAATGCTATCCAACACCAATAGAACGGAAATTAAGAAAGGCGCACATAAAGCCGTCTCTGATGTTAGCAAACTGCACGCCATCATAGATGAAAGCCTAATCGCTCATATTGCGATAACCAACGAGTCAGGCCCTGTGGTCATCCCTATGCTGGCATGGCGTGTCGATGATTACGTGTATATCCATGGTGCCAACAACAGTCGACTATTACGCTCACTCAAACAAGGAGTGCAAACGTGCTTAACCTTTACTTTGTTTGATGGTTGGGTATTGGCTCGAAGTGCGTTTCACCACAGTGCGCATTATCGCAGTGTTGTGGTCTTTGGCCAGTTTGAGATGGTGGAAGATAACCAAGAGAAAGACAGGTTGCTGAATCACTTTATTGAACAGATCGCTCCGGGGAGAACAGAACAAGTCCGTTTGAGTAATGAAAAAGAACTCAAAGCCACCATGCTGCTGCGTATTCCACTCCTAGAAGCATCAGTGAAAATCAGCAATTTTGGCGTCAACGACGATGCGGAAGACATGGACATCCCTGTTTGGGCAGGTGTCCTACCCTACCGAACCGTCGTAGGTCCGCTGCAAGCTTGTGACGATTTGTATGAAGGTATCGCAGAGCCAGACTACCGCAGTGCCTACTCTAACCGTTGGCAGGAATAAGCACCGTAAAACGTGCGCCGCCTAAGTGACTCTCGCCGACAGAAAGCTCCCACCCCAGTTGCCGCGCTGCACTGGTAGCAATGGCAAGCCCTAAACCAAAGCCTTTCATGTCGGCGTTGCGGCTTTTGTCTAAGCGCGAAAATGGCATAAATACTTCTTCTCGCATCGCCTCAGGGATGCCCGGACCATCGTCCTCAATATCGATGCTCCAGCAATCCGCTACCGTTCGAATCGTCACCTCAACGCAGGACTCACCATAACGCTTGGCGTTTTGCAGTAAATTATCGAGGACAAGGTTACCCAAAGTAGGCTGAAAGTGAATCAATTGGTTCGCGAGTTTATTTTCTGCTCTCAACATGGCGGACTCTAAGCCTAGGTAATTCATGCGGCTTTTACACCAAAGTGGCAGTTCCATGGTTTCAACAGAATCGATCCATGAGTGGTTTTTCACACTCAAGCGAGACAGCATGACAATGTCGGACGTTAAATCCGTCACGACATCAACGTATCGTTCAATATCGTCATGTAACTCTGCCTGCATTTCACCACTCGTGCGTCGAGCTAAATCCGTCGCTAGCTGAATACGACTCAGCGGAGTGCGCACTTCATGAGGAATAGCTTGAGTAAAGATGTGTGTTTGGCGCACTCGTCTCTCAATCTCTTCAGACATGCAGTTGAAGCCTTGGGCGAGCTCTTTCACGGGTTGCGAAAATTGCTTTAGCTCGACTCGCGTATTCAACTCACCAGAACCAAATTGTTGTTGCGCAGCCGTTAGTTGCCGAATTTGGCGGTCAAGACGTCGTACAGGTATGTAAACCATAATGCCTAAACTGCATACAACAACCAAAAGTAGAGTAAGTATAAATACAATCTCAGAATCTTCATTCCAATCAACGTGTGGGCTAAAGAAATCCGTTTTTTCTTTGAAAACTAAACTCTTCGAAGTGTTAGGCAAAGGGAATACCGCAGCATAGGTACTGCCATCAATAAGATAAACAGGTATCCCTTGCATACGGTACAGCAGATTACAATCTCGACAAGGCGGTGATCCGTCCCAGTTTTCAACCAATGTTAAATCAAAGATAAAGAAATCTTGCTTGCCGTTTTCGGTTAACTTCTTGTAGAGAGAATCCGGAGTGCCTCGTTGCTCAATGTATTGATCGACAAAATAAGCACCGTCACTCAAAAAAACACCGACTTCTGTTTTGCGCATGTACTCTTCCCCCATAAAGAGAAACAAAGCAACAGTCAGCGCAAGGCCAGTTACTAACCCCACATATAGACGAGTAAACAGGGAAAACATGCGTCATTTACCTGTCAGCATGTAGCCGTGGTGACGTATGGTTTTAATGGTAGCCGTATGGATATGAGCCTTAGAGAATTTCTTCCTTAGTGAGGATATACGCATATCAATCGAACGATCAGTAATACAGTATTCAATGCCTCGGGCAAGACGGCAACATGATTCACGAGATACTGGCTTATCGACATTCAGCATCAGGAGCTCTAAAATTTCAAACTCAGAACTCGTTAAACCAATATCTTTTTGCAAATAAAATGCTTGGGAGCGACGAAGACAAAGACTAATGCCATATCGGCTCAGCTTTTCTTCTTCAACGATATCAACTTGACGACAATAGCGACGCAACGCTGCTTCAATACGGGCGAGAAGGATATTGCCTTTTATCGGTTTGGTAAGGTAATCATCAGCACCAAACTTAAATAAGCTCACCTCGCTCATTTCATCATCGGTCGCAGTCAAAACAATGATAATACCATGATAAAACTTACGCGCCTCTTGACATATTTCTGCGCCATTTTTTCCTGGTAACATCAAATCTAACAGCACTAGGTCCGGCTTGAGCCCCTTAATCGTTTCTAATGCATTTTGACCGTTATCGATGACAGTTACCGTATATCCTTCGGCTTCGAGGTACATTTTGGTTAATCGAGCAATCTCAGAGTCGTCTTCTACCAGTAAGATTGTATTACCCACCATGAATCATTTACTCCACCAATATGATGGAGGGAGTATATCGCTCGTCCTATACTGCGCAACCTACTTAAATGATAATTTTAATAAAACGCAGGCTTACATACGCTTACAAACCATACATATACGATAATCCTAATCATTCTATACCCCTAAAACCATGCAATAACCTGAGGTTTTATTAATTACCAGAATATAGCTTCACATAGAAAATAAAATTCGGAATAAAAATCCACTATATTTTTAAATGTATCGAATAATAGGTCTTACCAAAAAACAATATCAACATATATGACTTAGTTTGCTTATATAGACAGGACTTTATGTTGCTTCTAAGTTTCTTGCTCTAATAAAGTCTACGAGTAACATGAAATGAGATATTCCAAATTAACACCTTTAGCCATATTTTGCGCGATAAGTCTAACTGCTTGTGGCGGCAGTGAATCTAATCCGAAACCATCGAAAACAACACCTCCACCACCACCAATGCCAACATTGAGCACTGTCACAATCCCAACTGTCGTTTCTACAGAGTTTCCAGCCAAGTTAAAAGTGGCTGCTGATGCTGGCTTCACCCACTATGTGAAAATCTCCCTTTCCGAAGCAAACAACAACGATACATTTCACATTGTGGCTGTTGATGACGGTGCGAATAATGAAAAAATCTTTCGTGCAGCCAAAATCATCCAACACCTTCTCACAAACCAACCAGACTCTAAGTACGGTGCTGACAAGTCTCGTATCGCTAAGACATTAGCCGAGCGTGATGCCACACTAATGCTGACCGAAAACGACGAACAGAATGATGAGATGCTAACCAAAATCTTTATCAACGAACTGATTCGCCAAGGCAAATTGAACGATGCAGTTACAAGCTCGGGCTTAGCACACTCTTTTGATACGAGTTCTCTAGAAAAGTTTGTTGTAAGCATGATGGTACTTAACGAAGATGATATGGATACACTTGTCACATCTATCGCGTCAACATTAGTAACTAGTAAAGAAACACCAAACTGGCTAAAGAATAGCCAATCTTTAATGTATCGAGAACTGACAGTTGAAGGCGATTGCCATTACATGAGTAATTTTGCCGATTACTGCGCCAATCTTGGCAAAAAAGCCGAACGAGACGCCGCTTTTGAAGAAATTTTACACTTGGTCCAAGCGCAAGGTATTGCACCTAACACGGCGACTGCGGCACTGCAAAATGACATTCAAGCTCATGCGTTAAGCATCTATAACGATATTCAATCGGGCAAACCGACGGTGTGGCGCCCTACTCAGTATGACTGGGACGATTGGAAATCAGACGACTTCGATCCTGAAAGTGTTAAACAAACGGGCCCTTCATATTCTCACGAATATTTTGCTGCCGCTTTTGAAGCTTACATGGGTGTAGCAAAAGCAAACGGACATGGTTTAGATGGCTACCAAGCGTTAACGCGTGAAGAAATGCAAACCCAAGATCCACAAGCCGTTGATTGGATCAGTGGCTTATTCCACGGATACTTGCAATATACCGCGAATATCGACTCTGCGGGCGTCAAGCTCTACACAGAAAAGACAAATCCAGGCACAGTACCTACCTTCCGTATGGCTCCCAACAAAGACGGTTTGATAGAAGCGTACACCTACAAATCTCAGTGGTTAACAAAAGTGAAGATCATTGGCGACGACGCGATGAATGTGATCGGTAATGATCAAAACAATACTTTTGAAGGCAACAGCAAAGACAACAGCATTTATGGTGAAGGCGGTATCAACACCTATATCGTGCCACACAAACTGGCGGAATGTACTGTTATCAAAGCAAAGAGCGTTTCTGTTGAGTGCCCAAATACAGGCACTGACGAGTTGTACGACATTCAGAACATCCAATTCACCGACCAAACCCTAGATGTAACCAAGCTATAAACAATGAAAAACATGAAGAAACTTATTCTATTCGCTCCCTTGCTCCTTGCTGGTTGTGGTGGCCTAGCCGTCATGGATCGTACTGATGCCGTAAAAGCACAACCAGAAATGCTGATCAAAACCGACGGTGATTTTTGGGGATTCGGTGCAGATGGCCATTTTGATTTTGCTGGTAAGTACAAAGGCAAGTATTCACGCAGTGCTTCTAACTCAAGTTGGTTTAACCGTATCTCTTTCAAAGAAGGTTCAATGGGCGCAGAAGTGACTCGTATCGACAGCGGAGAAACTTGGCTTTTGAACTGCACCGGAGGCGGTATGTCGGTTAACTACATGGGCGTCGATTTTGGTGGGAATGATCCTTACACCTGTGACATTACTCAAGATGGTAAAAAAGTCGGTGAGTTTGCGATGGAGCCAAAATCGGCTCTCATCGACATCAGCTTTGAAAAAAAAGAGACAGGCGTAGTGCGTATTGGTAGCACCCACTTTAATGTAGAAACTGTACATACTAGTCCTGACGCCATGATGGCGGTAGACATTCCATTGGGTTATAGCTTTAAGGAGGGCACACAAGAAATTGCCGCAGTGCAGACGAACGGTACCATTGCGGTACAGATGCTCCCTGAACTTAGCGAACAAAAAAAGGATGTAATTGCCATCGGCGCTGTTGCAAGTGCACTAAGTTGGCGCCCTAAAAAATAGCCATTACATAAAACAACAACACACAAAAAAACAAAGCCCTCTACTTTTTTGAGGGCTTTTATTGCTTGTACTCATAGAGATAAGTGGAGCACTACTTCTCTAATCTTCCCGTATACTGCTTGGGCGTTAATCCACGATGTTTCTTAAACATACGATTGAAGCTCGCCACATTGGTGTAACCAAGGCGCGTGGCAATGTCATCAATACTCACGCGCTTACTCAACAAACCAGCTGCAATATTACTCAATACATAGCCAGAAACCGTCGAAAAATTGAGCCCTAATTTATGCAAACGACGTTGAAACTGCTGTTCAGATAAATCAAGCAGAGAAGACACGCGCTCTAACGTTGGCAATCCATAATGGCTGCTGTAGTTCACCACTTCATAAATCACTTTCAACTCGTCTTCTGGATCGGGCATATTAAGCAGATCATCCAAATCGGAAAAACTCATCGCTAGACGGCTGTCTTCTCGATGGCTCACTTGGCGAGAAGCTAGTCGGTCATCTCCCGGGATCCATATCTCTGTTTTTGGCTGACTCCATTCCACCTCGCAGCCGAAATATTCCCGGTATCGCTCAGTATTTTTTCTCGAGCCTGAAACCTTGACACGTAAAGGCTGGTAATCTTTGCCAAGAAATTCGCGTAACACCTTAATCATAAATACCGCACAGCGGATACTATCGTGCACCTTTACTGACGTTTCTATAAACGGGTTGTGGTAAGTCCATTTGATGATTTTACCCGACTGTTCGCCAGCAAAAAACGCCCCTGATTGTAGGTTGCTCACACCATAATTCACTCGCCGAATGGTACTGGCTAAATCATTGCCGGAGAATAACCAGCGTCCCACTGGCCCTAGCTTTTGCAGTTCAATACCTCGGCTGAGACTCAACACCACATCCGGGTCACAACTGGCTTGTTCAACACAACGGTACCATTCCGCAACGGCTTTTAGCGGGATCAGTGTCATTGGGTTACGAAACACCGATGCTGGGATCCCTAACTCATCCGAGTCCAAATTGTATTTAGATAACGCGAGGTTATGCATGTTTAGAATGCCCATCGCGCGAATAAACCGAACCGTTTTCATAACCAATCACATCAAATTCAATCCTGTAGTGATTGAATCTGTCACAAAGACAGCCGCAAATCAAATTCAGATCACAATACGCCAACAGTTTGATAGAGGAGTGTTTAATGAGTTTACTGAGTGTCCCATTTGTCGGTACAGGCGCAGATACGGCGTTACATGTTGTCGCTGCTGTCGTTTTAATTGCGAGTGTCGCGGGCGCGTGTTACGGCTTTTGGAAAATCCATGAATTGCCTATCAATAAAGCACACAGCAAAGACCATCATCAGATAGGGCTCATCACTGCGCTGACCTGGATAGGGTTTGTCTGGCACTGGGTTTGGGTGCTAGCCGTGATCTTTGCATTTGTTGATATGGAAAAAGCCATCATCAATCTGCGTGATACATGGAAAAGTAAACCGCAAACAGAAACACAGCCAAAAGAGGAAGCATAATGTTAGAAGGTTTAGCGGTATGGGCACTCTTCATCTATCTGCTGCGTTTGGTTGGCATGCCTTGGAACAAAGCAACCAAATCGTTCGCTTATCTTGGCGGTTTGAGTTGGCTGATGTTCGTCTGGGTAGGTTTGATTAACTTCACCCCGATGGATTTATCCGGCGGTTCTGTCGTGCAGTCGCCTCACATCCAATTGCGTCCAGATTCAACCAATGTAAAAGGTAAAGTTGACCACATTTACATTGAGCCGAATCAGCAAGTTAAAGAAGGTCAGCTCATTTATGAACTTGACCCAACGCAATACAAAATCGCATTAAATCAAGCGAACGTATCCGCTGATTCTGCTCGCGTTGCATTAGCTACAGCAAAAGGCGACATCGAGATTGAAGAAGCTAACCACGAAGCGCTAGTGCAAGATCTAGAAACATCAAAGAGCCAGTTGGAAGCGGCGAAAGTTGACCACAAATTGCAGAAAAAAATGCTAGATCGTTATGTTGAGCAAAACCGAGTAGTGCACAACACCATCACGGAAAGCGATATCGACAAACAATCGAGTGCGGTTGATATGGCACGTCACAACGTGTTAACTCTTGAGTCTCAAATCAAGAAGAAACAAGTCGATATTTCCCGTGCAAAACTGGCGATTCATAAAGCGGAACTTGCAGTTGAAACTAAACAAGCCGAACTGCGCCAAGCTGAAGAGCAAATTGCAAAAGCGCAATGGGATTTGAATAGCACAAAAGTTCATGCCCCAACAGATGGCTTTGTCACCAACTTTATCCTGCGTGAAGGTCAGCGTGTATCGATGATGCCGCGTATCAACATGTACACTAACGAGAAGTACGTGCTGATGCGAGTCAACCACCAGGCGATTCGTAACATCAAACCGGGTCAGCCAGCGGAATTCTCTTCGTCCGTTTACCCAGGTAAGATCTTCTCAGCGACCGTCGAAGGCATTGTTGAAGCAACAGGTGAGTCACAAGGTAATCTACTGGGTTTCGATGATTCCGTACGTGTCACCACTGGAAAGAACTTACAGAACAAACACCACTTTGTTCGTCTTAAGATTGATGAGCCAGAAGGCTACGATATCCCAGTTGGCTCTGTTGGCCTGGCATGGGTCAGCGGTGAAAAACCGATAGGCTTCATGGCCTTCTTAGATGTGATTCGCGGGATCATCATCCGAATGAAGTCTCAACTGTACTTCTTCTACTCTATCTAAACTCGCAAACCGCCAGTTACGCTGGCGGTTTTCTTTTCATTTGTATCCAAACATATCCTTTTCCCGTATAACAATTAGTTAGTAAATAGCGGAGAAGATTCATGTCGGCAAAGGAAAGAAGCCTACCTACCCATCGCATCTCAAGATTCAGCAAGTTCGCTTCACTTGCTACCCGTGTCGCAGGCAATGTGATTACAGAAGGCACGAAGCAGATAGCCAAAGGCAACAAACCAAAAGCGAAAGACCTCTTGCTGACGCCACAGAACATCGCGCGTTTAACTGACCAACTTGCTCACCTACGTGGCGCTGCAATGAAGCTTGGTCAAATGCTGTCAATGGATGCTGGTGATGTTTTAGAACCTGAACTTGCCGATATTCTTTCCCGTCTTCGTTCCAACGCAGACCCAATGCCTGCAAAACAACTCAACGCAGTAATGGAAAGTTCGCTAGGGACGAATTGGAAAGCTGAGTTTCTGTCATTTAACTTCAAACCAATCGCCAGTGCATCAATAGGACAAGTGCACCAAGCCTACAGCGATGCGGGCGATAACCTAGCCGTCAAAGTGCAATATCCGGGCATACGGAAAAGTATCGATAGCGACGTCGATAATGTCGGTACACTGCTCAAGGTCGTTGGGTTGATTCCCGAGTCTGTCGACTACAAAGGATTGCTCGAAGAAGCGAAAAAGCAGCTACATGACGAGGCCGATTACGCACGAGAGGCACAATTTGCCATTCGTTATCATGACGCTTTGAAGGAGCACCCTCATTTTGTCGTACCGAAGATTCATACTGAAAGTTGCTCAGACTCCGTTCTCGCGATGGAATTCATTGATGGTAGCCCGATTGAGCAAATCGAACATTATGATCAGAGTACACGGGATTTTGTCATGCACAGCCTACTCGAATTACTGTTTCGAGAGCTGTTCGAATTTAAGATGGTACAAACCGACCCAAACTTCGCCAACTACTTATATATCGAAAACACTCGTCAAATCGGCTTGCTAGATTTCGGGGCGACCCGCGAATACAGCGAACGGTTCAGTACCGGCTATCGCCAAGCTTTTGCGTCTGTCGTGAATAATGACGAACAAGGCTTAAATGATGCGCTTGAACAAATAGGCTTCTTCAGCCAAACCATCCTTCCAGACCAGCGCCAAGCGATTCTCGATCTAGTGAAAATGGCATGTGAACCGATGTTAGTTGATGAGCCTTATGACTTTAAAGCCAGTGGCTTAGCACAAAAGCTTCGCGAAGCTGGCACTATTTTAAGCATGGAACAAGAATACTGGCATACTCCACCAGCAGATGCCCTATTTTTGCACAGAAAAATAGGCGGAATGTACTTGCTGGCAGCCCGTATTGGCGCAAAAGTGAACATTCGCCAATTGGTACAGCCATATCTCACCATCAACAGCAAATAGCCTATTGTTTTTCTGTTACTTTCAAGTACCTTGAGCAAGGTTAAGATGCATAGTTGTGCATCTCAATAACATGCCATACTTCCATAAAACGAATTAACTATCGGGGTACTCGGTGAGCAAGTTTCAAGATCTCTCCACTCTAATCCAGCAAATTGGCCAAGCCGAAGAAGCGGATCAAGTCGCAACGCTCAATGAATCTATTGAAGCGGGCCTCGAGCCCGGCGCGGTTGCCCTGATTCTAGAAGCATTTCCAATCGACGATCGTGTTCGCTTATGGCGAGCTTTACCACTAGAGCTACATATCGACGTGTTAACGGAAATGCGTGCGGACGTACGTTTCTCTATCATCAATGCGTTATCTGAAGTCGAGCTAAAGCTCACTCTCGCTAAACTCGACAACTTGTCGCTCATCGAATGGGCCGATTCGTTGCCAGAGTCGATCATCAACGAAGCGCTCTCGTTGATAGAAAAAGATGAGTTGGAACTTTACGATCAAGCAAACGAGTATGCTGATGAAGAACTCGGCCACTGGGCTGAACGTAAGATCATCACCCTGCCCTTCAACATTACGATTGGGACAGCTAAGCAGTTAATGGAGCGCTATAGCTACGACACGCCTCAACAGGTGTATCTGATTAATCGTAATAAACAGTATCGTGGAACGGTCAACTACTTCGATATCTTACGTGGTGACCCCGATACTCGCTTAAAAACACTCGTTATTGAAGCTGTGACGGTTCTAGACAGTAAAATGATGCTTCCTGAAGCGGTAGAGGCATTAGAACACAGCACACTGCCCGCTCTCCCTGTAACTGATGCAGACCAAACACTGATCGGTGAAGTCGATTGGCAGTTTGCATTGAGTACACAGCGTGAAATCTACGAAGCACGTTTGATGGCCGGTACAGGTATGGATGAAGGCGATGACTTGTTTGCGCCAGTATTAAAAAGCTCGCAAAAGCGCGGGGTTTGGTTAGGCATCAATTTGCTTACTGCTATTTTGGCGTCTGTCACTATCGGACTGTTTGAAGATGTAATTGCTCAGGTAGTGGCTTTGGCGGTGCTCATGCCAATTGTTGCATCCATGGGGGGCATTGCTGGCAGCCAAACGCTCACTCTAATGATTCGTGCGATGGCGCTTAATCAGATCACCCCAGGTAACCGTTTCAAGCTATTGAAAAATGAGTTGGGTATTGGCTCTCTGAACGGCATTGCTTGGGCGTTAATCATCGGCGGGCTCGCCGGATTGTGGTTTCAATCTCCGGTTCTTGGGGGAACCATCGCGCTGGCCATTATCGTCAATATTATTACCGCAGCTTTATTTGGTGTGCTGATTCCCATTATTCTGGATAAGTTTAAATTGGACCCCGCTTTGGCTGGCTCGGTGATTCTAACAACAGTGACAGATGTAGTTGGTTTTTTCGCCTTTTTAGGAACGGCGAGTTTAGTCATGCTTTAAAAGGTTCATTGTTTATTAATCAATCATTAGCATAATAGAGTCAAATTGCATAACGCAGTTGCAAATTGCAAACATACTCAAACTTTAAGCAACGCATGTCACAGAAACTACGTATTTTAGGGTATATTAAAGTTGGCACAGTAACTGCATTATATAAATCGACCCTTCTTAAGCCGAGGGTCACCTAGCCAACTGACGTTGTTAGTGAACTTGATTTTGTTCACATGTATATAAGCCAATCGCACTCTTTGCGGTTGGCTATTTTTTTATGTGGCTATTGCCCTCTTATCCTCTGACCGAGCTCGGTTGTACTTTTCTTACCCACAACAGATTGTTTACTGTTTATAAAATTCAAATATTCGCCCACTAAACCATTAGAAATGCCAGCTTCAACAAAAATAAATCACCTACACAAAATAAAACCAAGAAAACACACCCAAGAAAAGAACAAATAACGCCCAAACCAAAAACCTCATCATGAAATCGTTTTCTTTTCATAGAAATCGACTGAACAATCCAGAGTTATAGATAAATTTAATCCATAAAAACAAATAGCAATTCAAAACATTCATTTCACATAGAAAACCTGTCTATAAATCATAGAAAATATGTAAAATCAAAATTTTCACCTTTAGAATTTAAAAATCAAACCATTGTTATTAAAAGAAAAAATACACATCAAAAACAAAGCAAACGTTTAAATTGCAATTTTATCATTGACTATTAAATTTACATCACGATAATACGCGCCGTTTGCCTGAAAATCAGGTGCTATAATTTAATATTTCAATGTGCGGAGGTAATAATGGCTGGAGACAATAACTACAGTCTTGGACCAGTTCCCAACACGGCCAGAAAAGGCGTGGCGTCACTAACCATGGTGATGTTAGGACTCACTTTTTTCTCCGCAAGTATGTGGACTGGGGGTTCTCTCGGTACTGGGCTCTCCTTTAATGATTTTTTCCTCGCTGTTCTCATCGGTAACCTAATCCTCGGTATTTACACTTCTTTCCTCGGTTACATCGGCGCTTCTACTGGTCTCTCTACTCACCTTCTTGCTCGTTTCTCTTTTGGTTCTAAAGGCTCTTGGCTTCCTTCTGCTCTTCTTGGCGGTACTCAAGTTGGGTGGTTTGGAGTTGGTGTCGCGATGTTTGCGATTCCGGTGCACAAAGCAACGGGCATCGATACCAATACTTTGATCCTCGTCTCCGGTTTGCTCATGACCGCGACCGTTTACTTTGGCATCTCCGCACTGATGGTGTTGTCAGCAATTGCCGTTCCTGCCATTGCGCTACTTGGCGGCTACTCTGTCATCGAGGCAGTAAATAGTGTTGGCGGTATAAGCGAACTACAACAGGTTCAACCAACCGAGCCACTCGATTTTTCAATAGCTCTCGCGATGGTTGTCGGCTCTTTTGTCAGTGCTGGTACATTAACGGCGGATTTCGTACGCTTTGGTAAAAAGCCGCGCAGCGCCGTGATGATCACCATGGTGGCATTTTTCATCGGTAACTCGTTAATGTTTATCTTTGGCGCGGCAGGTGCGTCGGTGACGGGTCAATCAGACATCTCTGAAGTGATGATCGCGCAAGGTCTTCTTATTCCAGCTATCATCGTTCTTGGCTTGAACATCTGGACGACCAACGACAACGCGCTCTACGCATCGGGTCTTGGATTTTCCAACATCACAGGCTTACCAAGTAAATACATCTCAATGGCGAACGGTCTTGTTGGCACACTTTGCGCTCTCTGGCTCTACAATAACTTTGTTGGCTGGCTGACCTTCTTATCTTTGGCAATTCCACCGATTGGCGGCGTGATCATCGCTGACTTCTTCACGAACCGTAAACGCTACGCAAACTTTGAAGCCGCCCAATTCCAAAACGTTAACTGGGCTGGCATTATCGCTGTCGTGATTGGCGTTGGTGCGGGACACTTCCTGCCTGGCGTAGTGCCGATTAACGCTGTACTTGGCGGCGCAATTAGCTTCCTGATTCTTAATCCTATTCTCAACAAAAAAGCACTGGCTACACAGCCAGCGTAAGGAACCATCATGACAACACTACTGATCAAAAACGTAACGCTAAAAGGACAAGAAGGTCTGCAGCAAATTTTGATTGAAGATGGTCAATTCAAGCGCATTGAAAGCAACGATGTGGAGCTTAGTCATAACGGTGACATCATCGATGCTGAAGGCGGTATGGCGGTTGCGCCTTTCTGCGAGCCACACATTCACTTAGATACAACTCAAACCGCAGGCGAGCCAAGCTGGAACATCTCTGGCACATTGTTTGAGGGTATTGAACGTTGGGCTGAGCGCAAAGAAATGCTGTCGATTGAAGACGTGAAAGCGCGCGCAAAACAAACCTTAAAATGGCAGATAGCAAACGGCGTACAACACGTTCGTACCCACGTCGATGTTTCAGACCCTACCCTAATTGCCCTAAAAGCGATGGTAGAAGTGCGTGAAGAGATGAAAGAATGGGTAGATATCCAAATCGTCGCCTTCCCGCAGGAAGGAATTCTCTCTTACCCAAATGGCAAAGAGCTGCTAGAAGAAGCCGTCAAATTAGGTGCGGACGTGATTGGCGCGATTCCACACTTTGAATTCACACGCGAATATGGCATTGAATCGCTGCACTACGTATTCGAGTTAGCGAAAAAATACGACCGCCTGATCGACGTGCATTGTGATGAAATCGATGACGAACAATCTCGGTTCGTTGAAACACTGGCAGCATTAGCGCACAAGTTTGATATGGGGAATAAAGTCACGGCCAGTCACACCACAGCGATGGGTTCCTACAACGGTGCATACGCATCTCGCCTGTTCCGTTTATTACGCATGTCCGGTATCAACTTCGTGGCAAATCCATTGGTGAACATTCACTTACAAGGACGTTTTGATGATTACCCAAAACGTCGCGGCGTAACACGAGTGAAAGAGATGCTGAATGCCAACATCAACGTCTGCTTTGGACACGATGATGTATTTGACCCTTGGTACCCACTAGGCACTGCAAACATGCTGCAAGTACTGCATATGGGTCTGCACGTGTGTCAGGTGATGGGTTACGACCAAATCAACAACTCACTGGATCTGATCAGCAACAATTCAGCACGCACACTGAACATTCAAGACAAGCACGGCATTGAAGAAGGCAAACCAGGTAGTTTACTGATTCTTCCCGCAGAAAATGGTTTTGACGCAGTACGTCGCCAAGTGCCGGTTCGTTACTCTGTTCGTCACGGTAAAGTGATTGCAGAAACACAGCCTGCGACAACTCATATTCATCTTGAACAAGCAGAGCAAGTAACGTTCAAACGCTAAAAAGATCGGCGAAACGAAAAAGGCCTGACGACATCGTCAGGCCTTTTTTCTACTGGTAAACATCACTGCTCGCTCTGTCTATTCTTGTCTCATAAACCACTGAACACATTGAAAGGCCATATAAAACGGCTCAGTACCAAACGTTGCACAAGGTTCTGGTGGCTGAATCTCAATTACACCATCGCACTTGGAAATTATTCTAAGCGTTGGGCATACTTCTGACTTCATTTTAGTTGTAGATATGAACCATGACGTCATTAAGCCAGATAGAACCGCAATTTTTGGAATTTATGCAGCAAGAGATGCAAGTAGATGCAGCTCATGATCTTAAACACGTTAAACGCGTGGTCAAAACAGCGAAACAGCTCTGCAAAGAAGAAAATGCAGACATCGCGATTGTATTACCGGCTGCCTATTTGCATGATTGCTTTACTTACCCGAAAGATCACCCAAATCGCAAAGAGAGCTCAATCATCGCAGCCAAAAAAGCGGTCGCATTTTTAGAGAGTATCGATTATCCGCAGCAATATCATGATGCCATTGCTCATGCGATAGAGGCACACAGCTTTAGCGCAAACATCAGGCCAAATACGTTGGAAGCCAAAATCGTCCAAGATGCCGACCGTCTGGACGCTTTAGGCGCAATTGGCGTGACGCGATGCATTCAAGTCAGCACTCAATTTAACGCGCAACTTTACAACGACAGCGATATATTTGCCGAAGAACGTGAACTTAACGATAAACAATTCACTCTGGATCACTTTCAAACCAAGTTATTCAAAATCGCTGAAACCATGAACACGGAGTCAGCGATACGCGAAGCGCAAAAACGCAAAACCTTTATGCAAACGTACCTAGAGCAGTTACACGACGAGGTAACAGCGTAAATGTCAGAAAGCTATACGTTAATTAAAGAGCTTAAACGCCAACTAAAGTTAGCTGGGCTGCATTATGCGGATGTTGCACAACACCTTAATTTAAGTGAAGGAAGCGTCAAACGTTTACTCGCTGAAGGTCAGCACATTAGCCTTGAGCGCTTAGAACGAATTTGCCAATTGATTGGTTTAGAAATGGCGGAACTATTTAAGCTCGCGGCTGCGCACAATAAAGGTCTAGAGTCGCTAACGTTAGAGCAAGAAAAGCAGCTGGTTGACGATAAAGCCCTGCTGCTCGTGGCGATCTGTGTTGTAAATGGCTATCAGTTTGAACAAATCGTTCAGCAATATACCTTCAATGAGTTGGAACTGGTGCAAAAGCTTGCTCATTTGGATCGGCTGAACATCATCGACTTGCAGCCAAATAACAAAATTCGTTTGCGTATATCTCCGACATTTAAGTGGCAGATGGGCGGCCCTATTCAACGGTTCTTCCAACAGCAAGTTCAAGACGCCTTTTTCCAAAGCTACTTTTCTGGTGAAGATGAAAAGTTCTCCATGGCAACAGGATTGATGAGTGTACCAACCAACAAGAAGCTACAACAGAAACTGCAAAAGGTCATCGATGAGTTTTATCAGGCTTGCCAAAGTGATAGCTCTCTCGATATGGACGAAAAACACGGCACCTCTCTGATTATTGCGATGCGTCGCTGGACGTTCCCTTTATTTGAACCATGGGAAAGAAAACTCACCAATAAGTCTCGCAATTAGTAACCCAACAAGCAAATGGAAATAAAAGTAACGAATTTCGTTACTTTTGGTGGCATACAACGTCACTTGAAAGAGAAAGCTGGTTTAATCGTTCATTGAGCATAAAGTGCTCCCATCTCATTCGACTTTGTTTAATCGGGGCCCGTATGTTTTTCTCAAAACGCTTTTTTCCTTACTTTGTGACGCAATGCCTTGGCGCACTCAATGACAACATCTACAAAAACGTTCTGTTATTGATGGTGACATACAGCCAAATTGATAACCTACCAATATCCGTCAATCTATTCGTTAATTTGGCGGCAGGCTTATTCATCCTACCTTTCTTTCTATTCTCAGCGCATGCTGGTGCCGTCGCTGACAGCATGGACAAAGCCAAATTAATCCGACGTCTAAAGCTCATCGAGCTGGCTATCATGTTTTGCGCAGCAACCGCTATTGCCACCCAAAGTGCCATGCTGATGCTGGTTCTGCTGTTTATGACAGGCACTCAATCGGCCTATTTTGGTCCCGTGAAATACGCCTTGCTACCACAAGCGCTCAAACCAAATGAGCTTGTTAAAGGAAATGCTTGGGTTGAAATGGGCACGTTTCTTTCGATTCTTATAGGTACGCTTAGCGCAGGCCTGCTGCTAGCCATTCCTAATGGTACCTTGATTGCTTCTTGTACCGTGATTGCCTTGTCTTTGCTTGGGTTCATGAGCAGCGTGAATATTCCAACGATGCCTAGCCAATCGAATGACAAAGCGAAATTTGAACCGATTTCTGGTTTAAAGAACACGTTAAAAGTGGCAAAAAAACAGAGAGGCATCTGGATGTCTATTCTTGCCATCAGTTGGTTCTGGTTCATGGGTGCGACTTACCTAACTCAATTCCCTAACTTCGCACGCGAACATTTGTTCGCAGATAGCACTGTCGTTTCTTTACTGTTGGCATTGTTTTCCATTGGTATCGCTACAGGCTCTTGGTTGTGTGAAAAACTTTCTTTCAACCACGTTGAGCTTGGCATTTTGCCATTCGGTATCCTTGGTCTGACAGTCTTTGGCGTCGACTTGCTATGGGCAGTCCCGAGTTATCTATCACTTCCGGTGCACTTTTATGATGTGCAAAACTTCGTTGCTGAATCAAAACATCTACGCGTCATGATTGACCTGTTCCTTGTTGGTGTAAGCGGCGGTGTCTTTATTGTTCCTCTTTATGCGTTCATCCAATCGCGTTCAAACAAAGGGGAGTGTGCACGTGCCATTGCTGCTAACAACATCATGAATGCGTTGTTTATGGTGGTGTCTGCTTTGGTTTCGATCGTTGTACTCAGCGTACTAGAGCTTTCTATTGTGGAACTGTTTGCCATGATGGCAATAGGTAACTTTTTCGTGGCGATCTATGTCTATCGCCAAGTACCGGAATTTACACAACGCTTTATCAGTTATTTACTCAGCCATTGTATGTATCGTGTGTCCGTAAAGGGGCGCCAACATATTCCTGAACAAGGTGCTGCGTTAATCGTGGCTAACCATGTTAGCTATGTCGATGCATTGATTTTGATGGGAACCTCTACTCGCCCGGTTCGTTTTGTGATGGACAAGTCCATCAGCGAGCTACCTGTTCTTAAATATGTATTCCGTCATGCCGGTGTTATCCCGATCTGTTCTCCACGTAAGTGTGCCGACACTTACCGACGAGCATTTGAACAGATTGAACAAGCACTTAACGACGGTGAGGTTGTCTGTATCTTCCCTGAGGGTCGTTTAACGTCTAACGGTCAATTGGGTGAGTTTCGCCCTGGTGTAGAGAAAATCCTTGAACGTAACCCTGTTCCTGTCATCCCTATGGCGTTAAAAGGGCTTTGGGGTTCTTTTTTCAGCCACAAAGGCGGACATGCTCTCACAAAACGACCGACTCGTTTTTGGTCAAAAGTGGATGTTGTTATCGGTGAAGTGTTAAGTTCTGCGTCTTTAAATCGTCATCAATTGCAACAACAAATACAGGATTTACTGGGCTGAGTCGCTTGCTACAGCAGTCAAACTTTGCAGCAAAACGTAAATATGCACCACAAAGCACAAGTAGTTTCTTGTCAATTAGAGTAGGATATCTACGACGTCATAAATCTAGGAGGTATTATGAAAATCATCATCTTACATGGTCTTTATATGCATGGGCTGGTCATGCAGCCTCTTAGCCAAAAGCTGAGAAAACTCGGATACGAAACGCAAGTACTCAGCTATAACACTGTTGCTATCGATGAGTCTTCACTGTTTGATTCTATTGATCATTCGCTTAATCCACTGACCACAAACGTGCTCGTGGGACACAGCTTGGGAGGCTTGATGATTAAGCGCTATCTCGCCAACAGAAAACCGAGCACTAACTTAATCTCTCATGTTGTCGCTATCGGTTCGCCTCTTAAAGGCGCGTCCATTGTAGGTCGAATTCAAGATCTCGGATTGGGTGCAATTTTAGGCAATTCGCCACACCACGGATTAAACAAACATGATGACGCCTGGGATTTCCCTCAAAAACTCGGCAGTATCGCAGGAACGATGCCGATTGGCGCTCGCCCATTGTTGATCCGTAATGACAACACCATGTCGGACGGTACCGTTACCGTAGAAGAGACAAGACTGGACGGTATGCAAGATCATATCGAAGTGAAGCAAACGCATACGAGCCTGATTTACAACACCTTCGTGCCGCAGCAGATTGATCACTTTATTCGCACAGATTATTTCCGTCGATAGCACACTTTTCCATCATACAGATGGAATCGACTTTCCAAGCTATTCAGTTCGCAGTACTATCCTAGCTCCACTTCTTCACAACTTGGATGAAGTGGTACATTTTTAATTGTTCTCAGGGCGGGGCGAAATTCCCCACCGGCGGTATACTTTTTCAAGTGAGCCCGCGAGCGCTCGATTCGTCGAGGTCAGCAGATCTGGTGAGATGCCAGAGCCGACGGTTATAGTCCGGATGAAAGAGAATAAGAATACACCAGCATAGCGAGTCAGATCGCTAAGAATGCTGGTGCACTTCTTTTTTGATCGTATTTTACGGCGATCTCTCATACCGCCCTGATTCTGGTGAAATTTAGGAGTTAACCATGAATCAGTCATCACTACTTGCCGAATTCGGCGACCCAATTACTCGCGTTGAAAACGCACTTATCGCTTTAAAAGAAGGCCGTGGCGTACTGCTTCTTGATGATGAAGATCGCGAAAACGAAGGCGATATCATTTATTCAGTCGAGCACCTCACTAACGAGCAAATGGCATTGATGATCCGCGAATGTAGCGGCATCGTTTGTTTGTGCTTAACAGATGCTCAAGCAGACAAACTGGAACTGCCTCCAATGGTGGTAAACAACAACAGCGCAAACCAAACCGCATTTACGGTTTCTATTGAAGCGAAAGTTGGTGTAACAACGGGTGTTTCAGCAGCAGACCGCGTAACGACCATTAAAACGGCGGCAAACCGGCACGCAAAACCGGAAGATCTTGCTCGCCCGGGTCACGTATTCCCTCTGCGCGCACGTCCAGGTGGTGTAATGACTCGCCGTGGTCACACAGAAGGTACGATTGATCTGATGCAAATGGCAGGGCTTCAACCCGCTGGCGTACTGTGTGAAGTGACCAATCCAGATGGCACGATGGCAAAGGCACCGGAGATCGTAGCATTCGGTCGCCTGCACAACATGCCGGTACTGACGATTGAAGACATGGTAATGTACCTGAACCAGTTCGAGTTGAAACTGGCATAGTCAGATCTCAGCTCTTGAAAAAAGCCGCGCATTTGTGCGGCTTTTTTGATCGATCCTCTTTGCACTTAAGTAGTTATACTTATTGAAAACAAGGGGAACAACACCATGAAAGGATTACTGAACTTCGCCGCTCTCGTTAGCTTTCTCTCCATGAATTCGCTTGCTCTTGCATCTGAGTGCCCTGATATTCTTCAAGGTAAGCAAAGGTTGTTAAACTCAACGGAAGAAGTCGATCTATGCGAAAGCTTTAAGGGAAAGACACTACTAATCGTCAATACAGCAAGCCAGTGCGGCTTCACTCCTCAGTTTGAACAGTTAGAAACCCTCTATCAAACTTACAAAAACCAAAACTTCACCGTTATCGGTTTCCCGAGCAATGACTTTCGACAAGATAGAGGAAGCGAAACAAACACAGCGAAAGTCTGTTATCTCGATTACGGGGTAACCTTTCCAATGATGGCTCGCTCTTCAGTATTAGGTGTAGATGCGAACCCAGTCTTCAACCAGATTACTAACCAAGCAGGCATAAAACCAAAATGGAACTTCTACAAGTTTCTAATTAGCTCTGAAGGTAAAGTTATTGCTACTTTTCCAAGCTCCACATCACCGACAAGTACTACGCTTACCAATATGATAGAGCAACAATTATAAGGTGACGACCATGACAACACGCTCAACCATGCTACAACTCGGTTACTTAGGCCTGGTTCCATTTGTGTTTAGTTTAGGGCTGATTTTCACTGACATCTCACTCTTCAATTTAAGTGGTCAGCAATTTTTCATCGCATATAGCGCCGTTATATTAAGTTTTTTATCCGGCATCCTTTGGGGTAATGGCATTGAGCATTACTACCACCGCCTTAGCCGAAATATATTAATTCTCAGCAACCTTTTTGTCTTACTGGCTTGGGGCGCATTACTGCAGGGCCACAAACATTACGCAGTCGCAACCCTACTCTTAGCAATTGGGTACCTTGCTGTTTGGTATGCAGAAAAGCTCGTGAGGAAAGTCGAACAAGACGCCGAGCCCAAGGGATATCAAGGAATGAGGAGCAAACTGACCTTCGGCGTAATCGTAATGCACGGATTGGCTTTAGTTTCATAACCTGGTCTGTCCAGTACTAAGATCACAAAAAAACGTCTTTTTATAAAACAATGTTCATTTCGTGAATGCACACATATTTTGAACACTGTTTTGTTTCATTTATGAATCAATCCACATATAAGTAATTCAAAGCATTCACAAAGGATATGAATATGTTTTTTCGCAAACTTTTGTTTAGCACTGCGATGATCAATGCAACGACAGGTTGCGTGTCTTACCAGGCACAACAAGCCGCCGCTCAAACAGTAAATAATACAGGTGCCGTGCTTACCAATGTGATTAAAACCACGATTGCTCAGCCATGTAATGTTGCAATCACTGCTGCTAGCTTGTTTTATCCGCATGCCATATTTATGACTAGTGTTCCGACTCAAGCATGTACAAGCGTTCTTAGATAATACGAGTGTGATAAGCATAAAAAATGGCGACTCTACCGTCGCCATTTTTAAGCATCAATGCTATTTACAGTTACAGCGTCAATAAGTAATTAACTAATTGATTGTACTCGTCGTAAGTACGAATTTCGTTGGCCAAAACAATGTATTTATTGTTCACAACCACACCCGGAACCCCTCTTAACGTGCTAGCAGAGAATTGCTTATCAAAACCTTTCTGCATTGAGTTTACGGCGAAACTGTTGTACGCCGCATCAAACTTCTTACCTTCTACGCCATTATCAACGAAGAGTTGTTTCAGCTCAGCTTCGTCTTTTGGCGCTTGTCGCTTTTGATGAATTTGGGCAAACATGGCAGGAATCATTGTATCTTCAACCCCAAGCGACACCATCGTCGCGTAGGACTTGGCCATCGGAATCGCCATATCTCCGCCCATGAACCCCACATGCACCTTTTCAAACTTTGCCTCTTTTGGCAGAGCAGGTTTTAAACGCTCAATAAGCGACTCAAACTTGTAGCAATGTGGGCAATAAAAAGAAAAGAATTCCGTCACAACAGGTTTCGATGCTTTCTTTACATCCAGAACTTTGTAGTGCTTCCCTTCTTCAAATTGCGCTGCATGAGCGGTAAAAGTCAGTAAAAGTGCACTACATAAGGCAAGTAGTTTTTTCATTGTTTATTTCCTTGTGGCATTCAAATGCCAAATCATTTCATTTGGTAAAAAGGGGTAAACCCCAAGTAATTTGAGATGAGGAATTAAACAATCGGAGGACGATAAAGCTTGGTGATCACTGTCACTACTTTTTCGACTAGAGGCCTATCAATCAAGGCAATGCTATAAGGAAGAAGCAGTAAGTCGTTTTGAGATAAGTTGGCGGGAATTTTGACCATGCAGGAAGAGCTACAACTCGTGTGAGATTGTTGTGCCTTATTGATGGCTGACTCATCGTGATGTGATTCTACGCAGTCGTCATTGACGCCAAGTTGTTTGTGCAGAGCAGCCTGTTGAACAATAAGATCGCGTACTTCAATTGTTTTCATCGGAGCGGAAGCCTGCGCCACAGGAGCGACACTACTCAAAAGCATAGCAACTAAGCAAACTATCGCAGTCAACAATGTACGGTTAAACTTCAACATAGCTACATCAAGGAAAATGGTGATTTAAGATAATACATGATAACGGTTTGACTTCAAGATACGGACTCTCGGCTCGCTAACAAACTCTGTTCTTTGACCATTTTAGGCTAGTGACTTTTCTCTCTAACGCTCCCTCAGTACACGAAACCAGCACAACGAGCTATTCACCGTTCGGATACTCCCCTCATCAGATACCAGCAACAATTCGATAAAACTTGAAATCATTATGAAACACGAGTAATAGTTAGAACGGTTTTTGTACGAACAAGGAAAGATCAATGCTTAAAAAAAGATTCTTTAAGACAAAAGATGAAGTCGAAGTCACGTTCGAGCTAGATAAAGATCAGTGGGACTCTGTCCAAATTGCTGGAGACTTCAACAACTGGCAGCCAGAACCGATGAAATTAGTGAAGAAAAGTCGTCAGTTTAAATTTGAAACCCGCTTACCTAAAGCGCAGAATGTTCAGTTCCGTTACTTGCTCGATGACGCGAAGTGGGAAAATGACCCACAAGCTGATGCTTACGTTCCAAATGCATTTGGCAGCGACAACAGCGTCGTGTGTACCACCGAATAAGCGGTAATTTCGCTTTAAGATTCCATACCTAGGCGCAAACGTTGCGCCTTTTTACATCTCTCGAAATGTGATTGGTGATTAGATTTAAATCATTAATTGGCAATTTTATCCAATTAACTCATCCGATAACCTTATTCTGAGAAAGCTTTATTTGAAATAATTCGTAAATTTGTTTAAGTTCCATTGATATTAAATATTGTATCCATCACTTAAATGAACGCACAACAAATCAAACCATCTCTAATCATTGTGGAAGACGATCCCAAATTACAAACTATGTTGGGTGAGTATTTTGTTGAACAAGGTTTTCAGGTCAAATGTATCGACAATGGGACGGACGCACCCAATGCGATTATTGACACACAACCAGACGTGGTGCTGTTAGATTTGATGCTACCCGGGCAAGATGGTCTGAGTGTATGTCGTCAAATCCGAGAATGCTACAAAGGCAAAGTGTTGATGCTAACAGCAAGTGATGATGACTTCGATCATGTCGCCGCATTAGAAATAGGCGCAGATGACTTTGTTACTAAACCCATCAAACCTCGCGTATTGCTAGCTCGTATTCGCATGCTGTTAAGAAGAAAAGAGGCGGCGCCTACCGAGTCCGAAAACGGCCTACAAATTGGTGTTCTGTGTTTAAACCGATTACGTAAATCGTGCGTAATGAACCAAGAAGAAATTGCGCTGACAGACGGCGAGTTCGATTTGTTGTGGGTTCTTGCAACGCATGCTGAAAAAACACTATCACGCGAGTGGCTGACCAAAACACTGCGTGGTATTGAATACGATGGAACAGACCGCACCATTGATAATCGCATAGTGACACTGAGAAAGAAGCTAGGCGATGCTTCTTGCTCACCACAAAAAATCATTACCGTTCGCGGCAAAGGCTACCTATTTATGCCTGATGCATGGAATGAATAATGAGACGGATTTATCTGGAAAGCTTTGTTGGCCTTATCATTCTGTTTATGGCTAGCTTGTGGGGATACGAGTTCTTAGTTTATGAGATCAACACAGATTATGACTACCTGTTACAAGAGCATGAGGGTCAAGCTTTTCACGATCTGATCTACCCTATCTATAAAGAACACGGATTAGAATATACTCAACAACAGTTGGAACAATTTGCCACATCAAGCCATCGTTTGTTGGTGCCTCATACGCTTGAAGAGCTTCCAACAGACATCAAAAAGGCGTTTGAAAGTGATACCTCCGTTAACGTCGCTTACGATGAAGAAAGGGATATCTGGTTCCGCCTAGATGCGAGCACGCCTATCTTTAAAATGAGCGATAATCCGAATAGCCCTGTGGTTAAAGCTGCCAACTTTGATGACAATATCGTTTGGTTGTTCTTTTTAGCTGGATTTGCTCTGTATTGCATATTGTTGATCTGGTTCTTAAGCCGTCGGATTCGAGAGCTAGAGAGAGTGACCGTTGAGTTTGCCTCAGGTAACTTCAAGGCTCGAGCTAGTACCTCAAGCGCTAAGTCTGTTGGGACGTTAAACAAAAGCTTTAACACGATGGCCGATAAAGTATCTCGCTTGATCACTAGCAATAAAATGCTAACTAACGCCGTTGCACATGAATTGCGTACCCCAATCTTCCGCTTACAATGGCAAGCAGATTTGTTATCGGATTCAACCTTAACTGAACAACAGAAAAAGTATGTTTACAGTATCGTCGAAGACATTGACGAGATGGAAGAAATGGTTGAAGAATTGCTTTACTACGCAAAGATGGAGCGTCCTGACACAGCATTACAAACTCAAGAAGAAGTCGTCCTATTCAACTTAGTCAAAGAATTACGACAGAGATGGCAAAAAGAGACTACGCTCGGTATTTCGCTTCAAGAAGTAAACTCAGAAAACGTTCTCGCGTTTGCTGACCCAAAATTGTTAAAGCGAGCCTTAGATAACTTGCTGCGCAATGCAATGCGGTACGCGGATAAGCAGATTTTAGTAGAGATAAAACACGATCAGCACCGCTGCTTCATCAATGTTCATGATGATGGCATAGGTATTGAAGAAAAGCATTGGCCTCATCTATTCGAACCATTTTACAGCGCGGATGAATCTCGCAACAAAAAGACGAGCGGGTTTGGGCTCGGTTTGGCGATTGTCAGACAGATAATGGAGCTTCAACGTGGAGAAGTTTCGATTTGCCATAGCCCACTTGGAGGAGCTTGCTTCACACTTAGCCTCAAAAAATCAGACAGTTAACTTAACCTTCCTACCCCGTTTACAGAAGACGACACTTCAATACACTCAAGCGACAGAGCCCAACAATAAAACAGTGTACATTTAATCCATAAGATTCACACACTAAATGGATAGTACTCATGTATAAATCTTTTATCCTGATTATGGCGCTTACTTCTACGCTTACAGCTTGCGCCTACAACCAAAAACCTGTCGTCGACATGACCAATGTCGACCCTAGTACATATGAACAAGACTTTCTTTACTGCCAAGGCTATGCAGAAAATGTCGACAAATCAGAGGCAGCGAAATCTGAAGCCACTAATGGGGCAGTTACAGGCGCATTGATCGGCGCAGCTGCTGGTGCGCTAGAAGACGGATTAGGTGGAGCGGCTGTCGGTGCTGCTGCCGGCGGTGCTGTAGGAGCTGGAGCTGGTGCTTTGAGTGGAACAAATGATTCAACCAAAACTCAATCTCTCGTATTGCGTAAATGCCTCCAGCACAAAGGCTATACCGTCTACGATCTTGATTAAATAAGCACTTTTCTTAAATTATCGCGCGATGGATTCTATTCACAAATGTTTCACGCTGTAACGATTAATCTCGTTACCTCTCTGGGATATGTGTTCCATCCCAATGCTTAAATAGTAAGGTCATATTTTGAAGCCAGGTAAAACAGGTATACGCCGTGTCATGGATGCGACCGGCTATTCATTTCAAGGATTGAAAGCCGCATGGACACACGAAGCCGCTTTTAGACAAGAATTGATTCTCGCCTTGGTGCTTTCCGTCTGTGCTTTTTTCCTTCCTGTCACCACATACGAAAGAGTGCTGATGATCAGTAGCCTGTTCTTGGTATTGATCGTCGAACTCATTAATTCCGCCGTAGAAGCGGTTGTCGACCGTGTTAGCGATGACTGGCACGAGCTCAGTGGTAGAGCCAAAGATATTGGCTCAGCAGCAGTATTTGTTGCGTTAACTCTTGCCCTTTTTATTTGGGCTTCGTTCTTGCTCTAATTTTTATTCAAGACACTCATTATGAAGACACATGATTTACAACAGAGAGGTATCTCTTACGTTACCTTTACTTTCCTGTTGGCGCTGTATTTCGCTCTCGTCGTAAATATCCCTATTTATAAAGAACTGATCGGCATCTTTACACACTTAGATAATGTCAAGATTGGATTTATTATCACAATACCAATTTTCTTTCTTGCCGCGCTCAATTTCCTTTTTAATTTATTTAGTTGGCCTTGGATCGGCAAGCCGTTCTTTATAATTTTAATCATTGTTTCAAGTATGGTGAGCTACGCAAGCTATAACTATGGCACACTTTTCGATTCTGGAATGATTGCCAATATTGTTGAAACCGATTCGAGCGAGGCGAGTTCTTACCTGAGTGCTCACTCTGTAATTTGGACGCTGATTATGGGAGTTATCCCAGCGATAATTGTCTTTAAGGTCAAGCTGCAATCTCAACGTCACCAATTACTGTACTTCTCTGTTACCAAATTAGTATCGATGCTGTCGTCGCTAGCTGTCATCGCCGTCATTGCCAGCGTGTACTATCAAGACTACGCATCTGTAGGGCGCAACAATAGCCACCTAAAAAAAATCATCATACCCACCCAGTTCGTTTACAGCGCGACCGGGTATGTGAAGGAGAAATATTTCACCACGCCAGAGCCATATCGAGAAATCGGCACAGATGCAAAGCAGTCAAATAGCGCCGTACAGCAAGCACAGAGCAAACCAACACTACTGGTTTTTGTCGTAGGAGAAACCGCTCGAACTCAGAACTACCAACTCAATGGCTATACACGAGAGACAACCCCTTATACTAGTAAATTGGATGTTATCTCATTTCAAGACGTCGCATCTTGTGGCACCGCGACTGCTGTATCTGTGCCTTGTATGTTTTCACAGCTCACGCGAAACGAGTTTGAACGCACCAAAGCGGATAACCAGGACAATGCTCTCGATATAATGCTGCGCGCTGGGGTTGACCTCATTTGGAAAGAAAATGACGGTGGGGATAAAGAAGTAGCCCACAAGATCAAGAAGATTGAAGTGGATCGAAAGCAAGTAAGCCCTATGTGTAATGGCCAAACTTGTTACGACATGGCGCTATTAGATCATTTTGATCAGGAAGTCGCGGATATGCACGGTAACCGAGTGGTCGCCATGCACCTTATAGGAAGCCACGGTCCGACCTACTTTCAGCGTTACCCAAGAGACAACGCCTTTTTTAAACCAGACTGTCCACGTGCAGATATCGAAAACTGTAGCATCGAACAAATAGTGAACACATATGACAATACAATACGCTACACCGATCTTGTATTGGCAGAAACCATCAAAAAACTTAAAGCGTTAGAGTCTGAGTATAATACCGCGCTAATTTACATATCGGATCACGGTGAGTCACTAGGCGAAAACGGATTGTTCTTACATGGTATGCCTTATGGCCTTGCACCAGATTTCCAAAAACGTGTTCCTTTGATTATGTGGCTGTCTTCGGGCTTTAAACAAGCGAAGCAGATCAATACCGACTGTTTGTATAAACAAGCACAGAATGCAGGCCAATACTCACATGATAACGTGTTCCACTCTTTATTAGGCATTATGGATGTACAAACTCAAGCCTACGATAGCAAGTTAGATATATTCAAAGCCTGCCGAGCCGTTTCCTAAATCATTCAATAAAGCCTGGCTCAAAGTGTGAATCAGGCTTTTTCTAACAAGGTATTTAAACTCATCGCCGCGCCAAGCGTTATACTGACAGTCCGCGATCCATACATCGAGATAAGGACTAGGATGAAAATTGGTATTATTGGTCTAGGGGATATCGCTCAGAAAGCATACCTTCCTGTTATCACTCAGCTTCCAAATATCGAACTTGTATTTTGTACCCGCAACCCAAACACACTTGAGAGCCTGGCTAAGCAGTATCGAATCTCAGAGATCTGCCAAGACTACCAGCAACTTCTGCACTTTGGCGTCGATGCCGTCATGATTCATGCGGCAACAAGCGTACACCCTCAAATAGCGGCATTTTTTCTGCAGCATGGAATTCCAACCTTTGTCGACAAACCATTAGCGAATAGTGCTGATGACGTGGAAAAGCTGTACGACATTGCCGAAAAAGAGAGACAGCCACTCTATGTGGGCTTTAACCGTCGTCACATTCCACTTTACAACCAACATATGCCACAAGTGCAGCAAGGCAACATATCTGACTTAAAGTCGCTACGCTGGGAAAAGAACCGTCACCAACTACCGGGGGATGTTCGTACCTTTATATTTGATGATTTTATTCACCCATTAGACAGCGTTAACGTCACAGCCAAAGCCGATCTAAAAGATGCTTATGTAACTCATCAACTTGAAGGTGGTCAGTTGGCGCGTTTAGATATTCAGTGGCAACATGGAGATACTTTGCTCCACGCCTCGATGAATCGCTACTTCGGTATCACTACAGAGCGCGTTCAAGCTTGTTATGCAAACAAGGCAGTTGAGTTCGACTCCTTCGTTGAAGGCAAACTATGGCAAGCTAACCAAGAGCAAAAAATCAATTTGAAAGACTGGACGCCAATGCTGACGAGTAAAGGTTTCCATTCGATGTTGCTCGATTGGTTTGGCGTCGTTGAGTCTGGAAATATTGCTGATGAAGTAGTAACACGCAACATTGCCAGCCATCGATTGGCAGAGCAAATTTGTCAATATCTCGAGAAAGTTGTCTCTAGATAATGCGATTCTTGGCTATATGCTTGATTGAGTATTACGCTCTATACTAAAAAGACTTGCCTTAAGGAAGGCATTCATTCTCTGTTAAGACTACTGCGATTATTCTATCAATCAGGTGAATGAGGGCACGGAAGCACACATCGACAAAACAGACGGTTTAGATTTGTTTTACGGTACTCTCAGGTATCTGAATCATCACATTCAAGAATAAAGGAAATAGAATGAGAACACTTGGTAACATCATTTGGTTTGTATTTGGTGGCGTATTTATGGGGTTGCTATGGTGGTTTTTTGGTATTTTGGCCTTTATTAGCATCATCGGAATACCTTGGGGGCGTGCGTGTATCGTTATGGGTAATTTTTCCTTTTTCCCATTCGGTAAAGAGGCCATCTCACGCGATGAATTGACCAATGAAATGGACATTGGCACGAGTCCGCTCGGCGTTATTGGTAACGTCCTTTGGTTTGTATTTGCAGGCCTTTGGTTAGCTATCGGTCACGTACTTTCTGCCGCAGCATGCTTTGTCACCATAATCGGCATTCCGTTTGCGCTCCAACACCTCAAGCTAGCGGTTATTTCACTCGCACCAATTGGTAAAACGGTTGTATCGTCAGAAGAAGCTGCAATGGCTCGATATAACATCAATCGTTAGCGATCGGCTAATGCACTTTCTATCCTCTGGGCAGTCATGCTCAGAGGGTAACGCCCGTCAAAAGTAAGCCTATAATCGCTATCGCATATTCAATAATGGCTGATTGTATATTCATACCGTCACCTTTACGTTGAAGTTTATCCTAGCTCAGCACTGCTTTACTTTTATAATTAATTAATACGCCCAATCGAGTTCAAGATGCTAGACTCATAGCGTCGTCACTGATTCAAACTCCAAGAACGACGTAACGAAAAAGCGAGCTATCCTATGCTCGAAATATGGGTTCTTTCCCCCTCGAAGTAGAGTTCAACAACAAAAAGACGAACTATAATCATAGCCAAAATTAATGCTTTTCGACCTAAAATATCTCACATCAATCAAAGAAAGCTTCTAAGATTTTCTCTTTTTGAGTAAATATAGAGAGTTACAGTAGCGAAATTCTTCTCGGTAAAACTCCCCACTCAATCTCATGATCAGTTTTTTTAAAAAACAACAAAAATTCGTTGTTATCTAGAGTAATTATTTTATTTGTCGCAGAGCAATTCCATCAATATCATTTGCGACATCGGAGTGCTAGAGCATTGAACTTTTTAGCATTTATCACAGGTATAGAACGTAAAAAACCTTTTATTACTTATTTTTCTTTTTACATATGTTCTAACTCAACGTCTATTCAGACAGGAATATACCGTGGATAAATATCAAGCAGCTTATGCTAAGCGTCTAGAGAAACTAAATGGGGATCCATCTCCTAAAACGATAGCCCGCCTTTCGGCTTGGGATGCGTTTTTTAACAAGGAGTACGAGCTCCAAGACTTGGAATACCAGCTATCGGACGCTGCGCACCAGCACTATGAACAGTCGCATGCGAAGAGCGACATTAGCTTCAAAGAATTCAAACGAGCGTTCTATAATGAATCCATCAAAATTTACAATTTAACTGATGGCGCTTCTATCCAGAAAGTATTCACCCCATTACTTTTACTTACAACGCTCTGGATAGTGTTTGTATGCCTATTTAACAAGTGATCATCAAACTATTCCAACAACGATCAGTATGGGACTACAGGTATGGCTCTATGTAAGGGGGCTAATTCGCTCAGTCTCCTTCACTAAATTAGCGACTCAATTACCCGCAATTCCATAGGCTAAAAGTGACAAGGGCATCCGTTGATGCCCTTTTTATTCAAAGGAACGCAACCTAGACCTTTGGCCCACTTGGGTATAAAACCATTATGCGTTAAGCTGCACGCTATTATCCGATTGATAAAGAGTGGAGCGAAGTGATGGAAAAAGTAGGCTCTCGAGCATTGATTGTCGAAGGTGGAGCCATGCGAGGCGTATTTTCATGCGGCATACTCGATCATTTTCTTGCTAGCGAGTTCTCTCCATTTGATAGCTTTTGGGGAGTGTCTGCGGGTGCTAGCAACTTGGCTGCCTACTTAGCTAAAATGCCCGGACGTAACTTAAAAATCTACCTCGATTACAGCTTAAGAAAAGAATTTATCTCTCCATCTCAACTTCTACGTGGTGGTGATATGATGAACTTAGACTGGATGTGGAATGTCACCCTCGAAGAACTTGGCATCGATAAATCTGTGCTCAAAGCCGATTCACGACCCTTCTTTTTAGGCGTGACGCGTCAAGACAATGGGCAAGCGGAGTACCACCTTCCTGATGTCGACGACTTGGCAGAAACAATGAAAGCCAGCAGCGCACTGCCTGTACTTTACCGAAATGGCGTATCACTGAACGGAATTCAATACGTTGATGGTGGCGTCTCAGACGCACTTCCTGTTGCAGAAGCAATAAAGCGAGGAGCCAAAAAGATTATGGTTTTACGCAGTCAGCCCGCAAGCTATCAAAAGCCAAGAGGAAGATTCAGCGCCCTAACTAGGAAGATGTTGAAAGAAACGCCCGGATTAATTGAACCGATGTTGACACGTGAAGTTCGCTACAATCAGACCTTAGCGCTGATCAACAACCCACCACCTGGTATCGAAATCATTCAAGTGTGTCCTCCTGAAACATTCAAGTTGAAACGGCTGAGTCGATCGCCAGCACCACTGCGTCATGCTTATGAGTTAGGAATTGAAGCAGGAAAGGAAGCCATCATACGATGGAGTCAGAAGTAGAAAAAAGCCACGTGGATTAAACGTGGCTAACGCAAATTCGATGGCAGTGGATTATCGTATTTGCTTCTGGTCGAGCCCAATATTCAGGCTCAAAACTGTTTTAATTTGCTCGCTAACTGAAAAAGCGAGTAGGCAGTCCAAACTAGTAAGTTTCAAACAACCCAGAGTTGTAGTCTTGGATGGCTTGTTCTATCTCTTCCATGCTATTCATGACAAAAGGGCCATAATGCACCACGGGTTCATTAATTGGCTCACCAATAAAGATCAGTGCACCACTCTCTTTTTCGGCCTGCAATTCAGCCCATTCACCTTTCGATAAAATGGCCATTTCGCCTTGATTGATCTCACGACCTTTTAATTGAATACGACCTTTATAGACATAGAGCATCATGTTGTTGTCTTGATCCGTGTTCAAATTCAAAGCTTGACCACCCATCGCTCTCCAATCGGCTACCGTGGCAGCAACACCTGTCTCTGTTAGCGGCCCCTGAATTCGTTCGTTGTTTATAGTCATATGACCCGCAATCAAACGTACAACCCCCGTATTCGGAGTATCAAACTCAGTGATCGTTTCAGGTTGAAAGTCATGATATTGAGCTGGCTGCATCTTATTTTTCGCAGGCTGGTTAATCCAAATTTGGAAACCATGCAGTTCGCCTTCCTTCATAATAGGCATTTCGCTATGGATGACGCCTCTTCCTGCTGCCATCCACTGTGCACCACCGGAACGAAGCTCGCCAACATTATCCATATGATCACGATGCTGGAAATGACCTTTCAACATATAAGTAAGCGTCTCGATACCGCGGTGCGGATGCGGAGGGAAACCGCCGATATAGTCAGCACGGTCTTCTGATTTGAGTTCATCCATCATCAAAAATGGAGAAAAGCTAGCATGATTGAAACCCGCTACTCGGCGAATTTTCACTCCATCGCCATCAGCAGTAGGTTGCGCAGGAATAAGCTGACGAATTTCTCTGAATGTACTCATACTAGTTCTCCTAGTTTATCTTTGTGACCGCTTGCAAATCGCATGTTCAATCTATGGCTATCGATAAGGTTCTATTTTAGGTTGATGAGCTAAAATTATGAGCCATACTATTCGTTCTACTTATTCAACTTTTTCGAACAATACAATTTATCGAGTTAATAATGAGCACATTTAATTTATCTAAAATAAATGTAGCTATTTTCTAAACAAGGTGTATAGTGTGCCTTGGCTCTTAGAAGAGAGCTGTTAATGCAACATTTAGTTTAAGTTTCCTCTCAGTAAAATCTTGAATCCCCAATTCAGACACCTGCGTACAACTTCCTCTTGATTGAACATTCAATAGCTTAGAAAAGATCCACAAAACAAATCATAATTTTTATGTTTAATTCAAAGGTATTTTTATGTCTAAAGTAACTGGTTCAGTAAAATGGTTTAACGAAACTAAAGGCTTCGGTTTTCTATCTCAAGACAACGGCGGCCAAGATGTATTCGTACACTTTAACGCTATCGTTTCTGACGGTTTCAAAACACTGACTGAAGGTCAGAAAGTAAGCTTCAATGTAGAGCAAGGTAAAAAAGGTCCTCAAGCGACTGAAGTAACTCCTCTATAAGACTGCTTTTCTTGGTGTAGCATGCCCATGCTGCACCAAACCTCTCTCCTTCAAAAATATTCTTTCATCAATCACTCAGCCTAATTTTAGGCATTGCTTTGTGCTATCTAAAATAAACTGAATAGTACTGCTTAATTTATTATTTATAGGAAAAATCATGTCCTCAAAAAGAACTGGCCGTCAAAGGCATTGGTATCAATTACTTAACAAAGAGAAAATCACTAAAAAACAGGAGAATAAATGTTAGAAATTGAATTTAATTTAGAACAACCTCAAACCTCTTGGAACGCTAAAATACATCAATTAAATGGTGATATTTTACGAAGACACGTATTACCGAAACTTCTTTCTCATAGCTTTATGATCGATTTTGAATATTGTGAGAAAACGCAATCTGGAACTATTCTCTGTGATTCAGGTTCAAAGTTAGGAAGTTTTACTGTTAACTGATTCAGTTTTCATGCATTAATGGATAATGCAACTAATTTGGAAGGTATCCAATGGCTAGAAAAAGTAAGAAGCAGTCAGAAAAAGACAAAAAAGAGTCTGAACAAAACGCGGCGGCGGTAAAGCAGAAAACTCGACGCCGCATAGAAGACATTATGGAACAAAGAGAATTTGATAAGTTATTCGATCTATAAATGCTCTCTAGTGCTTTCTCTGCCTTTATCGTTGTGCAAGGTACCGCCACCTACCTTTGCTCAAACGAATCTCCACTCTTTTAGACTACTCTTCTAATTACACGTGCCTCTCACACACGCAAAAACAACTGGCTCCTCTATACTCAAGTGACTTGCAAATAGTCGTTTCGCTCACAGGAAACCCCGTGACTAATGACAGCTAGGTTATTTGCGTATAGCCAAAGCGATATTTTTGCGTATAATCCCTCTCGTTTGCTTCGTATAACCCCAATGATATGGTTTGGGGGTCTCTACCAGTTCCCGCAAAGTGCTGATTACGAAGAGTTGAGATCATCGTGGGTCTTACTCTTTGTGATAGCGTTCGATTTATTTCTATCTATACCTATTCTTAGAGTAACTGCATCCACAATACACATAAGGTGGAATATGAACGCATTTATTCAAGGTCTTCCAAAAGTAGAGCTGCACTTACATATCGAAGGTTCACTTGAGCCGGAACTCTTATTCAAATTAGCAAAACGAAACGGCATCGAGATCCCTTACTCTTCTCCGAGTGAACTACGCAGCGCATATCAGTTCACAGACTTACAATCATTTCTCGACCTCTATTACCAAGGAGCGGGAGTTCTGCGTACTGAGCAAGATTTTTACGATCTCACTTGGGAATACTTACTGCACTGTAAAGAAGACAACGTTATTCATACCGAAATCTTTTTTGACCCTCAAACACACACAGAACACGGCATAGACTTTGACACTGTTATCAATGGAATCGCTCGCGCGCTAAAAGATGGTCACGAAAAACTTGGCATTACCTCGCAAATTATTGCGTGTTTTCTCCGTCACCTTTCAGAAGAGAGCGCCATAGAGACCCTACAGGCTATTCTGAAACACCGTGATAAGATCATTGGTGTTGGACTAGATTCTTCAGAACAAGGTCATCCGCCAGCTAAATTCAAGCGCGTATTTAAACAAGCAGTAGAAGAAGGCTTACTTACCGTTGCTCACGCAGGTGAAGAAGGCCCCGCACAAAATATTAGCGATGCAATTGAAATGCTTTACGTGAGCCGCGTGGATCACGGTGTTCGCTGTGTTGATGATGAAGCATTAGTTGAATCCTTAATCGAAAGCCAAATGCCACTGACAGTGTGTCCGTTATCGAATCTTAAGCTATGTGTATTCGACGATATGAAAGATCACAATATTGTGGATTTGCTACGAAAAGGTGTCGCCGTAACGATTAACTCAGACGATCCTGTGTACTTTGGTGGCTACATGACGGATAACTTTCTGGCCGTCAACAACGCACATCCAATGAGTAAGAGTGAACTTGCCCAATTTACAATGAACGCGATTGATGCCAGCTTTATCGATAACGAGTTAAAGGCGAAATATCGTCACCTTGTTAGCCAATACGTAAACCAGCACGAAGCGTTGCAATAAAGGCATCAGTGCCACGCCTTAGGTCAAACGCGTAGGTATTAAAACCCTACAAAAACTCTGTGGTTAACCGCATTTATAAACGCTAGACTGAGAAAGCTAAACTAGCACACAAAAAGGAATATAATCATGATTCAACAAGGCCAAGCTCTACCAGTTGCAACTCTAAGTGAGTTGACTGCCGATGGTATGGTTAACCACGACGTTACAGAACTGTTTGCGAACAAGAAAGTCGTACTCTTTGCTGTACCTGGCGCATTCACCCCTACCTGTTCAGAAGCTCATCTACCAGGCTATGTGGTATTAGCTGATGAGCTAAAGGCAAAAGGTGTTGATTTAATTGCGTGCGTTTCTGTAAACGATGCATTTGTGATGCAAGCGTGGGGCGAAGCTCAAAACGCTTCTGAGATTCTGATGTTGGGTGATGGCGACGCTAGCTTTACTAAAGCATTGGGTCTTGAAATGGATACAGGCGGCTTTGGTGGTATTCGCTCACAACGTTACGCGATGATCATTGAAAACGGCACAGTGACTAAGCTTAACGTTGAAGAGCCAAAAGAGTTTGAAGCAAGCAAAGCAGAAACGATTTTAGCGGCGCTTTAAGCTTACTCCTAAATACAAAAACGGAAGCCATCGCTTCCGTTTTTTGTTGGCTAACGCATTCTCACAACACTCGTTTGTTGCTTACGCTGCATTTCCGCAAAAGTCAGCACAAACGGGGATGACTGCTTTACACGGCTTGGTAATGAAGAAAGCGCATTGTAGGCATCCTGTTTCGTTTTAAAATCACCAACAGTTACCGTATACCAACGCGTGCCTCGGCTGTTTTTCCAGTTAACCCAAACCGGATGCTTAGGATCGATATAGCGAATATAATCTTTCACATCTTTTTCTTGCTTTAGCGCGAGTACCTGCATCGTGTAATGGTTTGGGTTTAAATAACCATATGCATCCTGAGAGGTCATGACTCCAACACATTGGCCGCTATCGACCTCCTGCTGGTAAGGCATAGCGCAGCCCATGAGCGATAAAATCAATGTCAAAGATAAAATCTTGTGCACGTGTCACTCCATTCTTGTTCTAGTTTCTTTTCTCTCGCACCCAAAAACACAAAACGCTCTTGGTCAGGTAAAAACACACCCTTACAAGAAGGCCTGCGTTTTAACGCAACGAGTATTCCAAAAACGTAAGGCGACCACGTTGGTCGCCTTAGTAAACTGATTTAATAGAAAATTAACAAGATAGAGTGATATAGACAGAAGTTCGCTACTGTTTAGAACCAGCTAGCGACCAATTGCTTAAACCAGTCTAAAATTCGCTTGAATAAACTGCCTTCCTCCACGGACTCCAATGCAACGAGCTCGGCTTCATTTACGACCTTACCGTCGACTTTGTAAAGCACTTTACCAACCACTTGTTGCTCAGAAATTGGCGCAACTAAATCACCGTTGTATTCAACTTCCGCTTGCAGCTTTTTTACATCTCCCTTTGGCAAAGTGAGATAAACATCGTTAGCTACGCCGACAGTAAGCTCGTCTTTTTCGCCCATCCAAACTCGAGCTTTCGCAAGTTCCGCACCCGCATCAGTCGGCATTACCGTATCGTAAAAGCGGAAGCCATAACTCAACAGCTGCTTGCTTTCTGATTCACGAACATTCTCACTCTTCGCTCCCATCACTACGGCAATCAAACGCATATCACCTTGTGTTGCAGAAGTCGCTAGACTATAACCCGCGCCGCTTGTATAACCAGTTTTCATGCCATCGACATTCATACTACGATCACGAAGCAAGCCATTACGGTTGTATTGAGTGATGCCATTGTAAGTAAACGAGGTTTCGCTATACAGCGGATAGATATCAGGTAAGTCACGAATAATCGCTTGGCCCAACTTGGCAATATCATAAGGTGTCGAATATAAACCGTCACTGTCTAGGCCGTGAGGGTTGGTGAATGCCGTGTTAGACAATTCAAGCTTGGCGGCCCAACTATTCATCAAACTCACAAACCCTGATTCACTTCCCGCAACATGCTCAGCAATAGCGACACTGGCATCGTTACCAGATTGAACAATCAGACCACGGTATAAGTCAGACAAAGAAACGGAAGTATTGACTTCAATAAACATTTTTGAAGAATCTGGGAAATTTTTTGCCCAAGCATTTCGGCTGATGACAACATCATCATTCAACGTAATATTGCCTGTATTAATTTCTTGACCAGCTACATAAGCAGTCATCAACTTCGTTAAACTCGCGGGGTTTAAACGTTTGTGGGCATCACGTTCAACCAGTACTTTCCCCGTATGGAAGTCCATCAAAACATAACCACGAGAACTGAGTTCCGGCGCATTTGGCACAACTGAAGGCGCAGCATAAGCCAACGAGGATACAGCAGCGAACCCTGTAATTAACACTGTGTGTAATATAGTACTTTTTCTCATCATGACATCTTATCTTAGTAGCATTTAAGGCTTACAAACGGTACCCGAATGAATTCAAAGCGCGGGATTACCTAGTTAAAAAACGAGTATATTGAAACGGCGCTCAGTTACAGCCACCTTGTTACGATTGGTTACTTTTACTCAATGTTTGTCGAAAATAATGAGAGGTAGGTAGAGCTTTCGTCTTGAAGAATGAAACAGGAGCGAAAATAATTCCGTAACGCTATGTTTTTTGAGAGGGGAGAAAAAGCGCGCAAGTCAATTCAGGGAGTAAGTTGGTATAGGAAAAGTAGTTGAGCTTTTATCCATATCTAAATAGGAAACAACAAAAACAATCAACAATAAGCCCGGATAATTATTTACCAAGAAAACATATTGAAAACGCATCATAAAATCGTAATTAATTATCGATAAATTTAAAAACCTAATATTATAATTTATGTAAATTTCATTTATTATTAAACTGGAGAAAAATACAGCTTTCCTTTTTTAAAACTAAGAGACGATTTTTTCGATGTTTTTAGGTTTATCTCATCAGAGAACTTGGTATAACAGTGAGGGATAAGGCATCCGGACTTAGCGCGAAAGGATAACCCACTGTTATTTAAGTTCACACGCTGCTTTTTAATGACTAGAGACTTTAAACTGCGGTTACCTTCGGTTTGTGCGGCTATTCTTTGACGTATCCCAACCCAGTACGACTCAAACGACGACATCATACATATCCTCTTTCATGATATAAGCATTAATAATTAAACATCGCTAAAAGCTAAGCTTGTCTTAAATAAAAGTACTAGAAATTAATTTTATTTCTTCAAAACAAATCAACCCGCATATTCCACATAAATTCAGTGGTCATGTCAAATATTAATTATCATTAATTTTATTTATAATGGATATAAAATCAGTTTATAATTTTTAAATAATTTAATTATTAGAAAGCAGTATGACCAGTCCATATTTAACATGGAAATATGAGCTTTGTTTTGCATCATAATATATAAATACATTAAAGATTCATCTACGAACTAAATGCTCTTCAAGAGGTGATATAAATTAGCATTTCGAGACTAAATGAGAATAAAAATAGCGCACCGTATATGGTGCGCTATAGATTTGATTAAGGTCACTGTATAAGCATAGATAAAACTAAACTCATTTGACGTAGCTAGGCCAAGATTACTTATGGTTTAAGTTTCAATACTTTATCAATATCTTCTGCGCTGTGGCGCTCAGGTAACTGCTCCCATTCTTCACCCCATGAACGGTTCACAATTCGACCACGTTTTACCGCTTCACGCTCATCAATTACTTTTGCCCAACGCACAACGTTTTTGTAGCTTTCTACGTCTAAGAATTCAGCCGCATCGTAAGCACGACCCAACACAAGGTTGCCGTACCATGGCCATGTTGCGATATCAGCGATGCTGTACTCATCGCCACCTAGGAATTCATTGTTCGCAAGACGCTTGTCTAATACATCTAACTGACGTTTTGCTTCCATTGTAAAGCGGTTGATTGGGTACTCGAACTTCTCTGGTGCGTACGCGTAGAAGTGACCAAAACCACCGCCTAGATATGGCGCAGAACCTTGCAGCCAGAATAACCAGTTCATTACCTCAGCACGCTTAGCGCCTTCTTTTGGTAAGAAATGATCAAACTTCTCTGCTAGATAAAACAAGATGTTGCCAGATTCAAACACGTTCACTGGCTCAGAACCCGAACGGTCAACCAATGCCGGAATTTTAGAGTTTGGGTTAACAGCCACAAAGCCAGAGCCAAACTGGTCGCCATCGCCAATCTTAATCAGGTATGCATCGTATTCTGCTGCCGTTACGCCAGCCGCCAAAAGCTCTTCAAACATGATCGTCACTTTCTGACCATTTGGGGTACCCATTGAGTAAAGTTGGAATGGGTGCTCACCAACTGGAAGCTCTTGCTCATGACGTGCGCCAGAATCCGGACGGTTGATGCTCGCCCACTGACCGCCGTTTTCATTATCGTTTGTCCAAACTTTTGGTGGAATGTATTCGTTAGCCATTGTTTTCCCTTATTGTGTTTGAATGCATCTTCAAACTGACGGGTCTTACGCGCCAGCAAGCATTATTAACATCACCTCTTCGCCAACTGCGATTAGGCATACTCAAGATATTAGGTCGAATTCGCCAAATAAAAGTCCTGCAATCTCTTTTAGTTAGAACCTTTGGTTATGGGATTTTCTTTCACGCTATAAGTAAAAACGTCGCGATAATGTGAACTAGGTTCGAGATGCCAACGATGAGTAAGCTACACTCGGCGGCGCACCTCTATTTGGGGATTTAGAACAACCGCTAAACTTCAAAGTCACCAAGAGTGAAGTTGTTTTGGATACTTTAGTTCAAACGACCTACGTGCGTGAAAGATAATCTACCTAGGTATTTTGAACAAAAAACGCCCTTCACTAAATCAATGAAGGGCGTTTTAATGTATTCGAAACCGTTACTTAGCTGATTCAAACAAACCCGTTATACCTTTCAAAGGGAAAAGCCTTGCTTGTTCCAACCCTATCAACGTTACTTTACTAAGGTCATCAATAAAGAAACGACTGGTCATCGTGTGTTTGCCGCCATTAATGAAAATCTCGATGACAGAATTGTCGATATACATCTCAATCGTCTGCTTAGCGTCCAATCTTGGTGCTTTTCGAATACCACCAAATTCTTCTGCGTACAAATGAGACATGTGACGACGGTCCAGCATAAACTCGTGCTCTGTCGCACTAAAGACGATGTTGTCACCTTTGAGGTTACTCAGCTCAAGTTCAAAGCCATCGCCCTCAAGGTCTAATTGGATCAAACAACTTGTGCTTTCCAGTGTATGGGATTGTGCAAAGACCACCTCTTCTTTTCTTAAACTCTTCAGCTCAGGGAGCGGAGCTTGAACAAGAAAACCATCTTTCAACGTTAGTTCTCTAGGAAGAGACAACATTCCTGCCCACTGGTGTGTGACCAATGGCGTGTCGATTTCTGGCAACCCTATCCATGCAATAAGAATGCGACGCCCATTCTCATCTAAATAGGTTTGTGGGGCGTAGAAATCAAACCCATAATCTGGCTGTAAAATATCTTGGTGGTTTTCTAAAGTCATCGACTCTAGGTTCAACTGATCACCCACGATATATGCGACAGAATAGATGTTTTTGAAATCATAAGGATTACTACTGCTCACGCCCTGTGGAGAAAACAGCATCACCGATTGACCATTAATCTCAAAGAAATCAGGACACTCCCACATGTACCCAAGGTCAGAAAACTTGGTCTTGATATGACCTTTATGCTGCCACGTTTTCAAATCTTTGCTTTGATAGAGCGCCATTGAACCATGCTCGGTTTTGGTTTGAGCACCCACCACCATCAAATAGTCGTCGCCTTTCTTCCAAACTTTTGGATCACGAAAGTGCTCCGTGTAATGTTCGTTCTCAATGACCACACCATGCTTTTCAATGTTGCCATCTGAATCCATGGTGGCAAAGCACTGTGTTGAAATTCGATTCCAGTTTTGGTCACGCTTATTACCAGTAAAAAACAGCAAAGCCTTGTTGTTTTCCACCAAAGCACCGCCCGAATAGACACCATGTGAATCGTAGTCTTGGTCGGGATGAAGACCCACACCATGATCAGTAAAATGGATGAAGTCTTTAGTAGAAAGGTGGTACCAATACTTCATTCCATGGACTGGTCCCACAGGCGTCCACTGGTAAAAGATGTGGTGCTCACCATTAAAATAGCACAACCCATTTGGGTCATTTAACAGCCCAAATCTAGGGGCGATATGAAAACTAGGAAAGCCTTTATCTTGCTGACGTGAAAGTGTCATTTCTTCGATATCACACTGAGGGATTTGCTCAAGTCGGCGATATCTTTGCTCTACAGTCCAACGGTTGTTTAAGCTCATAATTTTTCTCAACTGAAATTGGATCTGAAGGTCATTGCCCAATAAATTGCAGCAACTCTGCCTGGGTCGGAAGCGCGGTCATTGCGCCTTTTTGCGTCGTCGCTAATGCACCACAGCCATTTGCCCATTGAATCGCAGAGCTAACAACAGGATGATTTTTCCAATCGTCATACCGAGACAGGCATGCCAGTAGCCCTCCGACAAAAGCATCACCCGCACCTGTGGTATCAATCGGACTAACGACTTGACCTGTGATCAGTTCACTCTGACTTTCAAAGACGCGCCAAACACCTTTCGCACCTTGTGTCACCAAGACCAAAGCAATATTCAAAGAGGCTATTTGTTTTAAACCTTGCGCCATCGATGTTGAGTCAGTTAAGAACAAAAGCTCTTCTTCAGAGAACTTAACCACATCAGCCATCGCTACAGCCTTCATCACGACAGCTTGGATTTCTGATTGATCTTGCCACACTTCATCACGCAAGTTAGGGTCAAAGCTAATAAAACCACCAGCGGCTTTTGCTCTTTTGATCGCCTCAAACGTGCTGCTTCTACTTGGCTCATTTGCCAGTGAAATAGAGCAAACGTGTAGCCAATCACCTTGCTTAAAGTTAGGGATGTCTTCAATAGACATAAACTGATCAGCGCTCGGTTTTACCATAAACGTAAAGCTGCGTTCACCTTGATCATCTAAATCCACCACAACTGTTGATGTTCTTTGCTCTGGGTCTTTAACGAGAAACTCCGTGCTCACGCCCTCTTGATCGAGCGTTGATTGCATGAATCGACCAAATGGGTCATCACCTACACGTCCAAAAAACGCACTCTTACCAGATAGACGAGCAATAGCTACGGCGACATTCGCTGGTGCACCACCGGGACATTTGAGTAAAGAAGTCTCAGATTCCGGTATTAGATCGACAACAGCATCACCAGTTACCCACACTTGATTCATCTTGCTTACCTTGAAATTAAAGCCCTGATAGTCCAACGTGTTGAACACCTTCACTACCAAGTAAAAATTGAAAAAGGCTAGCCAAGCCATTAGTGCTTGGCTAGCATCCCAAACATTTAGGAAAAGAAGTGGATTTTGGGGGACTCCACCCCTAAGGAGTTCAGATTAAGCCGCTGCTTTTCTACCGACTTTAGCGCGGTCACGCATACCAAGAACAATGGTGAGAACAAATGCGGTCAAGAACGCGATCACCATACCCGCGATGTAGTACCCAATCTTCTCTGGCGTAATGGAAATGATGCCTGGAAGACCAGCTGCGCCCAATGCCTGAGCTTTCACATTAAACATTGTGATGAACGCACTTGATAACGCCGCAGCGCAAACTGCCGCAATAAATGGGTAACGTAGTTTTAAGTTAACACCAAACATAGCCGGTTCTGTAATACCCAGCAAACCCGTAACACCAGATGGAATCGCAATACCTTTCATCTTCTTATCTTTGCTCATCACGCCCACCGCCAACGCTGCTGCACCTTGAGAAACGTTAGACATCGCCGCAATAGGAAAGATAAAGGTGCCGCCCGTCGTCGCAATATCCGCAAGAAGTTGCGTTTCAATCGCAATGAAGCTGTGGTGCATACCAGTAATAACAAATGGAGCATAAATAAGACCAAATACCGCACCACCAACAAAGCCAGCAGTGTTGTATAGCCAGTTCAGACCATCACCCAATAGGAAACCGATATCACGCGTGAACGGACCGACGACAGTAAACGTTAGCAAACCCGCTATGAAAATCGCCAGTAATGGCGTTAAAAGGTTGTCTAAAACAGAAGGTATGACTTTACGTAAGCCTAGCTCAACCTTCGCAAGAATGAATGCCGATACCAAAACCGGTAACACCGAACCCTGGTAACCCACTTTTTGGATTTCAAAGCCAAGAATATTCCAAACCGGAATGTTGCCAGACACAGATGCGCCGCCGAACCCCCAACCATTCAACAAATCAGGGTGAACCATCAACATACCTAACGCCGCCCCTAAATAAGGGTTACCGCCAAACTTCTTACTGGCTGAAAATGCCAACAGGATAGGCAGGTAAACAAACGGCGCGTTTGCAAACGTGTTGATCATGTTCGCCAAGTCTGTCAGTCCTGGGTTGGCATCAATCAAAGATTTTCCATCAATGAACAAGCCTTGGGCAGTCAATAGGTTATAGATACCCATCAACAAACCGCCAGCGACGATTGCTGGAATGATTGGAACGAAAATATCAGACAGCCCTTTCACCGCGCGCTGAACAATGTTTTGTTTCTCTGCGCCAGCAGACGCAACGTCGTTGGTGGACATTTCACTCATCCCCGTCAACTTCGCCATTTCTGCATAAACTTGGTTTACGATGCCTGATCCAAAAATGATTTGGTACTGACCCGCAACTTTGAACTGCCCTTTTACTCCTTCAAGGCTATCAATCGCTTGTTCATCTATTTTTTGCTATCTGCAACGGCAAGGCGTAAGCGTGTCGCACAATGCGCAAGTGCGGTGATGTTGCTTTTACCACCTAATAGAGTTAACAACTCTTTTGCTACTGCCGGATAATTCATTTCATACCCCATTGGATTATTATCTGAGCTTGCGAAACTTTCGGGAACGTTTGCAAAACAGATTTTTGCTCAATAAAACCAAATGATCAAAGATAAAGCAGAGAGAATGTGAGAATGATCGTCAAATTCTCTCCCTAAGAGCAGTATAGGAGGTTAGAATCGCTACTTATCAAAGAGCTTTTCATCTTCTCTTTGCAAACAATCCCAAAAACGAAAAACAGAATGGATAGGAACAATGGCGAGTCTGCATGATGTCGCCCGTCTGGCTGGCGTATCAAAATCAACAGTGTCACGGGTTATAAACGATGAGTATGGCGTAAAAGAAGCGACAAAACAGAAGGTCCGCCAAGCAGTAGCGGAGTGTGGCTATGTGCCGAACCAAGTCGCTAAAGATCTAAAATCTCAAAAGACCAATCTGGTTGGTGTCATTGTTCCTCGGGTTTCCTCTCATGCCACATCCCAAGGTGTCGATGGATTAACCGATGTCCTTGAAAAAGCCGGGAAACATGTCTTACTTGCTAGCACTCACCAAGCCCACGAAAAAGAACTGGAGTACATTCAGATCTTTAACCAAAAACGGGTTGAAGGGATCATTCTTTACGCCACCCACCTCGATTCCAAGCTGGTAAAAGCAATTCAAAACTCAGCCGTTCCAGTTGTGCTCGTCGGTCAAGATGGTTCCATGTTTAATATTCCAAGCATCATTCATGATGACGCACGAGTAGGGTTTGAAGCGGGAAATAGACTGGTTGCAAAAGGTTGCCAAACCATGGGTTTTATTGGTGTGCAAGGTGACGATATCGCGGTAGATAAGCAACGCTCTGAAGGATTTGTTCAAGCGCTACAACACCATGGTTTTGAGCTCGCCTTCCATGCTCGTGGTGACTTTACAATCGATTCTGGCTATTCATTGGCAAAACAACACTTAACAAAGAACCCTAAGCTAGATGGCTTGTTCTGTGCGACAGACCGTATTGCTATCGGTGCGATGAGAGCGATTCAAGAGCTCGGGTTAACACCGGGTAAAGACGTTTTAGTGCTAGGAGTTGGTGATGATGAGCTCGCATCAGTGTGCACCCCAACCTTATCAACATTTAACTATGCATTTGATAAAGCAGGTGAAAATGGTGCGAAACTGCTACTAGATAGAATTGCCAACAGAAGTTTTGAAATGAGTAAGATGGTACTAACCTTCAAAACAATTGAGCGTCAGTCCTGTTAATGAAAAAGCGCCAACTGAAATCAGTTGGCGCTTTTCTTATTACTCTTTGTCGGTTAGATCCCTTTAGAACCAAGTTTCCATTTGCAGTGCAAACAGAACTTCACCACCATCACCCATCGTTGCAGCGCCCGCATCCTGGCTAATCGAGTAGCCATTCAAGTCTTCGCCCCAATCAACGTAGCTAACTGCAAAACGTAGCTCCGGGCGGTCAAAGAAACCTGCAGCGGTAGACATCTTAAGCGTTGGTGCAATTGTCGCTTTGTAGAAACTGCCACTTGCTTTATCAATCGCATTGTCTAGGTCCATGTATTGGTATGAGCCTTCATAAACCATCTCGAAGTTCTGCGTAAACTCTTGCGCTAAGCGGATGTTGAACGATGCCCACGTAAATTCATCATTTTTAGCAAAGCGATCTTGGCTGTGTTCTGCTAGCAACGCAGGTGCTACACGCCAGTTGTCGCCGATGCGTGTTACACCATAACTGAACAAGCGTACGGCTTTTGCGTCTTCTAGCAAATCACCGTTTGAACCAATGCCTTTAAGTTCTGCACCCAATCCATCACCCATCAAAATACCAGTTTTAGAGAAGCCTTCACTCATGCCAAAGAAGGTATCGCCATGGTAGGCAAACATCGCATGTAAACCTTTGTCCGCTGCGCCTTCTACGCGATCATTGTTATCAGCAGACGTCATGCCGCTCAGCATCAATTGCCAATTACCGAAGCGGTTGTTCATTGTCGCGATATAGTTTTCAACATCTGTTGACGAGCTATCAATCTCACCAAAATCACGACCATAGATCGAGAAGTTTGCTTTCCACGAATCGCTCATTTGGACGTCATACACACCAGCACCAGTACCAGATAAGAAAACAATATCCGAGTCAAAGAAGTGAATGTCAAAGTTATCACGGTCAAATCGTTTACCAGCCCAAAACGTCGCGTCAGCAAACGCACTTGATTCAGAGAACATGCTCAACTTGTTTAGCTCAGCATATACCTGACGAACGTTTAATTGACTCTCGCTCGCCGTCCATTCGTTATTGGTTTCCGTACTATCTGCCAACATGATTCGGAACAAAGCGCTAGAGCCATCATCTGCAAAACGTTTGTGAATAAGGTTTGCTTCCACATAATGATCATCCTCTACCCCTAATCGCCCAACTGGAGCGCCAATAGCACCAGCTGCCGTCATGTAAGGACCAGTACCCACTGCACCATTCAGATCGTCATTAATCAGTAGCCCGGAACGAGCGTAGCCATGAAACTCAAAGCTTGAGGCTTTCTCATTTGCTTCTGTGGATGCTTTTTCTGTCTGCTCAAGTCTCTGTTCTAATTCATTAATTCGCTTTTCAAGAGCGTCAACATCTGTTGCTGCGAATGCAGGTGCAGTAACCAGTCCAAGCGCTACTGCCATCGTCAAAGTGTGTAGTTTCATTTCCATAGTCTCACGTAAATTTATACTTAGGCATATTGCAAACGTTCCCAAGAAAAATCGCAAACTTATGGTGACTTTAAATGTCCATCTAAAGACTGAATTTGAGAGCGCTCAGACTCAGAGCGTCTCTACTACTTGTATCAATGATGGCGATAATATATAAACTTTTCGGGAACGTTACCGTTAAGAGGCCATTTTGTTACTTCTATCACGTTCAATTGTGTTACTTACAGAAAAATCATTAACCAGCGCACATTTGAATTAATTGTTAGCGCTAGAGGAAGTAGTTTGAAGGTGACAGGCTACAAGGAAGGAGTTTAGTGTTCATTTGAGAGAATAGTGCTCACTCGCTTCTCTATGCTCCTTGATGGTAACTCATCTCTATTTATTGATGAAAAGTAGCAGCTAAGGTTGAACGTAACTAAGAGCGAAGCGGATCTCGATACCTTGGTTCAAACGACATGAAAGGCAGTTAAGGTCCTTAACTTTCGTGAAGAGCGTTTTGTTATTCTAGTCCAAGCTAACGAAACTCATTTTTGGACAAAAATGAGTTAGATTTCTTGCTCAAACTCACCGATCTAGGATTAGCAACACTAAACCATATTTTCTAGCAGCAAAATGTAAGACCTGACTCCATCGTGTTTTGTAGCTACGAATGCTTATATCCCACTGCCTAGTGGTGCTTAGTTAGGCAGTGAATAATCAATATGAGCTATGAAGTTTAAGTGAGCCTTGTGATTTGGTCTCTGACGATATCTAGAGCTGATTGCAATTGTGGGCGGCTTAATGGACCTGCCAGTGATATCCTCACTGCTGCCGGCACTTCATACCGACCCACAGCAAACATTTCCGCTTCTCTCACTCTGACCCCATGTTTCAACAACGATTGGTTAAAATGATACCCTGTTAACGGCTCTGGCAAAGGTAGCCAGACATTGTAGCCAGGAACGCCGATATGGATTTCGGGAAATACAGTCTTCCAGATCCGATGACGAGCACTGAGTTCCATCGCGATCTCTTCATCTACTGCCTGCATAGCTCCACTGGTTAGCCAACGACATACCAGGTCGATGATTAGAGGGCTAACATACATACAACTGGCTCGTAGCGCACGTTGCAATAAATCCTTAAAGGGTAGTGGCAAAATGATAAATCCCAGTCGTAATCCCCCTGCGAAGTACTTAGAAAAACTGCCCACGTATAAGGTAATATCTGGAGCGATAGCAACTAAGGGACTCTTTCGATCAGGCGGTGGGCAGTAGAGAACATCGTCCTCAATAATCAACACATTGTAACGACGACATATCTCTATGATTTTTAGTCTTCGGCTATCCGTTAACTGAGCTCCGGTCGGGTTCTGTATTCCCGGCGTTAGATAAAGCAGTTTTGGGCGATGCCTCTTACAGTGCAAAGCCATATCTTCTGGATCCAATCCATGTTCATCGACTTTTACTGGCACTAGCTTTCGTTCGGATTGCTGACATGCATAGATGAACTCTGGATAACACAGCCCTTCAGCAAGAATTGTATCTTTAGGGCGGCTCAGAGATTGAATAATCAACGATATCCCGTGTTGCCCTCCATGAGTCCAAACTAGACGCCGTGCATCAATATCGATATTGAATTTGGTCATCAGCCATTGTCGAAGAGTCTCGTTATGACCCTGAATGCCATCAGCGGAGTAGTAATCCAGCACGGCTGCCTGCGCAATTTCCTCGTGTGATAGCTCTTTCAACGCATTCGCCAGAAATTTCGGCTGCGATAATAGCAAAGGTCGGCAACGTGCCAGATCAATGCCTTTTTCTTCCAATACCGGATGATAAAAGTGGTTCAGTTCAGTTTCTCTGTTACGTACATAAGTACCGCTTCCTACTTTTGGTTCCGTTAAGCCCCTCCGCTCTAGCTCCCTATATGCCCTCGTCACCGTTCCAACCGTCACACCTAAGCGATAAGATAAAATACGCTGAGGAGGTAATTTCGTATCTGGTTCGAGTTCACCACTCTCTATCACCTCTGCAATCGCTTCAGCCAGTGCCATAAACTTAGGTCCGGAACGACCCGATATATCAGGGACTAACATTGTCTCTCTCCGAAGGGGTACAATTAATTCTTGTATTCAGGATAAATAAGGCCTGACGAAAATGAAATCAAAGAATTGTCACCATGACGCATTAACTGTAGGTCTCTCTCACTTCATCCCTTTATTCTTGGCTTATCAGCACTAATTTGAGAAGAAAAGAAATGACAACATTATGGGAACTCACTCCAGCGATGAGTTTATTTGCGTTTGTCACCGCCATAACACCCGGCCCAAATAATTTATTGCTCGCCAACTCTGGGGCACAATTTGGTATAAGGAAATCATGGCGACACCTAATTGGTATCCGTATTGGCGTAATAGGGTTAATTCTGCTTTGTGCGTGTGGTGTCGGTGTAGCCCTCCAGACTCATCCAAGTTGGTATCTAGCCATAAAATACATCGGTCTGGTTTACATGTTCTGGCTGATGATTAAGCTGCTATGTACCAACCCTTTCTCGGGCGAACCCACTAAAAGCAAACCAATCAACGTAACTCAGGCTACGTTGTTTCAACTGGGTAATATGAAGGCTTGGATGGCATCACTTGCTTTGGTCACAAGTTATAGTCTCCCTTCTAACTATTGGTTCTCTGTTACATTGATTACTTTCGTGTTTACGACATTCGGACTGTTTGCAAATATTACTTGGGTCTGGATTGGTAAAAAAATTCGTATTTATCTCAATACCGTATTAAGACAGCGCGTGTTCAACATCAGCCTAGCGACGATCACATTCATATCATTGTTACCAGTTTTGGGGCACTCTGCCTGAATGGCAAAGATTAGAATTTTGTATGCCTAAAAGTGTAGATTATCTAAATTCGGATTTTGAATTGTAACGCACTTCGGGGCAAAAGTGTGTTTCAGTTCTTAAATGGGGAAGTGTTTTCCTCATATTCCTCAACCAATACAGCTAGCCTTTCAAGTTTACAAATTAGTCTTATATTTGCTTTATCGAAAGGCATTGAGGTTACTTACCTTGGCGAGATTTTTTAAAGTACTCAATACCGTGTTGTAAGCGAAATTCAACACTTTTACTGTTTCCCTAACGCCAGAACTATTCGTTGACATATCGACAATTTTTTCTTTTTCATCTGGCTTGCAGGCTTCGTAAACTTAATCGAGCTGAAAGCTCTTTAGACACTCGATACATCTGGAGCGAGGAAAGCCAGAATGCCCTTTTCCATGTTCACGAACGGGCTCTAGTTTTATTATAGAAACGACATTGAACTTGGATAGTAACCATGAGTTAAAAAACATCAGAAATCAGGTGGCTATATTAACATCTATCAACCGATTTGAGTTATGACCAATAAAAGGATAGTTAGGTTTTTATTGCGTAAATTATAGGTAAGATGAAGTCATATAACAGGCAATATGTCAGGTGTGTAGAATTATTCTATTTTAGGGATTTTGCTCTAAGTCTAAATGAATTTTTGCATTTCAATTTCAATAAAGCTTGGTTATTGATCATGTTTCTGAGTATGCGAATTATTATCAATTATGCATATGATTGCTCATTGTCTAGTTTGACTTGTGTAACGTCACTTCAGCACGTACTACGCTGATTGTCTGTGTTTTCGTGTTGACAGTTTGGCACTAGGTAAAAATCAACAAGACTATGATTTCAAGGAACATTTTATGTTAAAGAAACTACTAAGTTGTTGTATCACCTCCGCGCTCTGTTTTCATTCTTCTCTCGCTTTTTCGCAACCCAATGAGCTTGCGGACAGTGCAGAGTTACAACAAGCTCCCAACACATTGCCTGCCACTTTGATGCTTGCACCGGACGACATCGCCATTGCAGATCGCTATATTGTGGTATTTCAACAGCCGCAAATGATGGTGAGCAATTCAACGGAATTCGAGCAATTCACGCAACAATCCGTAGACCGCATGTCTGGTTTGTATTCGATACAAGTGGAGTCGGTTTTTGACCACTCGATAAGTGGATTTGTCGCTAACTTGAGTCCTGAGCAACTAAAAGATCTGCGTTCTGATCCTCGTGTGGACTACATTGAGCAAGACAGAATCCTATCGCTTGACCCAATAGTCTCGGCAGACGCAAATCAAACCAATGCCATTTGGGGACTAGACCGAATCGACCAACGAAACTTGCCACTCGATAACAACTACAGTGCCAACTTTGATGGGACTGGGGTAACGGCTTATGTTATCGATACGGGTGTGAATAACGCGCATGTTGAGTTCGGTGGTCGCTCAGTTTCAGGGTATGACTTTGTCGATAACGATGCAGATGCAAGTGACTGTAATGGACACGGCACACACGTAGCTGGCACCATTGGCGGCAGCTTGTATGGTGTTGCGAAAAACGTCAACCTTGTCGGCGTGAGAGTATTGAGCTGTACCGGATCGGGTTCTACTTCTGGTGTTATTGCCGGTGTGGACTGGGTGGCTGCGAACGCTTCCGGGCCTTCAGTCGCCAACATGAGTTTAGGCGGCGGTCAATCCGTCGCTCTGGATAGTGCGGTGCAAAGTGCGGTTCAGTCAGGTGTCAGCTTTATGCTAGCAGCAGGTAACTCCAACGCCGATGCGTGTAACTATTCTCCAGCACGCGTTGCTTCCGGAGTAACTGTCGGATCGACCACTAGCACGGATGCACGTTCGAGTTTTTCAAACTGGGGCAGTTGTGTGGATGTATTTGCGCCAGGTTCACAAATCAAATCTGCATGGTATGACGGTGGCTACAAAACCATTAGTGGCACTTCGATGGCGACTCCACATGTGGCGGGTGTAGCAGCATTGTATCTTCAAGAAAACCGTTCACTGTCTCCAAGCCAAGTAGAGGCCTTGATCGTTAGCCGTGCAACAAGCGGAAAGGTGACGGACACAAGAGGCAGCGTGAACAAGCTACTTTATAGCTTAACGGATGCAGATTGTGGCCAAGACTGCGGTGGCCCAGACCCAACACCGGACCCAGAAGGCAAATTAACCTCGGGCGTGTCAGTAAGTGGTTTAAGTGGTTCAACTGGTCAAGTAGCGTATTACTATGTTGATGTAGAAGCTGGGCAGCGCTTAACCGTACAAATGTATGGTGGCAGTGGCGATGCGGATTTGTATCTCCGTTTTGGAGCAAAACCAGCACTGAATGTATGGGACTGCCGACCTTTCAAATACGGTAACAATGAAACATGTACGGTCAGTGCGACACAAAGTGGACGTTATCACGTCATGATTCAAGGTTACTCAAACTATAGCGGTGTCAGCATTCAAGCGAGCTACTAGTTATTCTTCTCGTTACTAAAAGAGAGCAAAGCCCGCTTTTCGGTGGGCTTTTCTTTTGGGAATACTGTGCTTTAGGGAATACTGTGCTTTAGGGAATGCAGTGTTTAAGAGGAGACGCTCGACGCTATTCAAACGTATTGGCCTTTTGCTTCAAAAACTCAACTCGAAGCGGCATCGAAGCTTTCTATTAGTGAGTAGTACTCGCATAAGTCGGGTTCCTCAAACAAAAAAGCCCTTTACATAAGTAAAAGGCATTTTTATTTTAGATTTTGATTAGCGAGCTATAATACCAACCCACCGTCAATCTTGAGCACTTGGCCTGTGATGTAGGCGCTCTTGTCTGAGGTTAAGAAAGAGACGCCATTGGCGATATCTTGAACTGAGCCCATGCGCCCTAATGGGGTTTTGCCTTCCATCATTTGAATAACTTTCTCTGGCAGGTTCTTGGTCATATCGGTGGCGATAAAGCCTGGCGCGACACAGTTGACGCGTATCTGTGCACCCTTTCTTGAAAGTTCTTTCGCCCAGCCTTTGCTCATTGAGATGACGCCGCCTTTACTTGCGCCGTAGTTGCTCTGGCCGATATTACCATCCGTTCCCACTATAGAAGAAATGCTAACAATACTGCCTGTGCCCTGCTCTAGCATGACAGGAGCAATACATTGGGTGAGTAAGAACACCGCTTTTAGGTTCACGTCGATCACGCTGTCCCAGTCTTGCTCTAACATGTCTGGCAACAGTGCATCTCGAGTGATGCCCGCGTTGTTAACCAGAGCATCGATTCTTCCGTGCTGCTCTACAACACTTTCTACCACTTCACTGACGGCTTCGGCATCACACAAGTTGACTTGATAACTGCTTAGCTGCGCCGACTGGCTCCATTCCACGGGCGATATGTCTAGCCCGATTACGTGGAATCCATCCTCCAGTAATTGCTCACAAATCGCTTGGCCAATACCACGAGCCGCACCAGTGACTACTGCTACTTTTTCCGGTTTCATCTTGGTCTTCCTTAAATGTTGAGATTACAAATTCGCTTGTATCCCTAGCGTTTTTTGTTTTTATGCCTAGTCGCGTTACAGCTGCGCTTCTCATACGCAGGGTCTTTTATATCTTATAAAAACTATAGAAACAGTCTGGGAGTCGGATGTGAACTAATCAAGGCAACTTGATGACTATGGCAAGAACAACGTAAGAAAGTGTGTTGGAAGGCGCAAAGTTACACGATTGGAGGGCTTGGATAGAAAAGTATTGGTCTGATTACTCAAATACTACGTCATCAGACCAATATTACTTGTCTCTTAATCTCTTACAAAAGCTGGTTTTGTTATTTTCACCAGAAAAGGCTGAAGCAAGAGATTAAACAACATGCCAGCAATAAACAGGGTGATCACAATACTCGCACCACTCGGTAAGTCATAGCGAGCCGATGCGGCAATACCCGATAAGATCCCAACAATACCAATGCTGATACTGGCGACAAAGAATCGAGTTCCCTTCAATGCTGCCGCACATAAAGCTGGAATCACCAACAAAGCAAATTCTAAATAAATGCCGGTTAACTTGACCGTAATGGGCATCAGAATAGCAAAGATCAGATAAAAACCACTACCGCGCATAAACGCAGGTTTTAACCAAACCAATAGCAACATCGCAGCGGTAATGAGTGCCAAAGGCCAAACGTCTGCCCAAGTCGCCCATAACAGTTGCCCATTAAGAATGCCTTGAATAAAGTCTCCGCCGTGTGGGTCTTTGCTCACCAGCAGGATTGCCAGCGATGCAGACACGACAAACAAGCTGCCAATCATGGGCTCTAAATGCTGCTGGTATCGTTTCTCCATTAAGGCAATCAAACCGCAAAGCATCAAAGACATCACCCAAGGGCCAATCATTTCGCCAAAGAATGAGCCTGAGAACAGCGCGTATTGGCTCAACCAGTAGTGGCTTAGTGCTGCCCCCAATGCCGCGACTTGCGCCACCGCCAAATCTATAAAGATGATCTGACGATTAAGAACTTGTTGCCCCAGAACGATATTGCCAACTAACGCAATTAAACCACACAAAACCGCAGGTAAAAGCCATGCATAATCCGCCATGACTTAGATCTTCACAGGAACGGGTGGCACTAACACATCCAGTAAATCATCAATGACCTGATCGTACATCTCATCCAAGCTTTCACCCTCAGAAACGGTCAATGGCAGTTGAATCACAGGTTTGTCAGTATGATCTTGCAACCAGTTCGCTGGACGCTGATCCTGATGAGAGGAGTAAACAATCGCATCAAAACTGTCGGCATTTAACTTGGTAAGCGATTGCAGGTGAGATGTGGTCGGTGAAATGCCCGGTTTAGGTTCGAGATCGGCAATCTGCTTCATTCCGAGCCAATCGTACAAATAACGATACGTCGCGTGATAACCGACAACTTGCTTACCTTTTAAAGCAGCCCCTTTCTCATTCCATTCTTTAAGCTTTTTACGCCAATGAGCACGAAACTTCATACCATTCACTTGGTAACTTTGTGCGTTGTCGGGATCAATCGCTTTTAGGCGCTCCGTGACTTTACGAGATAATGGAATCATGTCATTTGCCGCAAATTGAACATGTGGGTTACCGTGAGCGTGTATATCTCCCATGCTACGGTCAACGTGAGCATGAGTATCTAACATGCGCACGAAGTCCGTCGCGTAGATCATGCTCGGCGCACCATTTTGCACCGCCGCATTGCTGCTACGAACTTGCAGCATAGGTAACCACCCCACCTCTAGCTCTGCGCCCGAACACATTGCCATGTCCGCTTGGCGCATCTTCGCAATCAAAGAAGGACGAGCTTGTACGTAATGTGGGTCTTGCTTAGCCGTTGTCGCTGAATAAATACTGGCATCTGGCGCGTGGCTTTCGAGAAAGGCTTTCCATTCTGGCTCACAAACGAAAATGTTTAGAGCCGAAGCAGGCGAAGCAATGATGGCAGCTCCTGCCGCCATCATCACCAAACTACATTTATTTAATGTCAGCTTAGAACGCATGAGCACCGTGCGCTCCAAATGTCATCACGTATTGCAGAGTGAACACGTTGTCTGTCTCGCTGTCTTGGTTATCAATGCGAGTGTATTGCGCACGGATAGTACCGAAATGAGAAGAATCCCATGCGATCATCGCATCCATTTCTTTATCATTCAGCTCAGTGAAATGCATGTGGTCGCCGTGTGCATGACCATCGTAGCTTTCTGCTTCGCCGTAACGTAGACCTGCTGACCAGCTTGGGTTGAAGCGATAAACACCCGAAACATAGTAAGCGCTTAAGTTGTCTGGTGACTCTGCATCGTTTTTATATTTGCTGTCTACCACACCGTCTAGCAGCATGTATTCAGCCGATAGCGTGAAGTTGCTGTATTTGTAATTACCGTCTGGTGCCCATTTCCAAACAAAATCAGCCCCGTAAAGGTTCGCACCTGTCACTGCTGCGCCATGATGGTGATCGTGATCATGCTCTTCTTCATGACCGTGGTCGTGATCTTCGAACTCTTTAACCTTGCCGTTTTCGTTGCGCAGGTAACTTAAACCAAACTGCCAACTTGAAGATTCGGAGAAGTCATTCCCAAGCTTCAGCGTCGTGGTGTACACGCCAACTTCAGAACCATCTTCGACAGAAGACATTTTGCTACCACTAAGCGCTTCTACACCAAATTTTACGTAAAGGTCGGTTGGCAACACGATGTTTGCACGTACACCATCATCGTAGTAGTGCGAGCCAAGGAAAGTACGATAAGCAATTGGACGCTCAACAAAGCTATCGGTGTGCATGTGTTGGTTATTCAGGTAGCCAAAGTCAGATAGGAATCGGCCAGCGCGCACGTTTACACCATATGGCAATGCCAAAGTTTCGATGAATGCTTCTTCAAGCTCTAATTCTGTCTCATCGCCATGACTTTCAAGAACAGCGGTCAACGCACCGTGAAACTTGTCGTCGATATTCGATGAGAAGTTTAATTCCGTATGGCCTAGACCAAAGCCTTCTTCGCGCTCAGAATTATGACGTTGGCCATCTTGGTAGTAGCCATCAACAACAACACCAATCTGTGGGTTCGATAGTGTGTCGGCAAAAACAGGGGATGCAAAAATGCTACCGATCACGAGAGACACCAATTTCTTATTCACTACTTTTTCCTTTTTGTTATGTTATAACATTTAATTTCGCGATGTTATAATATAACAATTCTCATTACACAAGCAGAAATTTAAATTAGGCTCCGATTTCATGTTCGTACTCAATCCATGAATTAGGCTATCAACAAATGAATCAATTGATGTTTTTTAAACGTATACTAATGAGAATTAGTAATTAAATAAGTAACGGAATTTCAATATGTTGAATATGGATTTTTCAAAAAGAATCGTGATAGATACTGCTCAACAGGAATGGATCGCCAGCCCTTCCAAAGGTGTGTGGCGCAAACCTTTGGAACGAGAAGCCAAAGAATCAGGGCATACCACCAGCGTTGTTAAATACGAGCCAAATTCGCAGTTTTCGACTCATCCTCACCCTCAAGGAGAAGAAATATTGGTGCTCGAGGGGGTATTCTCTGACGAATACGGTGACTACCCTGCCGGCACTTACCTTCGTAACCCTCCAGGAAGTCAACACGCACCATTTAGCAAAGAAGGCTGTGTGATTTTAGTTAAACTAAATCAGTTCGAATCTGAGGATCTTGAAACAGTTCGCATTAATACAAACCAAGCGAGCTGGCAGAGTGGTGTCGGTGGGTTGCAAGTCATGCCTCTGCATCATTTTGAGCACGAACATGTCGCGTTGGTTAAATGGCCAAAAGGTGAGAAGTTTCAACCACACCGTCACTTTGGTGGTGAAGAAATTTTCGTATTGTCAGGCGAGTTTAGAGACGAGCTAGGTACCTATCCCGCTCTCTCTTGGATCCGAAGCCCACATATGAGCGAGCATTTTCCTTTTGTAGAGCAAGAAACGATCATTTGGGTAAAAACTGGTCACCTGCCGCTCCAAGCTCCTGCTCAGCACTCCTAATGTTTGCACACTTGGCATCGTCCATTGGAACTAAAATCGGCCCGCTATTTACGAGCCGATGATCATTTCGTCACTAAGAACCCATTATTCGCGAGTGGAGCCAGTCTTTGAGCTCAGCCCGGTTATGTTTTAACACGTTCATTTCGTGATCATCAATCGGGCTTCCTTGAAGTTCTAGTACGCGGATTTCCTTATCTAAAGCATTGTAGTTCTTAACGGTTTCAGCAAATGATGCATCGTTTTCGGTAAGCTGAGTAATGGTATCCAAATGTTCTGGGAATTCATGAGTTAATGAGTGATTTTCACCTAACATAGAGACCTCTTGGCTAGAGTTGTTGATGTATTTATCCGCTCATTTTTTGAGCGACACATTTCTAACCATAGCACTTCAAATAGCACAATATCGTCGATTTGAGCACACTTTTACTGAACTTCTTAGTCATGGTTTATCACTCTTTTTAACCGCGCGACTCCGCTCGTTATTATTCTGTGTTTTATCAATAATCGACTACATTTAATACACTTCTCATAAAAAGGTACATCTAAATGAACAGCATGAAAATTGGCTTGATCAGTGCGTCAATAACAGTTGCGTTGATTGGCTGTAATTCAGACAGTGACTCTGTCAGCACAATGACTCCGGTTACCTTGTCTGTATCAGATGCCCCTATTGATGACGTATCAGAAGTGGTTATCGCATACAACAAAGTGGCATTTCTCCCTTTGGATGGTGGTACACCACAAGTTTTCGATGTGTATAAAACCGACGAAGACGGAAATTTCGTTGACGAAAATGGTAATCCTCTGCTCGATAACGAAGATCCAATACCATTAAGCGTTAACTTACTCGACTTCCAGGGCAGTAACGCTCAAGAGTTAGTGGACGATGAGCTGATACCCACTGGCAATTACAAACTCTGCGTGTTTGCGAATGATGGCGATCATCCGGATTATCCATCCTATGTTGTTGATGAAGCGACCGGCAATCAAATACCACTGACCGTAAAAGGTGATGGTGCTTGCCCACAAGGTGTCGGAAAGGATCCTGACTCTGGAGTACTGTTCTTTAACAACACCTTTGCAGTCAACCCTGACAATAATGAGTTCGTAGTTGAATTTGATCTGCGCCGTGGCTTAAAAGACGGAACTGGGCAAAACGAGGGTTACAGTATTCAGCGCACCTCAGTCACTTTAATTAACACGGTTACAACGGGTGAAATTCAGGGAGATATCGCAACATTGACCTACCAAAACTGCGAAACGGATACCCCAAGCGCAAATGGGTATGCACACGCGGTCTACCTATATGAAGGAAATATCGCCGAAGAGAACATGGGGCCATTTGCAGGCGCAGAAGGCCAAATAATGCCAATCGCAGCGGCGAACGTAGTGGAAGACATTGATGAAGCAAATTACGAATATGAATTTGGCTTTGTAGAGCCCGGTACGTACTCCGTCGGCTATACCTGTACCGCAAATGACGATTCTGTAGATGGTATTGTTGCAGGTGAAACCTTTAGCATTTATCAATCTACCAGCGGAATTAGCGTCTTTGTTGGTACCGATACAAACGCAGACTTTTAATCTCTCTAACACTGCAGACCCTGCATGGGTCTGCTTTTTTTGCTATTCCAACTGAGCACGGATTATGGTCTTTGTGACTTTTAAACCTCTTCCCAATAAGGTGGCGTGCCATAGTATTCAGCAAAGTAATCAATAAAGGCACGCACCTTAGGCGCAATTAAACGAGAGCTTGGGTACACAGCCCAAATCCCAGCATCCATCGCTAAAGGGTGATCTTCGAGTACTTCCACTAGCTGACCACTTTGTAATTCTTGATAAACACTCCAAACTGAGTTGATAGAAATACCTAACCCGTTTACCGTCGCGTCTCTCATCGCATCACCATTATCAGTTTTAAAACGACCAGAAGTTCTTACATTGACCATTCCATCTTTTGTATTGAATGACCAATTATTCATTCCAACTAAGTTAATACATTGATGATTCGTCAAGTCTTGGGGCTTGTTAGGTCTCCCAAATTGTTCAATATAATCTGGTGATGCAACGATAATACGACGATCTGGCGCAAGCTTTCTTGCGACCAATGAAGAATCTTTCAACTCAGCGACACGAATGGCGACATCGAAACCTCCCTCAACCAGATCAATAATGGAATCAGAAAATCGGCAGTCCACGGTTAACCCTGGGTAACGCGCCATAAAACCTTTTAATGCGGGCACAATATGCAAGCGACCAAAAGTTGCAGAGGCGGTTATACGTAATACTCCCGTTGGCGCACTCTGCCCTGAGCCAACAGCTCCCCTTGCTGCCTCCACTGTTGCAAGGACCTCCTCCGCGTGAGGTAAAAAAGCCTGCCCTTCTTCAGTTAAGGAAACTTTGCGTGTGGTGCGATGAACTAAACGAACTCCTAAGCTGTCCTCAAGTTTGTTGATGTGCGCACTAGCGACAGCAGGAGAAAGTCCAAGCTCCTGACCAGCCATGCTGATGTTGTGTGTCGAAGCCAAACGGACAAATAGCTTTACATGATCGATGTTCATTTAATTTTCAATTATTTGTAAAAAATCACCATATAGAGCTTAGCATTTTCTTCCTTACGGATAGTAAATAAATACTCCAGTTAGAAAAAACTGATGGGCAGATAGAAGTCCAGCTCAAACGCCTCATCATGGCTAAGGAAATGGTTTTTATGATAGTGAACATAAGCGGGAGTAGAACGCTGCTTAAAGCCTGAATTCGGCAACCACTTTTCTAACACCATACTCAATTGAGGAAGAAGCTCTCCATATACCCCTGTTAAGCGAAAAACAGCATGCAAACCACCCGGAATCGTCATTTGATTCACGACACCGCGTACTTTAAGCGGCTTATCAATCGCCATACAAGCCACATAGCGACACTTATCGAGCTCAACCCAAGCGGGGTTGGAGTGATGCAAACCGTATTGAACCGAAAAGTCCCGATTCTCAGAGCTTGCCCACGCCTTCAAAATCAGCCACGCATTACGAATGGAACGGCTATAACCCTCATGCCGCACATAAGCCGCAAAGCGTTGTGGAACCTCCATAATTTTAGGTTCTGGCAACTCGCGTTTAGCAACCCGATGATAACCCGCAGCCACTTCCGGATCTTTTAGATACGGCTTTTCTGCGACTTGTAAATCATGCTTTCGCCACGCGCCAGGAGACATAGCGAACGTTGCTTTAAATGCTCGGCTAAAAGAAGATACCGAGCTAAAGCCGCACTTGTTAGCAATGTCTAACACCGACGAGCTGGTATCAAACATCAGTTGATTGGCGGCGTATTCCATTCTTGTGCGACGGATATATTGATGGACAGACTCCCCTACCACATCTTTAAAAATACGATGGAAGTGCTGTTCAGAATAGGCTGCTACATCTGCTAGCTCTTTAGCCGATAAATCTCTGCTAATGTCCTGGTGAATGTAAAACAGCACGTCATTGATTCTGGAAACTTGTTGATGGCTCACGGAGTAAACTTTCGCTTAAATAGCATAAACAGACATGTTTAACAGCATAAATGGACACACCAAGCTTGGCAATTTACCTATACTATTTCTGACATAAAAAAGACAATTACGAGAAGCACAGCACATGGAAATCGCACAGTCATTACAACAAACTAAGTCATCCTACATCCGAGAGATCCTCGCAGCAGCGAGCGATAAGAACGTTATTTCTCTTGCAGGTGGCTTGCCGGACGAAAAAACCTTCCCGATCGACTTAATGAAACCGACTCTCGAAAACCTCGCTAATATGCCAGAGGTGTTTCAATATGGCGCAACAGCAGGCTACGCCCCGCTACTTAACTTTTTGACCGATTATTACCAGCTGCCAGAATCTCATTTGGCGATGATCACAACGGGCTCTCAGCAAGGGCTAGATTTGATTGCGCGTGCGTACGTGAACCCGGGCGATAAAGTGGTGATGGAAGCACCGAGCTACCTTGGTGCTATGCAAGTATTCGGTCTAGTGCAAGCCAACATCGTGACCGTTTCACAAACCGAGTGTGGCCCAAACCTTGAAGAACTCGAACAATGCTTTGCCACGCAGCAACCAAAAATGTTCTACGCCGTACCCGATTTTCACAACCCAACGGGCGTATGCTGGGCGCTAGAGACTCGCCAAAAAGTTGCCGAGCTTTGTATACAATACGACGTGGCGTTCATTGAAGACGCACCATACCGCGAGCTGCGTTTTTCTGGTGAAGCGCTTCCACTGGTTTCGGACTTCTGCCCACAGCACTCCATCGTATTGCGCTCTTTCTCCAAAATAGCTTCACCAGGCTTGCGTATTGGTGTAGTTACGGGCAAAAGCAGCTACCTTGAGCCACTTATCAAAATTAAACAAGGTGCCGATCTGCACTCTAGTATTCCTATGCAAGCTTTGCTGCATGGCCTGCTGCAACATGACAACTTCGAAACGCACATTTCAACCATCTGTGCGCTTTACAAATCACGTTACGATGTCATGTTTGCTGAACTGCAAAAACAGCTGCCAGAAAGTTGCGTACTCAAACCCGTCGATGGTGGTATGTTCGTTTGGGTCGAAATTCCAGAATGCGACACCTTCGAACTGGCGAAAAACCTTCTCGCAAACTGGGTTGCTGTAGTGCCGAGCCCGGTCTTTTATCCAGAAGGTTCAAAGGTAAAAGCCGCTCTACGTCTTAACTTTACCAATGCTACACCAGAAGAACTGACGACAGCTGTCTCTCGACTCGCGGATGTCCTCAACACGTTGTAATTGAGCGCGAGTGTAAGAACCTGCCTTTGAGATTCAAAATAAGTCTCAAAGGCAGCATCAAAAAAGTTCCCCAAAAAATTTATATTTTTCCTTCAAATCAACTCTCTACAGTAAGTGCCTGTTTTCTCTTGATCCTATCACTCATATAAAAATGAGAACCTAATCACGTATTTGATGGTTAGAAAAGTTACGTCTATCTTTCAGACAAAAGACATCAACTTCGCAGCATTAATGCTCTCAATTTCAGACACTTTACTCAGTCGTGGCTTAGCGATTGAGAAAACGACTAGAAAGCATCTGCGGGCATACCCACTACGAAGGATTGACCAAAACCATTCTGAATGTCGCGAGCCAGTCGCTTGATTGGCAATTACGTCAGTGAATCGCACCAAATGACAGAGGGGTTATCAGGATGAACACTCGAACCACGACAGGACTCGTCACCATCGGCTGGTCCGTTACACTTTCACTTTTTACCGCATTCGCCGTGTATGCCAATACGTCGCCAAACTGTAGTGACGTATTAGCGGGCAACACAACCGCCGCATCGCAAAAAATGATGGTTTTATTGGGCGAAGACATCACCAAATCCAACCGTATCACTACGGTGATTCCAGCCGAAAACAATCCATTTGTGACCGAAGAACTGGTTTCGGTTTCTAACGACGTATCGCCAAACGGTCGTCTTTCACAAAAGAGTTTGGAAGAGATTCGGAAAGTCCGCTCAAATCTAGAGAAAGCAGCACAGGAAGTAAGCCGATTACAGGGCACTTTTGAAGTGGCTTTCATCAGTTTGATTGATGGTTACTGCCAATTTTCTAATCATAAACGTACTCAACATGCCAAAATCGACTTTGACCATTTGGAAGGCCTCACTTTGTATTCAATCCCCGCTTTAATAGCAATGGTCGATCAGTCGTACTCCATGGCAAAGAATCGAATCGCTAATGAGCAGAAACAGTTAAGCGACATTGAAAAAGAGAAACAGCGGCAGAAACAACAAGCAACCGCGGCAGCAGCCGCTCGTTACCAAGACGGTAACGTACTCGTAAGAGTCGAGAACTTTGATGGCGCTAATGTGACATTTTCCGTTACTAACATTGGATCACAAGGATCATTACAACCAAATTTCAACACGTTTAATGCCTATCGCACAGAAAGTGGAGAATTAATCTACAAGTCAGAATCTTTACTACACCTGGCGGATACTGCAGGTAACACACTTGAAACAATGGGTATCGCTGAGCTCTCATCACAAGGTGGAAGTGACATATCGATCTCTCCTGGAGAAACCCGAAAATTCGTTACTAGCATTGCTTCAGAAGTCGCGCCACATACACAGTTGAGCTTAGAGTTTCCAGCCAAAGTACTTAATACCGAGCGAGACTTTACGTTGTCGTTTTCTGATACATCAGCGGTGGCGACAGCAAACGTCAATTAACGCAAAGTCTCCAGTATTTGTAGAGCGCATCAAAGACAGGCGAGCAGCGCCTGTCTTTCAATTATGATCAAGCCAATAGCTACTGTTTGCACTTGTAAGCATTTGCAAACATCGTCACTGACGTAGAAAAGCTCAACGGTTGATATAAGTACAAGGTATCTGCGCCTAAATCTGCCGCCTTGAGGCGCATTTGGTTTAACGTACCCCAAACCATGTCTTTATCGGCGTGAAGCCAATAGTCGTAAAAGTGTCCTTCTGAGCCGATCACGGTACCCATTAGTTCACAGTTTTCAATCGCATTCACATTGTCCCAAAGCACCTGTACTTGCTCAGATTCTTGAGTTGGGAACGTCACACATCCCGTTAATGATGCCGCTAACGCGAGAGTCATCACTCGCTTTTTCATACTTATATCGCCAAAAATTTTCATAGATGGCAGATTTTATGAATGGCTGATGTGATGACTAGCAAAAACTTTTTATCGCGTGTTCAAGCAAACTTAATGGACAACGGGAAAGACTCAAAAGGTGATCATGCAACTAGCGAGCAAAAACCTAATCACTCAAACCTAGCAATAAAGCTGTATCTGAGATACAACAGTAATGATTAAATAGCCGCGAGGGATAGAGTTTGGTTGCTAAAAATAAGCTAATTCGCTACACAGCTACGGAAGTCGCTGATGCATTTGACAAAGAAGATGAGCTCATTAAACAAGTTCAGTCCAACCAACTCTCGCAAGTGCTATTGCTTTGGCAAGTAAAAAGTCCAACGCTCGTGCTTCCCGTGGGTAAGAAATGGCCAGTGTCTAATGAGTTAGAACATGCGTTAAATACGTCTGGCTGGAAGCTCTTTTCTCGTAAAACCGGTGGTGCCCCAGTCCCTCAGGTGCCAGGTATTATCAATCTATCCCACATTTACCACTGGCCAGAAGGCGAGCCTTACAACATCAAAAAAGCGTATCTCGATTTATGTGCGATATTAACGGTTTTCTTTAAACAGCTCGGCGTGAAAGTGGATGTTCATGCTACGCCTTATTCCTACTGCGATGGCGAGTACAACCTCAACATTGGCGGGCAAAAAGTCGTGGGAACCGCGCAGCGTGTTTTACTTAAAAAAGGCGGCGGACAAGTGGTATTGTCACAAGCATGCATTCTGATTGATGCCGACGTCGAGAAGATTGTCGAACCAGTACGAATGTGTAATCAGCTTTGCGGTCACAGCGATGATATTCGTGGTGATGTCCACACACCGCTCTTCCATCATATATCCGACCGTCCGTCGGTAGATTCACTCTTTCAGCAATTAACTAGCGCGTTTTTAATGCATGCAAAAGCGGAGTAATGAAAGGATCAAGCGCCCCCTTGCTCCGAAAAGCATTCGATAAACTCAAACTGCATGCCGTGATAACGATGTAAGAATGGGCATCGCCAACGTAAAACCATTCAATCGATCGATCAAACCAGTTATCAGTTTTGCCTGCCAAAAATAAATGAGATCCAGTTCAAATATTTATCCATGACGGAATTAGTTGAAGCCTGCGCGTAAAAGCCTCAGAATGTCGCACTTTTCGCACCGATTTATTTTCGGCGCGTTGTTATCTAACTCTACAATTGAGAATCATACATATGGGTTTTACCTCGTTAGGTCTATCTGCTCCAATCCTTAAAGCTATTCAAGAGAAAGGCTACGACACCCCTTCGCCAATTCAGGCAAAAGCAATTCCTGCTATTTTGGAAGGGAAAGACGTAATGGCAGCAGCGCAGACTGGTACAGGTAAAACAGCAGGCTTTACGCTACCGATTCTTGAGCGTTTATCGAACGGCCCTCGCGTTCGTGCTAACCAAGTTCGTGCACTTATCCTGACGCCAACGCGTGAACTTGCGGCTCAGGTGCAAGAAAACGTGTTTATGTACGGCCGTCATCTTCCACTAAGCAGTGCGGTTGTTTTTGGTGGCGTGAAGATCAACCCGCAAATGCTGCGTCTTCGCAAAGGTGCGGATGTGTTGGTTGCGACACCAGGCCGCCTGATGGATTTGTACAACCAAAATGCAGTGAAGTTCGACCAACTAGAAGTTCTGGTGCTGGATGAAGCAGACCGTATGTTGGATATGGGCTTTATCCGTGACATTCGTAAGATCCTAGCTCTGCTACCAAAACAGCGTCAGAACCTACTTTTCTCGGCAACTTTCTCGGATGAAATCCGCGACCTTGCGAAAGGCTTGGTGAACAACCCGGTTGAGATTTCAGTGAACCCGGCGAACTCGACGGCGAGAACGGTTGAGCAAAGCATCTACCCAGCAGACGTGAAGAAGAAAGCTCCGATGTTGGTTAAATTGATCAAAGACGGCGATTGGAAGCAAGTGCTGGTGTTTACGAAAACAAAACACGGAGCAAACCGTCTAGCGAAGTTCCTGATCGAACAAAACCTACCTGCTGCTGCCATCCACGGTAACAAGAGCCAAGGCGCGCGTACCAAAGCACTGGCGGATTTTAAATCGGGTGAAACTCGTGTGTTAGTCGCGACGGACATTGCTGCACGCGGTATCGATATTCCTCAATTGCCGCAAGTGGTGAACTTTGAGCTACCTAAAGTGGCGGAAGACTACGTTCACCGTATTGGTCGTACTGGCCGTGCGGGCGAAGTAGGTAAAGCGATTTCACTAGTGTGCGCGCTAGAAGCATCTGAGTTGTTTGCGATTGAACGTTTGATTCAAGAAGTACTACCACGTAAAGAGTTGGAAGGTTTTGCGCCAACCAATGTGGTGCCAGAATCTAAACTGGATACTCGCCCAATCAAACCGAAAAAACCTAAGAAGCCGAAAAAACCAAAAGCGCCAAATGCTTCGGGTGAAAACGCTCCAGCAACCGAAAAGAAAGCAGGCAATGGTGCAAACAAACCTAAACGTCGCTTCAACGGTGGTAGCAACGGCAACAAAAACAGCACCAACCAAGGCGGTGCAGGCAAGCCTAAAGGCAACCGTGAAGGCCAAAGTCGTGCAAACAGTAAACCAGATGACCGCAAACCTAACGGCAACAAGCCAAATGACAATAAACCGAGTGGAAATAAACCAAACGGTAATAAGAGTGGCAACGCTGGTAAACCGTCTGGTAACCGCAAGCCAAACAATGCTAAGCCTGCAGGAAACAAACCGTCAGGTCAGCGCCGTAAACCTCGTCCGCAGGCTGCAAACTAATCTGTAAACGGCCACCGATAGCAAATACAACAAAGCCGCTGATAATCTCAGCGGCTTTGTTTTTCTTAGAACACAGTTTTCTAGAACACTGCTTTGTTAAAACAGCCTACATTAAAGGTGTGATTCGAATATCAGCGATTTGCGCTTCGTTCTTTTCACCCTCAATACCACCAGCGTAGATGTAGGTTTCATTCGATGTGAGGTAACTCATATTGAAGTGGTCCTTCAGCGCGATCTGATAGGTTTTCCCCTGCTCCAAAGTCACTTCAATTGGCGTTGAGTAACGCATACCTTGGTTTTCACCAATATGGCCCATCTGCAAGTAACCTTGACCAACCACTCTACCTGCATCATCCAATACCTCTAACAATTTCACGGTGTTCGTGATGCCAGTATTGAGTTGCCCTAGGTTATTGTTGTACCAAGCATCGAACTGGTAAGTGCCCGTTACAGGAGCTGTAAACGACTCTGCACCTTTTACGATGCCACTGTCTTTGCTCACCGTAACCACTGAGACATTGTCTTTGAGTGGCTGATATTCGCCATCAAGTTTGATGCGGATCTCTTCACCGACACAAACAGGTTGGCTTGGGTTAGAACGGAAGCCTTTATCGTTAATGCTTTCAGCCAAATAACAAGCAAAACCTGTTGGCGTATCGGAATAAGATTGGGCAACCACGTTCTTTTGAATCAGCTCGCCATTGCGATACAAGTTCACGTTGTACTTGCTCGTCACGTCAATCGAAACCGAATTATCAACGCTTTTTACTACCAGTTTTGGCTCTTGCGGAGAATAAACGCGGCTATCTTCACTCACATACGGTTTCACACCAGAAACTAAAGTAATGCTGCTATCTACGTTCACTAGCGCGCCCAGTGTCACGTGGAAATGCCCCTCTTCGTCCATTGTGACATTTTCAACTGGGTAGTAGCCCGTTTCATCTTTGCTTACTTCAGGCAAATCAATGGTTACCGAGTAGTTCTTTCCTTTGAAGGCAAAGTTTTCCAACTTGATTTGTTCAGACTGAGCCAACAACTTATTGCGCACCCAACTTGTGATAAATGGCTTCACTTCCAACTTACCTGTTTCGGTATGGATGCCGAATAGCGTCTCTACCACCATGTTCAAGTAGCCACCCACAGACCAAAGCTGACGCTGAGAGTTAATCACTGGGCCATCCAAGCTCGGATCTTCGCCATGATCACTATGGATGATGAATGACTTACCAGAAAGCCACTCTAAGTTTTCCATGTTGGATAAATTGGTTGCCGTACCACGAACCAACGATTGAATGGCATTGTTCGCCGCTGCCACGTTTTGTGTTTGATGCGCGGCGCGCAAACTGTACGCGGTAACAAATGGCCAAATTGCGCGGTTATGGTACACAGGCACGTCCGGTTGTTGAGGGAAGTAAACCGGCACACCAAACTCACTGTGTGGGTAGTTGGCCATGATTTGTTTCGACTGCGCATCACTTGCCACACCACTGATGATCGCCAGTGCTTCGCCCAACATGTCGTATTTGTCGACCGCGATGTCTTTGCCATTATCAAACAAATAACTTACGTACATACCGCGTTCGGCATTCCAAAACTGCTCGTTGATAGCGGTTTTTAACTGCTCAGCCCAATCGGTGTATTTGACCGCGTTGGTTGAATCGTACTTCTCTGCCAACTTAGCCGCGAGCTGAATCGCGCGGTAGTGAACCACGTTTGTCGATAACGCTTTGCTGCTACCAATCGCATTGACATCGTTTGGCGTCCACGTTGAGTAAGTTTGCTCACGCCAATCGAGGAATGATTGCTCACCAGTGTATAAACCGGATTTCGCATCAAAAGCCGCCAGGCGATCGGCTTCAAGTGTATTACTGATAGCGTTATATGCGCGCTCAGCAAACTGGTTGTACTCTTCTCCATCCAATGCCGAAAGTAAGCGTTCTGCACCAAGCGCCCAAGTCGTGCGGTCGGTACTGATTGGCCAGCTGCCGCCAGTGCCCGTATCTTGCACAATCTGCTCGCCATCATATTGCTGATCGGTCGTGTCGCGGAAAGCAGACAATTTGAAATTCAAACCATTTTGCACGCGAGTTGGATTCATCAATGCAAGCGAAAGGTCTGCTGCGTACGCCAAATCACGCGTCCACACGTAATGCCACTTCGCGCCCGTCTCAAAAACTTCCGCTTTGATTGGGTTGTTGTAGTTGTAATTGCCGTCTTTGATTTCAGAAACAGCAAGCTGGTCTAGCTCTTTCATCGTCAACGCAAACAACGCGTCAAACGCGACATCGCCCGACACCACTCGCGGCCCTGTTTGTTCATTAATCACTAAGCCTTGGTCGAGCGCATCACGCAATTCTGTCGTCGTTGAAATACCAAATTCACGCAGCTCAGCTTTAGGATCTTTCACCGAGAAAATCACGCTATCACTCGAGTCATCGTAATTGGCGAACAGTTTCACTTCTTTATTCTGATGCCCTTCATGCACCATTGCAGGGTCGAGAATCGCATCAGAGTAGTATTTTTCCGCTTCTTCTTGCGTTGCTTTCGTCACAGTCATTGTCGCGCGACTTTCATCGGCAAAGCTCACAGAAAACTTGTAATACCCTTTGTCTTCAAACGTGATCTCAGAGTTGCAATCATCGTTCATACACGCTTCATTCGTGTCTGGTTTTGGCAGGTACTCTTGAGCTTTATCGAACGCCGCGGGCTCCTCAAAATAGGTGTATTGGATCTGCCAACCCGGATCAGCAATCTTGAACTGATTGCTACCTCGAGCGACGCGCAGTACGGTTTCGTACTCGTTATTACCCAAATAGTTTAGCTTGGCATGCTCTGCCGTGCCCCAATCCCCATTTAAACCACGTAAATATAAGTCGGCTGAAATAATTGGTTTGTCGACTGACACTGGCGCATCAGAGGAATCTGACCCACATCCAGCAAGACCAATACAAGACGCGACAGCAAGCGCAATAAAACTCGGTTTCATGTTCATCCCTTAGATTGTTGTTTTGGCGACAGTCTAAAGAACACCTTTTTGAGGAGAAAATAGGAAGTCAGGAGCGAGCTATAGATAACATCTATACGTCAGACCCCAACAGTGATGTAGATCTATGAAATGCGCATAATTTCAATCAAATGAGATTACAGATTTGTGATTTATAAATGAAATTGTGCAAAATACACCTCGTTCTTAGAGGGGAAAGAAAATGGACAAATCTCTGCAGCAATTTTTACTGGTTGCACGCTGCCAAAGCATCAGCGCTGCAGCAAGAATGGCAGGGTTAAGCCAGCCAACGGTAACAAGCAATTTAAAGAAGCTGGAAGAGAATCTCGGCGTGACGCTGTTTGAACGTCACCCTAATGGCATGGTGTTGACCGAATACGGGCGCATCCTCTATCGCCATAGCAACGCGATGCAGCATGAATACAACCAAATGATGCAAAGCATTGATGAACGGAAACAGTACCAAGTCGGAAAAATTAAAATGGGTACTGGCGATGCGTGGTGGCCGCTGTTCGTCAAACAAGCACTCAATGAACATCTGACCAAGCAGCCATCGGCATCTACACACGTCGAATTTGGCAACCACTTAGGCTTGATGGATTCATTAATCAACGAACAGATTGAATTCTTCATCGGCCACGAGATTGTCGGCTTATCGTCTAAATGCGATGTTACGTTTATTCCGTTATTTCAAACGGTTGATGCCTATTTTGTTTCCCCAAACCATCCACTGCTAGGTAAAACCGTCACCGAAGAGATGCTGCACGAATACCCTGCTCTTTCGGTCACTTATGACGCTAAGAAATTCGCTCACGTCATCGATAACCCAATCCCGAAACAAAATGAACGCGAAAGGCAGCAACTGGATGACAGACCGACTTACGAAGTGGATTCTCTGCTCGCCAGTATTGATGTACTGAAAGAAAGCGTCGCGGTGATGTCTTATACCCGCCATCTGCAACCATATTTGGAATCTTTTGGCTTACGATGCTTAACCATGGAAAACGAACCAAACCCTGGCACCGTCGGGATTTATCGCCACCGCCGAGAAACCTCGGAATCGCATCTAGATCTGATTGCTGGTATCACTCAGCGCGCTAAATTGCTCAACTAGAAAGTCCAAAAACAGGCGAACTCTTTTCGGTTGATATTGACGGCTTTGATAAATGACATGCAGATCCGCTTCAGCGCCTTGCGAGAAGGCGCTGAAGTTTTTCATATACCCATCCAAAACCGTTACTAAACGTTGTTGTTTGAGGTCTTGCTGAATATCTAAAATCGATTTCAGCGCAATCCCCGCACCGTCCAACGCCCATTGTCGAATCACTTCACCATCATCAGAAAATCGCTTTGGCGTGACCGTGATCGATTGGTGAGACTCTTCATCTTTAAAGTGCCACGTTTTTAATTCTTCATTGCTGCGGACCATGGCTAAGCAGCGATGGTCCGCGAGATCTTGAGGACAGTTTGGGACACCTTGCTTCGACAAATAATCAGGTGACGCGCACAGCACACGTTGACTCGATGCTAGCTTGCGCGAAATGAGATTACTGTCCGCTAACTCACCGTAACGAATCACTAAATCGAGCCCCGATTCAGCCAAGTTCGATAAATTGTCATTAAGATAAAGATAAGGCGTCACATCCGGATATTGCTCAGAAAAAGCCGACACCATCGGCGAAATAATTTGTTTGCCAATATCTCGTGGAGCTGAAATTTTCAACGTTCCGCGCACTTCCGAAATACCCGTTTGCAGCAAGTTTTCCGTCTCTTTCACGCTATCAATGATGTTCAGACAAGCTTGATGGTACATTGCCCCTGCGTCCGTGAGTGATACGTGGCGTGTGCTTCGGTTGAGCAGCTTTACGCCATAGCGTTCTTCTATCGCTTGCAGCCTTGCCGTTACCGTCGCCGGAGACAAACCTAACTCCCTTCCCGCCGCTGCCAGACCTTGATGTTTAACGATGCTGACAAACAACGTCATATCCGAAAACTTATCCACCTTCGCGCCCTTATTATTTGGAAAAACTGAATAATCAATTCAGATATAACCCAATTATCAAATTAAGTCGAATCCATATACTGACCCTATCGACATTGTTTAGACCCAGAACGTTATGTGACAGGGCAAAGTTAAACGCCGTAACGCTGTTCAACGCACAACAACACGCCCTACCCAGCCAAGAGAATAGGAAACAAAAAATGAGACTGTACATTTATGAACATTGCCCCTTTAGCGCCCGCGTCCGTTTTGTCGCTGGCATGCTGAATATTCAGCTCGACGTCATCAACATTGCTTATGACGACGAGAGCACCACCACAAACATCATCGGCGCAAAACAAGTTCCTCTTTTGATCAAAGACGATGGTGAAGCGATGGCGGAAAGCTTAGACATCATCAACTACTTCCTTGAATTGGCATCTTCCAATGAAAGCAGCCAACCCTCAGCGCCGGTTTTAGACTGGCAAAAACAAGCGTTTTTACCGCTACAAAAAGTCGGGTATCCGCGTTGGTCAAACATGACGTTACCGGAATTTGCAACAGAAACCGCTAAACAAGCATGGCGTGCAAAAAAAGAAACCGAAGCGTTAAATTTTGAAGCCTTGATTAACGATACACCTGCGATTGCGAAAGAAGTCGCCGCTTTGATAGAACAAACCAAACCCTTGCTCAACCTAAGTTCAGAAAAGCAAACGTCACTGGTTGACCAAGCCATTATGTTCTCTATTCTACGCGGTTTTTTCAGTGCTCCCGAAGTGCAATGGGATCCAGCCGTACTTCATTGGATGGCAACCGCTCGTAAAGCGACCAACGTGCCAGTACTTATCTAAGGAGCGCAACATGCAACAAAGATCAAATAAGCTGTTTGAACCAGCTCAACTGAAAGCCTTGTCACTACAAAACCGTATTGTCATGGCACCAATGACTCGCGCACGCACCACTCAGCCGGGCAACATCCCGAATGAGATGATGGCAACGTATTATCAACAGCGCGCTTCTGCCGGGCTGATCATTTCCGAAGCCACACAAATTTCGGACGATTCTCAAGGCTATTCGTTCACCCCTGGCGTTTACACCGATGCGCAAGTGGCGGGCTGGCAGGGTGTGACCCAAGCGGTCAAATCACAAGGCGCAGCGATGTTTTGTCAGCTATGGCATGTGGGCAGAGTGTCTCACCCAACATTCCAAAATGGTGAACAGCCTATCGCGCCATCTGCGCTCGCTCCGGTAGAGACGCAAGTTTGGATTGCAGATGAACAAGGCAACGGCAATATGGTCGATTGTGTTGAGCCTCGCGCCATGACACAAGCGGATATCAACCGAGTTGTCGGTGATTTCGCGAACGCAGCCAAACGCGCTATTGAATCGGGTTTTGATGGTGTAGAAATCCACGGCGGGAATGGGTATCTGATCGATCAGTTCTTAAGAACCAACTCAAACCATCGAACAGACAACTACGGCGGTTCACGAGAAAATCGTATCCGTTTTCTTATCGAAGTGGTGGATGCAGTTATCGCCGCTGTTGGTGCGCATCGAGTTGGAGTGAGATTGGCACCATTCATTACGTTTAAAGATATGGACTGCCCAGATATCGTGCCAACAATCTTGGAAGCATCAAAACAGCTACAGGAGCGCGACATTGCCTACTTGCACTTGTCTGAGGCCGATTGGGCCGATGCACCAACGATTCCCGAGACGTTTCGAATCGAACTTAGAAAGCGCTTTCGCAACGCTATCATTGTCGCAGGTCGCTACAATCCTCAACGAGCAAACGAAGTGTTAGAGAAAGGCTACGCGGATCTTGTCGCATTCGGACGACCATTCGTAGCAAACCCAGACTTAGTCTCTCGCTTGCAACATCACCATCCGTTGGCAGAACTCGATGGCTCAACGTTGTTTGGCGGAAACGAACGAGGCTACACCGATTACCCTGCTCTGCAACAGGAATGCGCAGAACAGGCCTAACAAAAAAAAGCCCCAACCTAGCTGCTACGGTTGGGGCTGTCACCAAACTAAAATTGGTTTTGGCTGGCTTAAGCTGGCTAAGAGTTAAATCACTTCTAACGCGCCGCTGCGCCAAGGTTCGATCACCACTTTGATGTGATCATTTGGCGTCATTAACTGTGTAAATGCGTCTTCGACACCGTCGATTCCCACTTTGGCGGTGAGCATTTTCTGCCAAGGCAACGTATGTTCGGCAATCGCTTGTAGGCATTGCTCAAACTCGTGCGGTTGGTAGTAGTAAGAGAATCTCAAATCGAGCTCTTTTACCGTCGCGTACGCGTAGTTGATGATTGCGGGTGTAGTATGGATACCCGAGATGACGATTCGCGCTCGGGCAGGAGCGCGGCGCATAAAATCGTCAATCAAGGTATGCTTACCCACACACTCATAAATGACCAGACGTGAGTTCATCGCGTACTGCTCACCAACGGCGATCTCGTCTTCCTTGGTCGGGTTGATCAATCGATTTGCGCCAAACTCGCTGGCAAGTTGCAGCTTTTCTTCCTGAAGATCGACCGCAAGAATATTGCTGACGCCACGTTGTTTCAGTGCAGCGATCACAGCCAGCCCTATAGGACCGCAACCGACAACCAGCGCTGTTTCTTCCGTCTCGATCTCACTGCGATTGACCGCGTGCAAACCGACCGCCAGTGGTTCAGTCAGTGCCGCCGCCTCAGATGGCATTCCGTCTGGGACAGGTAGCAATAACGCTTCATCAAGCAGGAAGTACTCAGAGTAAGCGCCATAAGTACCCGGAGTAACACCAACGCCCGCGCCATTTTGGCTGAGCAACATCGGCACTGAGGTGACTCGGCTACCAACGGACAACGTTTGCTGCGTATCGGCACCGTATTCGATAATTTCCGCGCAGAACTCATGCCCCAACATCACTTGAGCGTGCTCACCGGATTCATCAGGTATCAACCCGAGCTGGTGGAATACATCAAATACCTCATCCGCGTGTCGAGTAATGTGAAGGTCGGAGCCACAAATGCCACAGGCAAGGCTGCGAACCAACACTTGTCCCGAAGCGGGTTTGGGGATTTCGACTTGCTGCAGGCGGACTCGGCCATCCTGCATTACAATACTGTTCATCTGTTGCATGGGGTTACTCCGCAAGATCATCACTCAGGCCAGCAATCGCACCCGGTTTGATGTAGCGCGCGGTGAAGCCTTGTGCTTTCGCTGTTGCAATAACAACCTGCTCAATCCAACCCGCATCCATGATATTGATGAAGTTACCTTCTTCGTCAAAGTTAATGTTTGCACCAGTGATCACCATAAAACCGTCGGCACCGCCTGAGCTTTCAGGGCAGTGGAAGGTATGAATCGAACCACCTGGTTCATATAAGTAGCTGCCAGCGGTTTGGACTTGGTCTGGATACTCGATGTAGTGCCAAGCGCCACTCAGGGTATAGAAATGCACCACACCAGTGTGGTAGTGCTTAGGCAGAGTGATACCCGGTTTGAATTTGGCGCGAACCACCCAAGTCCCGTTTTCTGGATCAAGAAACAACGGGTAAACATCCACACCCGGTAACGCGTCTTCGATGATCGACTCTTCATTAGTATTAAGAGTTAATAGGAAATCTTGATGCTGAATAACTTCTGGTAATGACATAACTTACATCCTCGCTATTGCTGTAATGGGGCGTGCTCGCCTATCCCATGAGTGGGTACTTAAAATTCTCGAAACCGTCAGATGCGCTGATGGTACAACCGTTGATACAGTTGGCTTTCTCGCTGACCAGAAACGCCACCACATCAGCAATCTCTTCTGGTTGTGTGAAGTTTTGACGCATCTGTTCTTTGCGGATGTGGTTCCATAGGCCAATCTCTTCGTATTGCCTTAACATCGGAGTATCAACTCGTCCCGGAGCGACGGCGCAAACACGAATACCCAATGGTGCCAGTTCTAATGCAGCGCATTTGGTCATCATGTCGACCGCTGCTTTGCTGACGTTGTAGGTAAAAGTCATCTCAGACGCCATTTGTGCGTAAACCGACGATGTATTAAGAATTACGCCCGGTGTGCCTTGTGCTTGGAATTGTCGCCCAGCGGCGAGAATGCCGTAGTAGACACCATTTTGGTTGACCTTTGAGATCGGCTCAAAATCGGCAATTGGGTCGTGGTCAAGCAGAGGTTTCGGCGCGCCAATGCCTGCGTTGTTGACCATGATGTCAAGCGAGCCAAACTGTTCGACCGCGCACTTCACCATAGCTTCAACTTGTTGGTAATCGGAGACGTCCGCGACAAAGGTTCCCAACTGCTTTGAGTCAAAACTTGTGTACATTTGCAGTGATTGTTCTGAAATATCGACAGCAAGCACTTTGGCTCCTTGCTCTCTCAGCTTTGCAATGATGGCTTGGCCAATTCCACCAGCCGCCCCAGTCACAATGGCCGTTTTATTGATAAGTTCCATACTGCTTCTCATCCATGCGTTGTTGTTATCAAAATGTAACTTAGATCAACTCACTGGCACTCACTTGACTTTTTGCGAAGTAAATTTGATATATTGCGATTTACAACTTATTAACATTTAAAAATCGAGACATGTATATCGTACGAAGTGGCGCCGCCGATAAATTTGATAGCTTGGTTTCCGAACTAGGGCAGAATCCGGTTGAGATCATGGCTGCCGCCGGGCTGTCTGCGGCGCAATTTCGCGATCCCGATACCTATCTCGCTTATCCAAGGTTGGCTGAATTGCTGGAGGAAGCGGCTGCTCGTTGTCAGCAACCGCTGTTTGGCGTGTTGCTCGCCGAGCGTCAAAACCTACAGAGCTTGGGAGACTTGCCAATGCTGGTTTCCCGGGCGCAAACGGTCGGTGAAGCTTTGGCGCGGGTGAATGATTTTCTCTATCTGCATTCGTCAGGGGTCACTCTCAACATGACGCCACAAGATGATTGGGTACGGTTGTCGCTCAATATTGATGTGCACAGCGAACGAGGTATCGCGCAGTTGATGCAGCTCAGTGTGTCGCATCTGGCGATGTTTATTGCCAGTCTGCTTGATATTGAAGCAAGTCACTTCGCGCTACATTTGACTCAACACGCAACATTGGAAGTAGAAAAAAGCAAGTTTGCCCAGCAGAACAAACTGCGTTTCGGTGATAAGTTTGACGGTATCCTACTTAAAGCGACTCTGCTTAACGCTAAGAACCACCAAGATGAAGACGCACTAGAGCGCCATTTTCAACAGCACCTCAAAGAGCTGCAAACCCGTTACCCAAACAATCTCAGTGACCAAGCGGCAAACATGATTGGTCGTTTGCTATCGACTGGAGAATGCAGCGTGGAGCGTGTCGCCAGAGCATTGGATTTACACCCGAGAATGCTGCAAAGCAAGCTAAAGCAGCAGGGCACGAGTTATCGACAGCTATTGCAGCAAGTGCGTCAGGATTTCGCCGAGCAGCGTTTAAGTGAGAATATTCAGAGTATTACCGATATCGCGTTGCAACTGGGCTATGCAGAAACTGCGGTCTTCAGCCGCCACTTTCGTCGCTGGACGGGAAAATCGCCAAGGCAATGGCGACAAGAAAAAACTCAGTTACAAACGTTTAAGCCCATCAGTTAAAAGCATAAATAACCTATCGTTCAAACCAAAAAGTGTGAGGTGGGAGGGTTGGTATCGAGAATTTCAGCAATCACAGATAACCCGTGTTTGATGTAGCCTCGGTTTGTTTCTGCTCCCAAGCTGATTCGCACGTAAGGCATTGGTTGATTAGTATCGAGAACAAACGGTTTATATCCCGTGATCTGCACCCCTGAACGCTTTGCCGAAGCAACCAGGTCATCGCTATTCCACTGCTCGGGTAGTCTCAACCAAATGTGCTGTCCATTCGGGTGCGAGCTATAAACATGCCCTTCTAAAGCGGCTTTTGCTATTCGCTGTCGCTTAGCAAACTCATTGACTTGAAAGCGAATAAGTCGATTTAACGTACCGTTCTCGATCCACAAATGAGCGACTTCAAATGGTAATGGAGTCGCGGACCAACTCGTTGCCGCTAAACGACCAATCGCGTGCTGCAAAAAATGACGTGGGACCGTCAGATAGCCAGTGCGCATGCCTGGCGCTACAACTTTGGTTAAACTGGTGACATAGAAAGCTTGTTCGGGTAACAATGTGGCAAGGGGTGGGACACGGTTAGGTTCTAGTGCTCCATACACGTCATCTTCAATGACATAGATGTCGTATTTCTGCGCAATATTCGCTATCGCCTCTCGGCGTTCAACATCCATATGCGCACTAGTCGGGTTAGCCATGCTCGGTGTGCAACACAATACCTTGATTGGTTTGTGTTTACATGCCCATTCAAATGCATCCGGCGTTATACCAAACTCATCCATTTCAAGTGGTTGCAACTTAAATCCAAGCATTCTCGAGCGAGAGATCAAGCCATGATCAACCAAGTGACCACAAGCAACTAAATCACCGTGTTCAACAACTGTGCTTAAAGCCAACGTTAAACCATGGCATGCACCATTTGTGAGTAATATTTGATCGGCACCCACATCCAGCCCTTGGCTACTTAGAAATCGTGCTCCTGACTCAATATGATGAGGCTGACCTGTTACCGGCTTTGCTTTACTGATCAAACCACGATTGTTTGTTTGCCCAGCAATCTCCATTAACGCCTGATTAAAAAGCGTAATGTGGCGATCGGTCACCACTGGATGTGCAATCGACATATCAATTTCATCCGGCGTTTCTTTCATCTCTTGTGTCAGCATGAACTCCGTGTCCGTACTTTCATCCACAAAACCTGATTTGACAAAAGTACCATTCCCAACCCAAGACTCGATCGCCCCTTTTTTCTCTGCATAACCATATGCATGGCTCACCGTTTGTACGCTGACGCCAATTTGCTCTGCAAACTCACGATGTGTGGGTAATCGAGTCCCCGGTTTTAGATAACCACTGCGGACACATTCGACAAGATAGTTGCCAATGGAGATGTACTTAGCGGTGCCTGGCCGAATGATCGGGTTCAAAGAAATTGTCATGACACAATATTTTAGTTGATTCATTTTTAACGCTCATTGTAACTTCCATTTAACAAATGGCGAACTTTAACTCACAAAACGAGGTGAAATGCACAAAAATAAACCACAATTGTAATGATTGACATGAAATGTATGGGTTAAACAAACATGTTAAACAGCATCGTTTAATCCAAATACAACCCCAGAGGTAAATTGCAATCATTTTTAACGCAGATCTGGCTAGCTGGTAGAAGGTAGAAATACCTCAGCGTCTCCGAAGGCCCATAAGGCGTCGGATTTCTAACAAGGAGAAAATATGAGAGGCGTTGCTTTGCATTTTACACTGGATGAGTTCCAGGATCGGTTAACGAAAGTTCGGCAATCGATGGAAGAAAGAGAATTGGATGTCCTTATCATTCATGACCCTTCTAACATGGCGTGGCTGACAGGCTATGATGGGTGGTCTTTTTACGTGCCACAATGTGTCGTTGTTGGTCCATCTGATGAACCTGTTTGGTTTGGACGCTGCCAAGATGCCAACGGAGCATACAGGACTGCGTATATGTCGGCAGAAAACATTACCTACTATCCAGACCATTATGTAATGAACCCGCCGTTACACCCGATGGATTTCCTGGTCGAAGCCGTACTGGCTCCGCGCCTTTGGGATCGTGGTCGCATCGGCGTAGAAAAAGATAACTATTACTTTAGCGCCACCGCTTACGAATCACTCACTACGCACCTACCGAATGCTCAACTTCTCGATGCAACCGGACTAGTCAACTGGTGCCGCGCCGTTAAATCCGATCAAGAACTGGCATACATGTACCGTGCCGCTCGCATTGTTGAAAATATGCACCGCGTCGCGTTCGACATGATTGAACCAGGATTACCGAAACACCACCTTGTTGCCGAGATTAACCGCCAAGCCGTGCTCGGGCATGAAGACCACTTTGGCGATTACACCGCGATTGTGCCGCTTTTGCCATCAGGTTCTGATGCTTCCGCACCTCACCTGACTTGGGATGACAGACCCTTCAAGAAAGGCGAAGGGACGTTTTTTGAAATTGCAGGGGCGCACCGCCGTTACCATTGTCCACTCTCACGCACTATTTTTCTTGGCGAGCCTGACGACAAGTTCAAACGAGCCGACGAAGCCCTAACTTTAGGACTTGAAGCAGGCCTAAAAGTGGCAAAGCCCGGAAATACCTGCGCCGACATCGCCAATGCACTAAACCAGGTTCTCGATAAAGCGGGATTCTCACGCGAAGGTGCCCGTTGTGGCTATCCAATAGGTTTGAGCTACCCGCCAGATTGGGGGGAACGAACCATGAGTTTGCGAGACACCGATAAAACCATCTTGAGAGAAGGCATGACATTCCATTTTATGCCGGGGCTGTGGTTCAAAGATTGGGGGTTAGAAACAACGGAAAGTATCGTCATTACCCATGATGGAGCAAAAACATTGTGTGACTTTCCACGCCACTTATTTGTTAAACACTAATTTTTCAAACCTTAAGCTCTGTTGAGCCAGGTCTGAGAACTAAAAGGACTTGATATGCAAAAAAGCTCGATCACAGCCACCATAGACTTTGACCGAGAAGGTGTACAGCACGGCTTTTTAACGCTGCCCTATTCACATGACGACTCCGCTTGGGGCAGTATTATGATACCTATCACCGTGATCAAAAATGGTCACGGACCAACCGCACTGCTTACTGGCGGTAATCACGGAGACGAATACGAAGGCATCACCAGCCTGCTAAAATTGACGAACTCGCTTCAGGCAGATCAAATCCAAGGTCGTGTCATTATTGTACCCATGATGAACTTACCTGCGGTACAAAATGCCTCACGTACGTCGTTTATCGATAAAGGGAATTTAAATCGCAGCTTTCCCGGCAACCCCATAGGCACAGTGACCGAGAAAATTGCGGATTATTTTACTCGTTACCTAGTTCCTAAGTGCGATTTTGCGTTAGACATTCACTCAGGTGGTAAAACGTTAGATATCGTGCCGTTCGCCGCTGCCCATCGTCTCGACAATCTCGATCAAGAAGAAGCCTGCATATTAGGTGCAAAACTGTTTGGCGCACCTTACACCATGATCTTGCTCGAAATGGACGCCACCAGCCTGTATGACACTGCCGTGGAGTCTCAGGGAAAAATCTTTGTTACCACCGAACTAAGAGGAGGCGGAACCAGCACTCCAGAAACCATCGCTTATTCCGACCGTGGCATTCGCAACTTCTTACGCTTCTCAGGCAACTTGCCCGGTGACTACGAACAACCAACCCAACCAACTAAGTTATTAGATATGCCTGATGCAAGTTGTTATGTGCAAAGCCAGCACCACGGCATCACAGAATACTTATTTGATCTTGGCGATACCGTCAAAAAGGGCGATGTATTAGTGAGAATCTTCTCGACCGAGCGCACAGGTACCGCCCCCGTTGAGTACAAGTCACAGCGCAATGGTATTTTCGCGGCACGTCGTTTTCCTGCTATGGTGAATATCGGTGACACTATCGCAGTTATAGCCGAAGACTGCGGCGAGATAGGCTGATTGAAAAGCCAACTAAAGAAATCAAAACAAATGGCATACCAGAAGCAAACTGGAAAGCACCTTATAACAGCGACCAGTCATCAGCCTTTATGAAATGATTAGTATTCAACAGGGAGACTCATAATGCGCCTCGATCGCTACGACGTAAAAATTCTACAAATACTTCATGATAATGGTCGTATCACCAAATCTCACCTTGCCGAGGCCATCAACCTATCCGTGAGCCCTTGCTGGGAGCGCGTCAAAAAACTGGAAGAAGCAGGCATCATTGAAGGTTACGGAGCAAAAGTAAATACCGATATTTTGTTCAAACGAACGTCAGTTATGGTTGAAGTTACGCTCAAAGAACACAACGCCCAAGCGTTCAAACGCTTCGAGCAACTGGTTCAACATTCACCAGAAGTCACTGATTGCTATGCCACGGGCGGTGGTGTCGATTACATCCTTAAAATTCAGTCAGAAGATATCGACCAATATCAGCGGCTTATCGACAACTGGTTAGACTCAGATGTGGGCATTGAGCGCTACTTTACTTACATTGTGACAAAAACAATCAAACGTGATGCGGGCACATTCGAAGTAAACCAAAACGCTTTGTTATAAAAGGAAAAATGCGTATCAGGCGTGAACAGAAAAAACACCATATTTTACGGCACTAAAAAGAAAGTTCTGACGTTTTAAACCTCGGTATCAGAAATTATTTCGGTCACTTCTCCATTACAGTTTCATTATGGACAACGATGCTGGGAGAAGGACTCATGGCAGCACTGCACAGCTTACACGCTGAAGAATTAAAAGCCTCACACGACATGATGGCGATAATGAAAGACGTACGTTTGGTGAGAGGTTTAGCGTACGTGAATGGCAAATGGGTAAGTGGTGATCAATTTCATCCGGTGGATAATCCAGCAGATGGCACGGTCATCGGTTACATCACTAAGCTATCTCAGCAACAACTCTATCAAGCGATTGATGAAGCCGACCAAGCCTTTCGTCAATGGCGAAAAATGCAAGCAGAAGAGCGCGCTGAAATTCTCATGCGTTGGCACGACCTGATTCTAGAATCAAAGCAAGACCTTGCTCATTTGATGGTGATGGAGCAAGGAAAAACACTAGGTGATGCTGTAGGTGAGATTGACTACGGCGCATCCTTTGTTCGTTGGTTTGCCGAAGAAGCACGCCGCTGTTATGGCGAAACCATCCCAAGTCATATTCCGAATGCGCAGCTATCAACGGTGCGCGAGCCAATTGGTGTCGCAGCACTGATTACGCCATGGAACTTTCCTAATGCCATGATCACACGCAAAGCCGCTGCCGCACTAGCAATAGGCTGTCCGGTGCTCATTAAGCCTGCCAGTGAAACGCCTTTTTCTGCGTTAGCGTTGGCAGAATTAGCAGACCGAGCTGGCTTTCCATCTGGTGTATTTAACGTGATCACTGGCGATGCGGTGATGGTGTCACAAACCTTGTGTCACTCCGATAAAGTCAAAGCACTCTCGTTCACAGGCTCAACTCGAGTGGGCAAACTATTGCTACGCGACGCGGCACAAACCGTGAAGAAGTGCAGTATGGAGCTCGGTGGTAACGCCCCTTTCATCGTGCTGCCAGATATGGATGTCGAGCAAGCAGCCAAAGCCGCCGTGGATGCGAAGTTTCAAACCGCAGGACAAGACTGCTTGGCCGCAAACCGTATTTTCGTCCCTGACGATAAGTACGAAGCGTTTTTGGAAGCGTTTGCCAAAGAAATGAGCCACATCGTTTTGGGCAATGGCTTAGACGAAAAAACCACCATGGGACCACTTATTAATCGCACTGCGGTGGATAAAGCGCATGATTTGGTGCGTGACTCGCTCGACAAAGGCGCGCGATTGGTAGCGGGATACCACCAGCCCGTACCAGGCGAAAACTTCTTCGCGCCGACATTGCTAGCCGATGTAACCCCTGAAATGGCGGTGTATCGCGAAGAGAATTTTTGTCCTGTGGCAGGCGTATTGCCTTACCAAGACTTAGATACCGTGATTGAAATGAGCAACGACACTGAGTACGGCTTAGCTGCCTATGTTTATGGTCACGATATTCACCAAATTTGGCACTGCATGCGCGGTTTGGAGTTTGGCATGGTGAGCGTGAACTCCGTCAAAATGACAGGGCACCCTATCCCATTCGGCGGCGTGAAACAGTCTGGTCTTGGACGAGAAGGAAGCCGTCACGGATTTGAAGAATACAGCGAAATCAAATACTGCTGCTTAGGCGCTATACCAACCGTCAGTGGCAGTTGAGGCACGAAATATGGATATCCAATTATTCGAGGAGAAGGATCATGAGTAACAAAACCCAACAACTTTTAGAGATCGATCGTCAGAGAGTATTTCATGCCTCAACCCACCTGAAGCAGTATGCGGCCGGGGAGCTTTCGGGAAGAATTATCTCGAGCGGAAGCGGAATACGCATCACCGATTCAGAAGGCATCGAGCTGATAGACGGCTTTGCCGGGTTGTATTGTGTAAACATTGGCTATGGCAGGACCGAAATGGCCGATGCGATTTATGAGCAAGCCAAAGAACTGGCGTACTACCACACTTACGTCGGTCATACGAACGAAGCGCTCGTGACACTGTCAGATCGCATCATCAAAATGGCGCCTGAAGGCATGAGCAAAGTTTACTACGGCATGTCAGGCAGCGACGCGAACGAAACTCAACTTAAGTTGGTGTGGTATTACAACAATGCTCGTGGTCTACCAGAGAAGAAAAAAATCATTTCGCGTAACCGCGGCTACCATGGTTCAAGTATCGCGTCCGGTTCAATGACAGGTTTGCCGCTGTTCCACGCCCATTTTGATTTACCACTTGAGCGCATCAAACACACCATCGCGCCATATTATTATCGCCGTGAAGACGAGAGTATGTCTGAGCTCGAATTCTCTCAATATTGCGCAGATCAACTCGAAGCGATGATCTTGGAAGAAGGCCCAGAAACGGTAGCAGCAATGATTGCAGAACCAGTGCTCGGTACTGGCGGTATTGTGCCACCACCAGCAGGGTACTGGCAGGCGATTCGCAAAGTACTCGACAAATACGATGTACTCTTGATTGCGGATGAAGTGGTGTGTGGCTTTGGTCGCCTCGGCTCCGATTTTGGCTCACTCCACTACGACATGAAACCAGATCTCATCACGGTAGCGAAAGGGTTAACCTCAGCGTATCAACCGCTGTCTGGCGTGATCGTCGGTGAACGAGTTTGGAGTGTGCTAGAAAACGGCACCGACCAATGGGGCGCTATCGGACACGGTTATACCTACTCTGGTCACCCAATGGGAGCGGCAGCTGCGAACTGCAACCTCGATATCATTGAACGTGAAGGCTTAGTGCAAAACGCGGCCGAAGTCGGCGCTTACTTGCAGCAACGTATGGCAGAGATGTTTAACGATCATCCATTAGTCGGTGATACTCGTGGCGTTGGCTTGTTGCATGCGTTGGAGTTTTCTTCAGACAAGCTTTGCCGAGCACACTTTGATCCAAACTTGAAAGTAGGCCCGCAAATCGCGGCGGCCTGTTTAGAGCAAGGCTTAATCGCTCGCGCCATGCCACATGGTGACATCCTCGGTTTTGCTCCACCGCTTATCGCGAATCGTAACGATATAGACACTATTGTCGACAAAGCGCATCAAGCGGTAAACAAAGTGATGGATAACCTAGTCACATCTAAACAGTGGCAGCCATAACCCACCTAGATTTCAGTAACGCTCGCGGGCTTTGGAGAAGGCCCGCTTTGCACTTTCCTTAAAGAGATAACAAGCCAACCAAACATTTTAGACCCATAGGAAGCACTATTATTTACTACAAGTGGCAATAGTGGGTAAAATGCCCAAAATTGCGCACTAACTGGATAAAACATGGCAAAACTTACCCTTCAAGAACAAATGCTGAAAGCTGGCTTAGTTAATGAAAAAAAACTAAAGAAAGCGAAGAAAGGCTCTAAAAAATCACGCGTTCAAGCACGCGAAGTAAAAGCGGCGGTTGAAGAGAATAAACGCCAACAGTTAGAGCGTGATAAACAATTGAGCGAGCAGCAAAATGCTGAGCGATTAAACAAAGAGATCAAAGCGCAGATCAATCAATTGATTGAGATGAACAAGATCGACTTAAAAGATGGCGACATCAAATACAACTTCACTCACGGTACGCTAGTGAAATCACTTTATGTAGATTCACTTATCCGTGAGCAGTTGATCAAAGGTATTTTGGCAATCGCAATTGTTGGTGAAAGCTATGTTGTCATTCCACGTGGAGTAGCGAATAAAATTGCTCTACGTGATGAGTCCGTCATCATCGAACAAAAAGAACCTGAATCGGACATTCCAGCAGAAGACGACCCATACGCAGATTTCGTCGTGCCTGACGATTTGATGTGGTAACAATAAATAATCGATGCATCAACGAAAAGAGCCGCTGATGTAACATCAGCGGCTTTTTATAGAAAAATAATCTACAGAGATGATGTGTTGTTATTGCTTACTTAGTAGCAAATTCGCACCTGATGCGGCTAAAAACAACGAACATCCGCGATTGAAACGTTTCGCCATTTTGGGATTTGAAAACCAGTGTCTCAAGTACAAACCAAAGATGGCATAGATTGAAATGGCGACCATTTCTAATATCAAAAACGTCGAGCCAAGGGCAAAAAACTGCTCTTGAACGTTGGCACTGGCATCAACAAATTGCGGCAAGAATGCAGTAAAAATAAGAATCGCTTTCGGGTTGCCAGCAGCAAGCGTAAATTCTTGCTTCGCAAGTCCTGCGTAATTGCGCGAATTGTCCCAGTCAGAGATCGGGCTGGACTCTGAACGCCAAAGGTTGAACGCAATCCACAGTAGATACAACGCCCCTACCAACTTTATTGCCAAAAATAGCATTTCTGACGTATACAAAATCACAGCCAGACCTGATGCAGACAACGCAATCATCGCTGAAAAAGCAGCAATTCTGCCTAAACTGGCCGTAAACGCGGCCCTAAAGCCGTAACAACGCGCATTATTCATTGCCAATAAATTGTTTGGGCCAGGAGCCATATTGAGAGCAAAGCAAGCAGGAATAAAAAGGAGAAGCTGCCAAATATCCATAATAAAATGGTCTTAGTGAGTGATTTTGATCGGTACCCTAACATCTGTTAATAAAGTGAGTAAACCACAAACCGATCTTAAAGCAACTCAGCATCAAATCGTGCCGTGCGAGCTTGAACTAATGTGCAGTTCGTTTCAGCCATCAGCTCCGCTAAGGTGATGTTTGGGTTTTGTCTCACCAAACGTACCAACTTCACGTCCAAAGGTTCCAATTTGTCTTGGTGAGCAAGTAGAGCTTGTTCGATTTTGTTGATCGCAAATCGCATCGTCTCTGCTTCTTCGTTTTTGAGATGCTCTAAAAACGCTTTTACATCCAAAGCCTCGCCTGAGATTTGCCAGTGACGAGATCGTCTAATTCTCTTAAGATCGCACTGTTTTTCTGCTGCGAGTGTTTTCGCTCGCTTGGCATGGTCGCCCCCAATACGGTGAATCAAGGATGGGAGCGAAATCGTAATCTTCGTCTCTTTCATGGCCTTTTCTTTCATCGCCTTAGCCCTCAACCACCGACACATTCTCGCCAACCCAAGCCAACAACTGTTTTGCCGCTTTGGATAACACCTGATTTTGACGCACGATGTAGCCGAAATCAGTGTTTGGAAAACTTGGCAAAGGCGTAACTTCTCGAGAAAGCTTTAATCTCGGATCGAGCGAAAAATCCGGCACAATAGCAGTCCCAAACCCCGCTTCCGCCCAGTCGATTTGTGCTTCCACACTGCCCACTTCCATCACGCGATGCTTAGGCAGATTTAGCTCAGGTAAAGACGCATCAATCAGCTCTCGGGTTCGAGTATCGTGCCCTAGCAGGATCAGCGTCTGGCTCTCTTTTCGATTGTCTTGCCACTCAAAAATGTTATCACCAAACGCACACCAGTGAATTTGCGTGAGAGGCGTAAAATGCAGCGGTTGACTCTCTTTTTGTGCGATAACAAAGCCGATATCGGCACGCGCACTCTTCACCAAATCCACCGCTTGAGAAGATGTGGTGTTGAATAATGCCAAGTCGATCCCCGGATATTCACTTTTGAATTGCTGAAATGGTTTGATAAGCAGTAAACGTGAAACAATATCGCTCGCCGCAATAGAAAGCGTCCCCTGCGTAAGATCGTTGATGGCATTGAGATCCGACTGACAAATTTGCAGCTCATTGAGCATCCGCTGCGCCGTAGCTAACAAACGCTTCCCCGCTTGCGTCAACTGCACAGGATTTCGCTCAATCAATTTCGTGCGCGTGGCTTGCTCCAACTGCTTGATATGCAAACTTACGTTCGGCTGCGTCATGTGCAGTTCCGTCGCTGTTTTACCAAAGTGTTTTACCTCTGCAAGAGTTACGAAGGTTCGCAGCCAGTTCAAATCTAACATTGCCAATTCCGATATGAGATTCTTATCAAGTTAATGAGTATAATTAATTTCTCTTATTATGGCGAACACCTTAAGATTTTTGCATCTGTTTTTGGAGATTAAATTATGTCGTCTATCGTTGTTGTGGGTGCAAACTGGGGTGATGAAGGCAAAGGCCGCATCGTTGACTTTTTGGCAGAGCAAGCTTCTGCGAGCATTCGTTTCCAAGGTGGTAACAACGCGGGTCACACCGTGGTTAACGATCTAGGTACGTTTAAGCTGCACCAGCTACCAAGTGGCGTATTCAACCCAGACTGTTTGGCAGTGTTAGGTCCGGGTATGGTTATCAGCCCTGCGTTGCTGTCTCAGGAGATTGCGGAAGTTGAAGAAGCGGGCGTAAAAGTGAATATGTGCATCTCTGATCGCGCAACACTGTGTCTACCTCTACACGCACTAGAAGATACGCTAGAAGAACAACGTTTAGGCGACAAAGCATACGGTTCAACTCGTCAAGGTATTGCACCTGCTTACGGTGACCGCGTAATGAAGAAAGGCATCCTTGTTGGTTGGTTGAAGCAACCAGAAGTATTGGTTGAACGCCTTCAATTCATGATGGATTGGAAACTGCCGCAACTGCGTGCGCTTTACCCGACGTTCGAGTTTGAACAAACCGCTGAAGAACTGGCGAACTGGCTGCTAGAAGTCTCTGCACCTTGGCGCGATTCAATTTGCAACGTAACGCTTCCTCTAAAAGAACTACAAGCGAAAGACAAAACTCTATTGTTCGAAGCGCAGCTTGGCGCGGGTCGTGACCTTGTTTACGGTGAGTACCCTTGGACAACATCTTCTAACGTTGTATCAATGTACGCGGGTATCGGTAGTGGCCTTCCGGCACTTCGTCCTGAACGCGTTATTGCGGTTGCAAAAGCATTCAGCTCATCAGTAGGTACTGGTACGTTGATCACTGCAATGGAAGAGCAAGACGCTTTCCGCGAACTTGCTGGCGAGTTCGGTGCAACTACGGGTCGTCCACGCGACATGGGCTACTTCGACGCAGTCGCTACGAAGAATGGCGTTGAACTGCAAGCCGCAACTGAAATTGCACTAACGAAAGTAGACTGTTTGACTGGCCTTAACGATCTGAAAATCTGTGTTGGCTACGAAGGCGACCACAGCGAAAACCCAATCTGGCCTCAAACTGCCTCTCTTGCGCCAATCTACGAGAAGATGGAAAGCTGGAGCGAGGACATCACAGGTTGTCGTAAGTTTGAAGAGCTTCCAGTAGCAGCACAGAAATACGTTCTACGCATTGAGGAACTCATGGGCGTACCAGTAAAAATGGTGTCTGTGGGTCCTGGTCGTGAACAAATGATTATGCGATAAGATGTGAATTAACACATCATTGGCAAGCGGCTTTTATCTGTTCCGGGGTAAAGCCGCTTTTTTTTACACTGTAAACTTTGGAAAATTACACGGCTAAATTCATATTTAGTAACCTCATCACGAGACTCCTACCGCCTTTATTTATAAATCAATAAATTATAGGGCTTAACACGTTGTGCACGTTACTAGCACATCTCACTTGTTAAAGAAGCACGTCAATTAGGTTAACTGGTTGATTTGATATTCTTTAAGTGATTAGTTGATCACGATCTTCATCTGCAATTTGTTGAACTAGTACTCAAAAAATCTAACCCGCTGTTTTTAGGATAGATGAGTTCCCCAACATCCAACCTAACAGCAGGTGATTCCCATGACGAAAAATCTTTTCCGCCTCAGTACGATAACTCTCGGTTTATGCATCAGTTCGTTCTCTTTTGCGCAATCCGATCTTCCGAACATTAAAATTCTTGCCACTGGCGGCACCATAGCAGGCGCAGGTCAATCTGCAACAGAGTCAAACTACACAGCAGGTAAAGTCGGCGTTGAATCATTGATTTCTGCGGTGCCGAGTATGACCAAGATTGCCGATATTTCTGGAGAGCAAGTGGTCAGTATCGGTTCACAAGATATGAATGATGAAGTGTGGCTAAAATTATCGAAAAGAGTTAATGAGCTACTCGCTCAAGATGATGTTGACGGCATCGTCATTACTCATGGTACGGATACGTTAGAGGAAACCGCTTACTTCCTTGATCTGACCGTCAAGAGCAAAAAGCCTGTCGTGATCGTCGGTGCAATGCGTCCTTCCACCGCAATGAGTGCTGATGGACCAGTCAACTTATACAATGCAGTCGTAACAGCCACCGATGAAGATTCAGAAGGACGTGGCGTGCTAGTCGCAATGAATGACACGATTTTCGATGCGCGAGATGTGACAAAAACCAATACAACCTCCGTCAGCACTTTCCAGTCACCCAACTTTGGTGCTATCGGCTACATTCATAATAGCGATGCCAAATATCAACGAAGCCCAGAGCGTAAACATACGACAGAAACCCCATTCGATGTATCAAAGCTTACTAAGTTGCCTAAGGTCGGTATTGTTTATAACTATGCAAATGCCTCCAATTTGCCAGTGAAAGCCTTTGTGGATGCGAAGTTTGACGGCATCGTAAGTGCTGGTGTCGGTAATGGTAACTTGTACCACACTGTGTTTGATGAGCTAGAGAAAGCGAGTAAAGATGGCGTTGTTGTTGTAAGAAGCTCCCGAACGCCTAGCGGCTCAACCACTTTGGATGCTGAAATTGATGACGAAAAATACGGCTTTGTTGCCGCTGGTACATTGAACCCACAAAAAGCACGTATCTTACTGATGCTGTCACTGACTCAGACCAAAAACTATCAAGACATCCAAAAGATGTTCCAATACTATTAATTCTGTCTAAGGTTCATTCGATAGAGGAGGTACACACCTTACCTCCTCTTACACATAGCGACATGAGCGTCTCTTGTTAGCCAAACAAGCGACGCTTCATTCCTGCTTTTTCCAGAATACGCGTAGTAATTTCCTCAACAGACAGAGAGGACGTATTGATATATGGGATCGCCTCTCTTCTAAACAACGCCTCAACAGTGTCTAGCTCCAGCTTGCACTGCTCTGTGCTAGCGTAATCACTTCCAGACAAACGATTTTCACGGATTTCAGTCAAGCGCTCGGGATCGATAGTCAGCCCAAACAACTTATGACGATGGATCTCAAACTCAGGCAACAAACGCATCATCTTCACATCTTCCGCAATGAACGGATAGTTCACAACACGTAAACCAAATTGCATCGCCATGTACAAGCTAGTCGGCGTTTTTCCGCTGCGCGATACTCCCAGCAGGATAATATCGGCTTGTTCCAACCCTTTTAGCGTGATGCCATCATCATGCGCCAATGTGTATTCAATAGCCGCAATACGGTCAAAATAGGTGTCGGAATCTTTCCCCACACTGCGAGAACGCTGCAACTTAGGCTTTGGTGCCATCTGAATGTCGTCTTGCACTTTCTGCACAATACTCTCCAAAACATCGTAACTGTATGCCGGCGCTTCAAGCAGCATTTCACGTACTTCTGGAACGACAATTGAGAAAAAGACCAGAGGTTTGACGCCATTGCGCTGGTAGGAAGTTTCAATTTCTTTGACTACGTCAGTAGCTTTGTCCTGGCTTTCTACAAACGGAAAGGTTTTTTCGTTAGGAATGAACGGAAATTGACCGAGAACAACATGCCCTAATGTCTCACATGTTATCGCCGTACCGTCAGAAACATAGAATACATCACGACTTTGGTTATTTATTTGCATTTCTGTTTAATTTTTCAAAATCTTTTGAGTAGGATGGTACACATAATATTAATAAATCAGTTTGGCTTTCAGTTAGGTTCACCACAGCTTTAAAAATTCTTTTGAATTTTTTTCAGCCAGAACGTAATCGTTTGCCTTTGATATCAATCTAAATGAAGCAATGTATGGTCAACGTGTAATAACAGCCAACATGCGATTGTTTAGATCGATTTAAGTCCCCCTACTAAGCTGCAATGTTTCTGGAGAAAGACATGCAAAAGAACACCCTCTGGTTCAATGGCCTATCCATGGATGATGTCGACAAAGTCGGCGGTAAGAATGCTTCACTTGGCGAAATGGTTTCTAACCTAGCAAACGCAGGCGTTTCTGTACCAAATGGTTTTGCGACAACCTCATACGCGTTTAACCAATTCCTTGACCACGAAGGTTTGGATGAGCGTATTCACCAATTACTCGATGAACTAGACGTTGAAGATGTAGAAGCTCTGCGTAAGACAGGTGCAAACATTCGTCAATGGGTATTAGAGGCCCCTTTCCCTGCGGACCTTGAACAAGAAATTCGTGAAAACTACCAAGAACTGATCGAAGGCAATCCTGAGCTTTCAGTCGCAGTTCGTTCATCTGCTACGGCAGAAGACCTACCTGATGCTTCTTTTGCTGGTCAGCAAGAAACGTTTTTGAACGTGAAAGGCATCGACGCAGTACTAGAAGCAACTAAGCACGTTTACGCTTCTCTATTTAACGACCGTGCGATTTCTTACCGCGTTCACCAAGGGTTCGACCACCGTGGCATCTCGCTATCTGCGGGTATCCAACGTATGGTGCGTTCAGATAAAGCCTCGTCGGGTGTTATGTTTACACTAGACACTGAATCGGGTTTCGACCAAGTTGTCTTCATCACCTCTTCATGGGGTCTAGGCGAGATGGTCGTTCAAGGTGCAGTAAACCCTGACGAGTTCTACGTTCACAAGCCAATGCTTGAAGCAGGCGAACACCCAATCGTTAAGAAAACATTTGGTTCTAAGTTGATCAAAATGATCTACTCAGATAACCAAGAAATCGGCAAACAAGTTGATATCGTTGATACTTCTGATGAAGAGCGCAACACGTTCTCATTGAACGACGACGAGATCAAAGAGCTCGCAAAACAAGCAATGATCATCGAAAAGCACTATCAGCGTCCAATGGACATTGAATGGGCAAAAGATGGCATTGATGGCAAGCTGTACATTGTTCAAGCGCGTCCTGAAACCGTATGTTCACAAACGGAACAAAACGTGATTGAGCGCTACGAGCTACAAAACAAAGCGGATGTTTTGGTTGAAGGTCGTGCAATCGGTCAGCGCATCGGTAAAGGCGTGGTTCGCTTGGTTGACTCTCTGGACCAAATGTCTTTAGTCCAAGAAGGTGACGTGCTAGTTACAGACATGACTGACCCAGATTGGGAACCAGTGATGAAAAAAGCATCTGCAATCGTAACCAACCGTGGTGGCCGTACTTGCCACGCTGCCATCATCGCTCGTGAGCTTGGTATTCCTGCAATCGTTGGCTGTGGCGATGCGACAAGCAAGTTAACCGATGGCGCAACCGTGACCGTATCTTGTTCAGAAGGTGAAACGGGCTACGTTTACCAAGGTGAACTTGAGTTTGACGTAAAACGCTCTTCTGTTGATGAACTGCCACTGCTACCAACAAAAGTGATGATGAACGTGGGTAACCCTGATCGCGCGTTTGACTTCGCACAAATTCCAAATGAAGGTGTTGGTCTTGCTCGTCTTGAATTCATCATCAATAAGATGATTGGTATCCACCCGAAAGCATTACTTAACTTTGATGCACAAAGCGATGAGCTAAAAGCAGAAATCACTCAGCGTATTCGTGGTTACAAAGATCCTATCGATTTCTACGTAAGCAAGCTGACAGAAGGTATCGCAACCATTGCTGCGGCATTTTGGCCGAAACGCGTTATTGTTCGTATGTCTGACTTTAAGTCTAACGAATACAGCAACTTGGTTGGCGGTAAAGCATACGAACCGCATGAAGAAAACCCAATGCTTGGCTTCCGTGGCGCGTCTCGTTACATTTCTCCAGTGTTTGAAGACTGCTTCGAGCTAGAAACTCAAGCAATCAAACGCGTTCGTAACGAAATGGGTCTGAAAAACGTTGAAATCATGATCCCATTTGTTCGTACACCAAGCGAAGCAGCATCAGTGATTGATTTGCTAGCGAAGTTTGATCTGCGCCGTGGCGATCAGGGTCTTAAAGTCATCATGATGTGCGAACTGCCATCCAACGCGGTCCTTGCCGATGAGTTCTTAAAGTACTTTGATGGCTTCTCGATTGGCTCAAACGACATGACTCAGCTAACGCTTGGACTTGATCGTGACTCTGGCGATGTTGCACATCTATTTGATGAGCGTAACCCAGCGGTTAAGGTGATGCTTCAGATGGCGATTGATGCAGCAACAAAAGCAGGCAAATACGTTGGTATTTGTGGTCAAGGCCCATCAGACCACGACGACTTAGCGGAATGGCTAATGGATCAAGGTATTAGCTCTGTATCACTAAACCCAGATACGGTTATCGATACTTGGTTAAAACTCGGTAAAGTTAGCAGCAAGTAACACACGATAAACTCTAGCCCTCACACACCCCTTGTGAGGGCTTTGTTATTCACACGTCATTTCACAATCAGTTCGTGATTCCTCTCTCAAGTTCGTCATTTAGTCAATTTCATTATCAAAGTCTGATGACCTAAAATGAATGGTATATCGATAACTCCAGAGAGAATTTGATGAAAAAGCCTATCGCACTCCTTACTACATTTATGCTCCTGGCATCCCCTGCTTATGCCGATTGGGATGAAATTTCCAATAAAATGTCTGAGCTTGGCGACGCAGTTTCTGATACTGCACAAGATGCTTGGGACGATACCAAAGCGTTTTCAAAACAAGCGTGGCAAGATTTCACGAACTGGTCCGAGGAAGCGATCAATACCGCAGGCGAATGGACAGAAGCCAGCATCGAGAAGAGCAAAGAATGGATAGATGCTGCCGACAAAAAAATTGATGAGCTGATGGAAGGCGATACGCCAGAAGAAGCTCGCCAAGCCGTGGACTTAATGGCAGATAGCGCTTTGCTCAAGTTATTTAATGAAAAGCCGGAGGCAAAAGCTATTTACGACAACGCGTACGGCTACGCGGTCTTTGATTCTCGTAAATTATCTTTGCTGTTTCACACCAACTCAGGGTCAGGAGTCGCAGTGAATAAGGAAACAGAAGAACGCACTTATATGAATATGTTTGGTTTGGGCGTTGCACTTGGGGCTGGCGGCAAATTTTACCAACAAGTGGTTCTGTTTGAGAGCAAAGAAGACTTTGATACGTTCGTCAACGAAGGATGGGAGGCCACAAGTGAAGCCTCTGCTGTTGCGGGCGAAGATTCAGAGCAACTTTCAAAACAATTTAACAGCGGCGTCGCCGTCTATCAGTTGAACGCTAAAGGTTTGCTCATCGATGCTAACGTGTCTGGTTCTAAATATTGGGTTAACGAAGAGCTCACTAACTCGCAGTAATGCATAGCAACTAATCGCTTAAATAAAACCGTTGTTATGCACCCTTATCAATAAGTTAACGGGGATATGATTCCTCAAAACTGAGCACTTACGCAACTTTCTCTATGGAAGTCACCAGAAGATGGCGACTTCCCTTTCTCGTTGGATTGCTTTTGGTTATGCTTGCGCAAAACCACCTGCAATTCGGTATCCCATGCCTGACAATAACTTTAATAATCTGCTAGCAGAAGCAATTTCTGCTCTTAACACGCCTAACTTTACTCCTAAACTTATGCGTGTCATTCGCACTCTTTTTCATTTTGATTGCGCAGTTATTTTAGGTTACCGAGAAGGTAAACATCCTATTTATCTCTACGACTCAATTGAGAACGAGCGAGAGTTACTTTTTCAACGCTACCTTACTGACTCATTTCAAAATGACCCTTTTTTTCTCAAACTAAACGAGACAAAGCAACAAGGCGTATTTACGCTCAAAGACGTGGCGCGTAAAGGCGTTGACTTCACCTCATACTGCGAGCAGTTCTATCATCAAACAGGGTGGAAAGACGAGCTTAGCATGCTAGTCGAAGTTGAATCTGGCCGTTGGGTCATGCTGTACTTCGGATATATGACTGATGGAAAATACTTTTCTCAGCAACAAATCAATAAGCTAAAGCCCTATTTCCCGATAATTCAGTCGCTTTGTCAGCAGCATTGGAAACAAACGGAATTTACCTTTTCTGAGCCTGTTTTTGCACAGAGTGCTTATTCTGGCAGTATGCGATTAGCCATTGAGCAAGCTTTAGCAACGTTTGGCGTAGAATCACTCACCCGTCGCGAACAAGAGGTGGCTTCGCTTCTCGCTCAAGGGTTTGACACCAAAGAAATTGCCGCGCGGTTACACTTAGTTCAAGGCACGGTCAAAAATCATCGAAAGCGAATTTACTCGCAATTAAATGTGTCTTCATTGAGTGAGTTATTCCAGCTTTTCCTCAATCACCTCATTCTCCATTCAAGATAAAAAACTGTCCCTTAAGGGATATATCGAGAATAGGTGTCGCGTTTTAGTCTGAATGTAACAACCACTAAGACAGACAAAAAGAATGACGACACCATTACTGCAAGATTTACAAGATCGTGGCTTGATTGCACAAGCCAGCGATTTGGAAGAAATTCAGACACTTCTCTCACAGCCACAAACCGTTTACTGCGGCTTCGATCCTACAGCTGGCAGTTTGCATATCGGCCACCTCGTGCCTTTGATTATGCTTAAGCGCTTTCAAGATGCCGGACACCAAGCTGTTGCCTTGATTGGCGGTGCAACGGGCATGATTGGCGACCCAAGCTTTAAAGCAACTGAGCGCAGTCTGAACTCAGAGGAAATCGTCTCAGGCTGGGTTAACGATCTTTCTAATCAAATTCAGCAGTTGATGAACCACCAACTGACCAAGCCGATGATCATGGTGAACAACGCTGACTGGATGAAAGCGATCAATGTGATAGACTTCTTCCGCGATGTGGGTAAGCACTTCTCGATCAATACTATGGTCAACCGAGAATCGGTAAAACAACGCCTGCAACGACCTGACCAAGGTATCTCCTTCACCGAATTTAGCTACGCCTTACTGCAATCGTACGATTTTGCCGAGCTAAACCGTCGATACGGTTGCCGTTTGCAAATCGGTGGCAATGACCAATGGGGAAACATCGTCAGCGGGATCGATTTAACTCGCCGTCAAAATGGTGAGCAAGTATTTGGCTTAACTCTGCCGCTGATCACCAAATCCGATGGTACCAAATTTGGCAAAACCGAAGGCGGTGCAGTATGGCTAGATCCTAGCAAAACCTCTCCTTACGCGTTCTACCAGTTCTGGCTTGGCGCAGAAGACGCCGACGTTTACCACTTCTTGCGTTACTACACATTCTTGAGCTGCGAAGAAATTGCCAGCATTGAAGCGCAAGACCAAGCAAGCCAAGGTAAGCCACAAGCACAACGTATTCTCGCTGAAGAAATGACGCGATTTGTTCATGGCGAAGAAGGCCTAGCCAGTGCCGAGCGTATCACTCAAGCTTTATTCAGCGGTAATGTGCAACAACTGAGTTTGGGTGAATTAAAACAGTTGGAGTTGGATGGTTTACCAAGCATTGAGAGCACACAACAAGATTTGGTTGAGCTGTTGATTGAGTCGGGCTTAGCAAGTTCGAAGCGTGTTGCACGCGAACACATCAGCAACAACGCCATCAGTGTAAACGGTGAAAAAGTGGCGGCTGATAACCCGAGTTTAAGCTTCCCACTGTTTGATCAATATTGGTTACTGCAACGCGGTAAAAAGCACTTCTGCCTCGTAAAGCGTGCCGCGTAGCAACACTCGCAGTACAAAACCTATAAAAAAATTCCCCTCACCACTTTCGTGATGAGGGGAATCCAAATTTGAACGATTTTAAGCCTAACAATAGGCAAAGACGTTGCTTATTGCGTTCTTAAACGTTGCCAGTACTTTTCGTAAATCGCTAACGTTTCTGCGCCAACATCATTAATAAACTCGCCTTTTTTCAAGTCTTCTGATGAAGGGAAAATAGTACGGTTGTTTTTCAACTCTTCTGGCAATTTGTCACGCCCAGCGTTCGTTGCCGACGCATAACCCAAACTGGTCACGATTTCCGCTTGGTTCTCTGATTGGTACATGAAGTTAATAAATTTATGCGCCAATGCTTTGTTTTTACTGCCAGACGGAATAGTGAAGTTGTCCATCCACAATACCGCGCCCTCTTCCGGCATCACGAACTTCAGCTCAGGCATTTCAACCTGTCCTTGGAATGCGTTGCCGTTCCATTGCATGCCGACCGATGTTTCACCGGACACGTAAGGGACTTGCGGCGCATCTGAGTTGTACAGTAATACGTTGTTTTTCAGCGCGACTAGAGAATCAAAAGCCTGCTCGATTTCAGCTTCGTCTTTTGTATTCACGCTATGGCCATTTTTCTTCAGCGCCATACCGAACACGTCGCGGACGTCATCAATCAACATGACTTGTTGTTCGTATTGAGACTTCCATAAGTCTGCCCATTTGGTCACTGGTTGCTCAACCATGGATTCGTTGTAGCTGATCCCGGTAATGCCCCAAATATAAGGCAGCGAGTAATCATTTTTAGGATCGTGCGCTTGGCCAAGTAAACCGTCCATTGTGTCTTGCATGTTTGGCACTTGAGCGTGATCTATTTTCGAAAGCAGCCCTTCTCGCCCCATTTTTTCAATGAAGTACGCAGAAGCAAAAACCACATCGTAACCAGAACCTTTTAGCAATTTTAGCTTGGTATACATTGATTCATTATTCTCAAAGGTCGAATAATTAATCGTAACGCCTTCTTGTTTTTCAAACGCTTTTAACGATGATTCCGGCAAATAGCCACCCCATGCATAAACGTTCAACGTTTTGCTATCTGCATGAGCAAACATGCTGAGCACAAGAGCACTCAGCCCCAATCCTTTGATGATTAATTTCATGGTATGCAATCCAACCAGTCCAGCGACGCGCTGGGATTCGGGTGCATAATTAGGTAATTGTTACCCAATTGAAAGAAAATTTAATTAATCTTTAACAGCAAAAATATTTATCGAATTTATAAAATTAACGCATGTTTTTAATAGCGACTGTGCATACCAAAATGATGAGACATTCCATCTTCCATTCGACCGCCTTTCCAGCCACCAGAGCCGAGTAAATTAAGCACATCTTGAGCGGTATAATCGGCACCAGAAAAGAAATCATGCGCCACGTCTGAGCGTATTGCTTGCAATTCTGGTTGGTTTTCCAAATCAAGATCTTGCGGATTCGCATACAACGCCAACGCAATTTTTTGTTGGCACGCGCTTAAGCTTAACTCGCTGGTGCTCGTCTTTACCTGACCAACCGAAAAGTACTCACGACTGCCGTATCCCACTATCAATCTGGTACTCATTAGCTTAATCACTTTCTTAATGCGGCGACGTTGTATAAATCTCAACATGTTTTGTTATTCCTGTATTAAGTTGGCTATGTCGTATTCTTTTGTTCGAATTAAAACACTCTGTTTTATCCGCGAAATTTCTCTAGCGCTTTTCGCGATGATCGGTTGTATAATACGATCCTGAAATATTTTGTTACGTTACCTCGGTAACCCCTGAGACTGCAACATGAACAACAGCAGATGGGTCGGCTTTATAGGCGGCACGATTGTCTTACTTAGTACCTTTATCCTCTTCGGATCTTCCGTCCACTCTGCTTGGTACCGAATCCCTGCGGAAGCCATTCATGGTATCGCCTTCACTTTGGCTTTTGGTTTAGGGTTAAACAGCCTGCTGGCGTACGCGACGGCAGTGATTACTCTTGCTGCAATATTCTACATTGGCTTTGTCGTTAGCTATCGGGTCCATCAGAAACTTAAATAAACTTCTGTCTCAACCTGAGCTTAATAACGGATACTTGGTAACTAAAAAGGGAGCAAACGCTCCCTTTTTAGTTACCAGCATGTAGATGTTCTATGCCCGCTTTAATCATTAAGGTGGCATACCCTCAACGACTGCTGCATACCTGAAACATCATCACCTAAATACTCAACCGTCATTGGAACCTTGACCAACAGAGTAAAGCTAGAGTCACTGAACCTTCCATCAGCATCACTCTCCAAATGAACAAAAAACGCAGGCTTATCCGCAATCAATGTAATTCGCCTCCCTTCAATAGAGACATCTATATTGGCTTTCGCTATCGGCAAGGTTTTTAGCTCGTGAGTACTAAACCATGTGTTGCTTATTCTGTCTTCACCGATTTGCGCTTCAACATAGAAGAAGCCTGACGTAAGTTCATCCTTCTCGATCAATTCATCCAACTGCCACAAAATCGTATTGCTGTCTGCTATGACTGTTTGTTCTAAGCTCCAACATTGCTTTTCTTCCCCTTGCCAATCTACCCACTTAAGCAGTGCGTTGACGCTTGCGGACTCTTTGGCATCATTGAGCAAATGTAGGCTCAACTTGCCTGTATGCTCGGAAAATACCAAATACTGCGGCGCAAAAAATCGCTTCGCATGGTAGTGCAACTGCTTCCATCGACCACTGTATTCCAAACTAGACCAAGAACTGACAGGCCAATTGTCGTTGAGTTGCCAGTACAGCATGCCGCGACAAACTGGAGAAATGGCACGCCAATGATCGCAAGCAGTTTTGATCGCGATTGCCTGCTGAACTTGACTTAAATACAGCATGCTCTCAAATCCAGAGGGAAAACGAAAATAGCGCGTGAACATCTCTGTGATAATACTATTACCACGAGGGTTCTTCTGATGTTGTTCGAAAGTTGGGGATGTAATATTCCAGTCTTGCTCAGGGACAAACCGCTTAACTTCAGCAAAAGATGGCCAAGATTGAAAACCAAACTCAGAGCAAAAACGAGGATTCACGTCAAGGTAGGCACTGAATGATTTTCCTGAATGCCAAACGTCCCAAAAGTGCATATCGCCTTTACTATCATCATGCCACGCATCACCGAAATCCAGTTCACCATTACATGGGGAACTTGGCCAGAAACGGCGAGTGCTATCTTGCTCGGTAATCTCCTTCTCAATCATGCGGTTGAGGCGATCGTAGTTAACCGTGTATTTGACTTTGCTGCGCTTAGATTCGTCATACCAACCAATAGCTCCAATCACTTCATTGTCACCACACCAAAGTGCGATTGATGGGTGCTTCTTAAGCCTCGGGATTTGGAATCTAAGTTCTTCCTCTACGTCTTTTAAAAACTCGTCGTTTGATGGGTACAACGAGCAGGCGAACATCATGTCTTGCCACACCAACAAGCCAAGTTCATCACAAAGGTTATAAAAGGTTTCACTCTCGTACTGACCACCGCCCCATACGCGAATCATGTTCATGTTGGCGTCAACCGCACTTTGCAAAAGGTTGCGATAACGTGTTTCGTACTCTCGCCCCGGCATTGCGTCAATAGGGATCCAGTTGGCACCTTTAGCATTAATCGGTACGCCATTGACGATAAATTCCATTGCAGAGCCGTGCTCATCAGCTTGGTTATTTAGGGTTAACTGACGCAAACCAATGTTGTGCGTTAACTTTTGCTCTCTGCAAGAAATGGTAATGGGATAGAGATACGCTTCGCCATAACCCGATGGCCACCAGCGTTTAGGCTCCAAAATGTGGAACTGGCAATGATAGTGACCACTTCCTTTTGTTTGAATACATTGACGCTCACCATTAAATTCAACCATCATTTCATGGCGTTGACTGTCCGTTTCCACTTCAACTACTACATCAAGAAACACACTCCCATCGGCTTGCCATTGCTGCTCTGTCGAGAAGCCTTTGAGCCAAAGCTCATTCACAATGTCGATTTGAATGGGGTCGTAAATACCCGATACCATCAAGCAAATGCCCCAGTCCCATCCGGAATGGCATTGTGTTTTGCGGATCAAGTTCATGTGTGGAATTTGGTTGTTGCCCATTGCCGATGGAATAGGAAATGGCAGTTTTTTTGCTCTTGCGATACCTTCTAAATCCGCCCGAGCAAACTCAACCCGAATCGTGTTAGTACCTTGCTTTAAATGCGGTTTAATATCCACACGTTGTTGAGTAAACATGTTGCTGCAAGTTAGTGCTAACTCACCATTAATATAAAAAGCTGCCAACGTATCGACACGAGTTAGCGTCATCCAAATTTGCTTGGCAGACAACGTAAACGCGTCGACGTCAAACTCACGTGAGATATGCCACTCACACTCTTCAATCCATCGAACTTTGTTTTCATTATCGGCAAAATAAGGATCTGGAATCTGCTCTGCTTGTAAAAGAGCCGACACATCATCGCCCGGAATAAACATTGGAATTTCAAGATCGGGACGCTGTGGCGAGGTAAGCATCCACTGCCCGTTAAGTTCGAAGTGAGCCATTGAGTTAAACCTTAGCTTGGGAAAAACATGTTTTCTCAATGTAATCCTGATAATTCCATGCAAAAACAAGGGAAATGTTAATTACATACGAAATGCGGTGCATTTCACGTAAAAACTCTTTCTTTTGATCTCTACCCAAAAATCAGCAACTTGGCTAACCTGTTAAAAATTAATCGAAATCTAAGGTTATATTTGCAACTTCGACATGTTAACATCATCGGCTTTTTGAACATCCTCACACTTTTCGTTGAAACGATGTGAGGGGAAATGCACGGCTTCATAGCCCTAAAAAGCGAAGTAATTATGTCAAATATGACGAATGCCGCCTCCCACACAGCGCCTATTCAGGATGCTGACTATTCTGCTATTCATCCCCCATCTTTACTCAAGCGCCTCGAACTCACCAATCCTGTCTTTTGGTTAAGTGGTAGCTTCCTCACTCTATTCGTTTTACTTGCTCTAACGAATACCGACTCTCTAACCGCAATGGTTAACACCGGCTTCGGCTTTGCTACTAAATATTTCGGAGCTTACTGGCAAGTACTGCTTCTTCTGAATTTCCTAATTGGTTTGGCTCTTGCGTTTGGTCGCACTGGTTATGTGCGCCTAGGTGGTCTAGCGAAACCTGATATTGATAACTTTAAGTGGTTGTCAATCGTACTCTGTACTCTACTTGCAGGTGGTGGTGTATTCTGGGCTGCTGCTGAGCCTATCGCCCACTTTGTGACTGCTCCGCCTCTATACGGGGAAGCTTCACCGAAAACTGCCGCAATCAATGCCCTATCTCAGTCTTTTATGCACTGGGGCTTCTTAGCTTGGGCGATCCTTGGTGGTCTATCTTCCATTGTCTTAATGCACTTGCATTACGATAAAGGCCTGCCTCTTAAGCCGCGTACTCTGCTTTACCCTGTTTTTGGTGATAAAGCCATTAAAGGCTGGATTGGTGATGTTGCTGACGCATGTAGCATCATTGCAGTAGCAGCAGGAACCATCGGTCCTATCGGCTTCTTAGGTTTACAAATTAGCTACGCGCTAAACTCATTGTTTGGCCTGCCAGATACGTTCGTAACGCAAAGTATGGTTATTATGGCGGCGATCCTGATGTATACCCTTTCCGCACTGAGCGGTTTGAGCAAGGGTATTCAAATCGTCAGTCGTTACAACATCATTTTGTCTGTACTATTAATTGGTTACATCCTGTTCTTCGGGCCGACAAGCTTTATCGTTGATGGTTACGTGCAAGGCGTTGGTCGTATGGTGGATAACTTCTTCCCTATGGCACTTTACCGTGGTGATACAGGCTGGCTAAGCTGGTGGACAGTATTCTTCTGGGGTTGGTTTATCGGTTATGGCCCAATGATGGCGATCTTTATTGCTCGTATCTCTCGTGGTCGTACAATTCGCCAATTAATCATGTCTATTAGCATCGCGGCACCGCTGATTACTTGCTTCTGGTTTAGTATCGTTGGTGGCAGTGGCCTTGCGTTTGAACTTGATAACCCTGGTTTGATTTCATCTGCGTTTGAAGGCTTTAACTTGCCTGCAGCACTGCTAGCGATTACTGGTGAATTACCTTACCCAATGATCATTTCGGTTCTGTTCCTGATCTTAACGACAACATTTATCGTGACGACGGGTGACTCGATGACTTACACAATCAGTGTAGTGATGACGGGCTCAACAGAACCAAACGCAGTGATTCGCTCGTTCTGGGGGCTGATTATGGGTATTGTCGCTATTGCGCTTATCTCAATGGGCTCTGGTGGTATTTCTGCATTGCAGTCTTTCATTGTAATTACTGCCGTGCCTGTGTCTTTCATTTTGCTGCCAAGCATTTGGAAAGCACCCGGCATTGCAAGCAGAATGGCGAAAGAGCAAGGCCTCGTTTAAACCGCCTCTCTAACCAATATGCGAAAAAGAGCCCTTCATTGGGCTCTTTTTAATTCTGCGCTTTATCCTACGCTATCAATGCGAATCATCACGGCGTCTGGACGCCAATACTCGAATTCGCAGTCCATTAAATGCCCATCTTGTTTGTAGTTTACCCGCCGAATTTTCAGAACGGGTTGTCCTTCAGCTAGGTTCAACGCCTTAGCGACATGAGCAGGAGCTGACGTTGGAATCACATCAAAACGAGAGCGCTTTGTCTCGTAACCATACTTCTCACGATAAATGCCCGTCAGGGACATGGTGAGGTTCTCAGACAATATACCCTCAAACAGTGCCGCTTTGAGCACGTTCTCAACAAACAATACCGCTCGCCCATCAATAAAACGTAACCGTTCAATTACATAAATTGGGGTAATTCGCTCCACCTCTAACGATTTGGCATACTCACCTGCGGCCATTTCACTTCGCACATTGAGTAACTTAGTTTCTGCAATACGATGCTGCTCTCGAATCATCTGATGGAAGTGAGAACGAGACAACGGGTTGTAACAGATACGCTCAGGAGATACATACCAACCCCGGCGCTCTTCTCGATAAATAAGACCTTCCGTTTCCAAAGACACCAACGCATCTTTGATAGTGATTCGAGTCGTAGAAAACAGCTCACTGAGCTCTCTCTCTGACGGCAGTTTTTGTCCTTCCGACATGATGCCGGAAAGAATCTGCTGTTTTAAACTGCTTCTAATTTTTCCTAATTGGGTACCAAATTGTCCGGTGCCTGTCGCTCTCATTCTGATCTAGTCCAACGATAATTTGACGAATAACATAAGGCGTTTACGTAACAAAAATATGACATTAATCAACAGAACACATACTGAACGTATGAAATATAAGTGCCATATAAAATCAGCAAAACTGTCAAATTACTTGCGCTAAATCGTCACATTCCATCCATAGCATACAAAGCGAACTTACTGACCTAGTCCAGAAGGATGGAGACAATGAAAACTTTGCTAAGTCGTTCAATTACCGCACCAGCGGCAATCATTGCGGTAACGCTCGCTACGCCAACAGTAGCGAAAGAAGCCGATATTGAATCTTTGGTAGCAGCAGCACAAAAAGAAGGGGCGGTTTACAGTGTGGGTATGCCTGACAGTTGGGCAAACTGGAAAGACACTTGGGCTGATTTAAAGTCAAATTACAACCTTAAGCACCAAGACACGGATATGAGCTCGGCTCAAGAAATCGCAAAATTCGAAGCTGAGAAGAAAAACGCGACCGCAGACATTGGTGACGTAGGCTTTGCCTTCGCACGTGTAGCGGTTAAAAAAGGCGTCACTCAGCCATATAAACCAACAACTTGGAATGACATCCCAGATTGGGCAAAAGACGAAGATGGTCATTGGGCACTTGCTTACACTGGCACTATTTCTTTTATCTCCAACAATAACCTCGTAAAAGACGCGCCAAAAACGTGGGATGACCTATTAAAAGGCGACTACAAAGTGACCGTAGGTGACGTAGGCGTAGCAGCACAGGCAAACAACGCGGTTCTCGCCGCAGCGTTCGCCAACGGTGGGGACGAATCCAACCTCAAGCCTGCGCTCAAATTCTTTTCTGAACTCGCGAAGCAAGGTCGTCTTTCATTTACCGATCCGAACATCGCCAACCTAGAAAAAGGCGAAGTGGAAGTGGCGATCATGTGGGACTTCAATGCATTGAACTACCGCGACAAAATTGACCGCGACCGCTTTACAGTGAGCATTCCTCAAGATGGCTCTGTGATTTCTGGTTATACAACCATAATCAATAAATACGCGAAGAACCCTAATGCAGCAAAGCTTGCTCGTGAATACATCTTCAGCGATCAAGGGCAAATCAACTTAGCAGAAGGTTATGCGCGTCCAATCCGCACCAACATCACACTGCCTCAAGCAGTGCAAGACAAACTAATTGCTAATGACCAATACAGCAATGTTCACCCAGTGACTGACTTCTCAGCTTGGGAAAAGTCCGCACGTAAGCTGCCACGTCAATGGCAAGAAAGTGTCTTAATCCACCAGCAATAAGAGTAAGTCGTTATGAGCAATAAGGTCATCCTTGTTGTTCTAGATGGACTGAACTATCAGGTAGCCCGTGATTGCATGGGCTACCTCAATGGTCTTCTAGAACAAAGTCGTTCCCAACAAGAAACTCGCGCAACGCTTTATCCTGTGCAGTGTGAGCTGCCCTCTATGTCTCGCCCACTTTATGAGTGCATTTTAACGGGCGTTCGCCCTGTAGAAAGCGGCATCGTAAACAACAGTATCGTTCGTCTATCCAAACACGATTCCATTTTCAGTTTGGCAAAAGCCCAAGGAAAAGTGACCGCTGCGGCTGCCTACCACTGGGTAAGTGAGCTTTATAATCGCGCGCCATTTGAACCTGTTCGCGATCGTTTCACGCATGATGAAACCCTGAATATCCAGCACGGCTGCTTTTACCATTGGGATCATTATCCTGATGAAGCCTTGTTCCTGGACGCAGAGTATTTACGCCGCAACTATCAACCTGATTTCTTACTGATCCATCCGATGAATATCGACGATACAGGACATAAGTTTGGCCTAGACTCTCGCCAATACCGCAATTGTGCGCGAGGTGCAGACATTATTCTTTCCAACTACATCGATCAATGGCTTGCTGATGGGTATCAAATCATTGTGACTAGCGATCATGGCATGAACAACGATCTTTCTCACGGTGGGATTTTACCTGAAGAGCGAGAAGTTCCCCTGTTTGTCATTGGTGATAAGTTTACCCATCAAGATTGTCATATTAAGCAAACTGATATTTGTGGCACCGTTTGTCAATTGCTAAACCTTGACCACACGAAGCCATACACTCAGGAATTGTTAGCACTATGAGCAGTTCAGTCCTCTCCCCAAGCTCTAGCGAATCACGCTCAAATTTGGCAAGAACTTGGTTAAAGCGCCTTAAGCCAGCCGTTTGGTTGGCGCCTTTCGCACTGTTTTTCTACCTATTTCAACTCGCACCGATGATTTGGGTACTGTTAAACAGCTTTATCTACGATGGCGAGTTTGCCTTCGATAACTACATTGAAGTGCTCGACTCCGCCTTTATGATGCAGGCGTTTGGCAACAGTTTGTGGTTAGCTGTATGGTCGAGCATTTTTGGCTTAGCCATTGCGACTCTGTTGGTCTCTTCTCTACGCAGAGTCGATTCTAAAGTCCGCGACGGTGTGATTGCGTTTACGAACATGAGCAGCAACTTTGCAGGCGTACCTCTGTCATTCGCTTTTATCATTATTTTGGGCACCAATGGGGCGATTACCCTTTTGCTCAAGCAGTATGGCTTACTCGGTGATTTCGACCTTTATGGTAAATGGGGTCTGCTGGCCATTTACATCTACTTCCAAATCCCGCTGGCGGTGTTGTTGCTCTACCCTGCGTTCGACGCGTTGAGCGATGATTGGCAAGCAGCTGCTGCGCTACTGGGAGCCAAAACATCACAGTATTGGGCGAAAATCGCTCTGCCAGTGCTCTCACCGGCCTTATTCGGTACCTTTATTATCTTAATAGCCAACGCAATTGGCGCATATGCGAGTGTTTATGCGTTGACCTCCGGTAACTATAACGTCATCACAATTCGAATTGCGAGTCTGGTATCGGGAGACCTGTTCCTTGAACCTAATCTCGCCGCTGCAATTTCGGTGATTCTAATGGCGTTACTTGCCTTTATCACAGTGATTAACCAATGGCTCATTTCGAAAAGCTATGCAGGTAGGAAGTAGTCATGAACAACGTTAATACTCGATTCCATAAAACGGTGGTTTATTCCATTGTTGGGATCATGCTCATCCCGATTTTAGCGACCTTTGTCTATTCGCTTTCATCACGCTGGGGCGCCACGGTGCTTCCAGATGGTTTCACTTTTGATTGGTACGTTAAATTGCTGACCGACCCACGCTTTTTGCAAGCGTTTGGGCGTTCGCTGTTTATTTGTATTGCTTCGCTAACCCTCAGTGTGATTCTAGTTCTGCCAGCGATATTCGTGGTGTTTTACTACTTTCCAAGGCTCGATAAGCTCATGAACGTATTGATTTTGCTACCATTCGCTGTACCACCAGTGGTGTCCTCCGTCGGCTTGCTTCAACTTTATGCTGACAGTGAAATCTCCCTTATCGGTACTCCTTGGATTCTAGTAGGTACTTACTTCACCATAGCGTTACCGTTCATGTATCGTGCGATTTCTAATAGCTTCGAAGCAATTAACCTTAACGATTTAATGGACGCTGCACACTTGCTAGGAGCAAGCACAACCAAAGCGTTTTTGATGGTCATTTTACCTAACCTCAACAAAGGACTGATGGCATCGCTTTTCCTTTCATTTTCATTTCTATTGGGAGAGTTTGTGTTCGCCAATATTTTAGTCGGCACACGTTATGAAACCCTGCAAATCTACTTGTATAACATGCGTCAGACGAGCGGCCACTTTACGTCTGCCTTAGTGATGACCTACTTCCTATTTATTTTTTTACTGACTTGGTTGGCAAGTCGTTTCAGCCGAGGAGTCAAACAATGAGCTACGTAACAGCGAAAAATCTAACTAAACGTTTTGGTGATAACACCGTATTTGAGGATATTCACTTTAACATCGAGCAAGGTGAATTCATTACGCTTTTGGGCCCTAGCGGTTGTGGTAAATCGACACTACTTCGCAGCCTTGCTGGGCTTAACCCTGTCGATGGAGGCGAGATTTGGGTAAACGGAGAAGATATCACGCATCAAGTCCCGCAAGAGCGTGGTATTGGGATGGTCTTTCAATCGTATGCGCTGTTTCCCAATATGACCGTCGAAGGCAACATTGCATTTGGCTTAAAAATGAAAAAGCTTGCGAATGATGATATTCGACGTGAAGTGGCTAAAGTCATCAAACTGGTGGATCTGGCAGGTAAAGAAAAACACTATCCGCATCAACTTTCTGGCGGTCAGCGCCAGCGTGTCGCACTCGCTCGAGCGTTGGTGGTGAAACCTCGCATATTATTGCTTGATGAACCACTTTCTGCGCTTGATGCCAAAATCCGCAAACACCTTCGTCAGCAAATCCGAGATATTCAGAAAGAGATGAATCTCACCACTATCTTCGTAACTCATGACCAAGAAGAGGCGATGATTATGTCTGATCGTATCTTCCTAATGAGTAAAGGAGAAATTGTTCAAGCAGGAACACCTGAAGAAATTTATACTCATCCTGCTAACGAGTTTGTGGCCGGTTTCATGGGGCACTACAACCTTGTAGAGGCCAATAAAGCCAAGCAACTCTTCAACATTGATACCGAATGGAAAGTGGCGATTCGCCCAGAGTCTATATATGTAAAAGAGCAAGGTCGTCAATATGATAGCCACATCTCAGCGCCACAAGTAGGTACGATCACCAACCACCAGCTTCTAGGTAATGTTATTCGCTATCAAGTGAACGTTGAAGAGTGTGAGCTCACTGTTGACTTGCTTAACCGCTCTTCAGAACGCTTACTAGCGAATGGCAGCCAACTAGAGCTACTCTTTAACCTAAACGAAATTCAACCAGTGAGAGCCTAAACATGTCCAAACCTTTGTATGTTTTTGATATGGATGAAACCCTAATAAACGCTGACTGCGCAATGATTTGGAACGAGTTTATGGTTGAGAAAGGCATCGCGACTGATCCTTTATTTATTATGGAAGATCAGCGTCTAATGGCCTCGTACTCTGAAGGCAAAATGGACATGGAAGATTACCTAGCGTTCTCCATGAAGCCACTAGAAAACATGCCGATTGAAGAAGTAAACGCCTTGGTTGAAGAATGTGTTGAAAGCCATATTTTGCCTAAACAGTTCCCTCAAGCCAAAACCCTGATTGAGCAACTGTCTCGTGATGGTATAGATATGGTTATCATCTCTGCCAGCGTCACTTTTTTGGTGGAAGCCGTTGGTCGCCGTCTTAATATTCCAACCGCACTCGGAATTGATTTAATCGAGAAAAACAACCGTTATACTGCTGAAATCGACGGTATCCCGAGTTATCGTGAAGGCAAAGTCACGCGATTAAAACAGTGGCTAGAAAATCAGCCTGAGCCTTATTCCGAAATCCATTTCTATACCGATTCAATCAACGATTTACCGCTTTGTGAATACGCGAACTACGCTTATCTGGTAAATCCATGCCCACAACTAAAAGAACACGCCAACAGACCGAATTGGAGTGTGTTAAGTTGGGGGTGATATAGCCTCACAAGACCGTTCTTCCTAAGTAAATACTTTTCTATTTGTTCAAAGAGCAGTTCTTTCTGCTCTTTTTTACTTCTCTTCATCACAAATTAATCACTTGATTAAATACTGATTAATTTTTCACATGTCGCATGAGAAATCAGCGTCTTATAATTAATCAAATGTTTAATATTTTGAGAGAAGATTGTGACGGAAGCGCATCGAAGGGCGGGAAGACCCACAGATAATATCGACGCAAGGGAAAAACTGATTTTCCACGCGCGCGAACTCTTCACCATTATGGCTTATGACAAGGTCTCTACTCGCCTAGTCGCGCAGAAAGCAGGCGTGAACGTGGCGATGATTCGTTACTACTTTGGCAACAAAGAAGGCTTGTTCGAGACCATGTTGCGCGAAACACTGTCACCGATGCAAAAGCAGATGCAGACGTTGGTATCCAACAGTAACGAGCAAAACTTTCTCGATCTAATGCGCACCTACTACCGCGAAATGATCAAAGTACCACAGTTCCCACGCTTAGTTGCCCAAGTTATGAATATGCCCCCATCGGAAACCCAACGCAAACTGCTCGAAAAAGTCTTCGCAGATATCAGCAAGCCAATGCAAGGCGTGATCTTTGATAAGTTGATCGACAGTGGCGTTTTACGAAAAGACGCCGACCCTCAACTTTGTCGCGTCTCTTACATCAGCTTGATGGTGTTTCCTTTTATGGCACCACCAGCACTGCTCGCCATTCATGGCATTGAACTTTCTGAAGCCTTCTTGAACCGATTATTCGAACACAACATACAACTGATGAAACATGGATTTTTAGACTCGGGCGACCAATATGAAAATAAATAAAAAGCTGCTGTTCTTTCCTGCTCTTGCGGTGGGGGTCGTCATTCTGTTTTTGGCGATTAGCCTCAAACCAGATTTGCCCGTAAAACCCTCTGGAGATCGTGCACGGTTGGTCGAGACGATTCCACTTGAGCTAAAAGCCATTGCTCCAGTAGCCATAGGGTTTGGCAAGATCACCCCAAAAGTGGAATGGAAAGCGATAGCCGAAGTGACGGGTAAAGTGGTCTACCGCCATCCGCAACTGGAAAAAGGACAAGTGTTGCAAGCAGGGACAGAAATCTTGCGCATCGACCCGCTCGATTACGAGTTGAAACTGGTTCAAGCTCAAGCCGATCTCAAATCTGCCCAAACCTCTCTGGCTAAGCTGAACCAAGAAGAAGCGAATCTCAAAAGCACCCTCAAGATAGAAGCCAACCGTCTGGTTATCGCCAACAAAGAGTTAGACCGTAAGCAAAACCTACGTAAAAAAGGCCTAACGTCTCAATCGGATGTAGATCAGCAAGAGCAAAGCGCACTCTCTCAACGTAAGTTAGTACTGGATATTGAAAATCAAATTGGTTTGATGCCGGATGAGAAACGAGTCGCGGAAGCCCTAGTTAAAGTTAATGCATCAAAAGTGGACGAAGCGAAACGCTCGCTTGATAAAACCATCATCACGCTTCCTTACGATTTGCGTATTGCTGACGTAGAAATTGAGAAAAAGCAAGTGGTTAACCTCCAACAAACCATGGTGACAGGACATGGTATTGATGTCATGGAAGTGGAAGCTCAACTATCCATTCATGACATGCAAACTTTGGCGGCGAGCATCGGTGAGTTTGTCCGCGATGAATCTGGTATTCCACAACCTGATATGAATGCGATTCATGCCAACATTGAACTCAGCAGCGGTAACCTCTCTGCAAGCTGGCCTGCGAAAGTTGCACGCATCAGCGAAACGGTTGATCCAAGCCAAGCGACGGCCGGTGTGATTCTGGAAATTGAACAAGACTACCGTGCATTAAACCCAACGTCTTCGCCTCCATTGGTGAACGGCATGTTTGTGCGAGCCCTAATTGAGGGGCAAGAGAACCCGAGTTGGGTCATCCCAGAGCGTGCGCTTCATGGCGATAAGATTTACCTGATGGGCAATGACAATCGTCTGCAAGTCGTGACGGTTGAAGTGTTATATCGTCGCAATAACCAAGTGGTGATCGATGGCGAATTGGAGCAAGGCCAAAAGCTAATCATCAACGATTTGCTCCCTGCGATTAACGGCATGCTTCTAAAAGAGTCACCTGACCAGTCAGAAGCGACTATTGAGGAGTCTGATTCATGATTCGATTCTTCGCCAAGCACCCAACAGCAGCCAATTTGCTGATGCTAACGCTGCTGATATTGGGGATTTCTTCACTTTCCACGATTAAGCGTGAAACTTTTCCTGAGTTTGATCCGCCCTACATCCTAGCTGGTGTGGTTTACCCCGGCGCTTCCCCTCAAGAGGTAGAAGAGAGCATCTGTATCCGAATGGAAGATGCTGTCGATGGTCTTGCCAACATTAAAGAAACTCAGTGTGAAGCGATTGAGGGTTCTGCGCGTCTTATCTTGAAACTGAATGAAGAAGCCGACATTGGTCGCATGTTGGTTGATGTTCAAACCCAGATCAACTCGATAAACGACTTCCCACAAGAGATTGAATCTCCTGTGGTCCAAGAGCTCGATTGGAACGAGCCAGTTGTGGATGTCGCCATCACCGCAAATACCACATGGCCAGAGCTAAAAGCGTATGCCGAACAGCTTAAACGCACGTTAAAAATCGATTACGATGTGTCTTTGGTTGAAGTTGCAGGCTTCTCTGACCACCAATACCGAGTAGAATTAGATACTCAAGCTATTCGACAACTTGGCTTGAGTGTTGGTGATATTGCTGAGCAGATTGGTCGTCAGAACGTCAAGTTGCCAAGTGGTAATGTCGAAACGCCAGATAAGAACTTTCTGATCCGCTTTGACGAACGACGCGTGACGCCAGAAGAGCTAGAGACTATCGTCGTGGGCTCTGGTACAAATGGTTCAATCATCCGTCTAAGAGATATTGCGACGATTACCGACCGGTTTGAATTGGACGAACAGAAAGTCCTCTTCGATGGTCACCCTTCTGCCCTACTAAAAGTCAGCAAAAACAAAGAAGATGACGCACTGCGTATCAAGGAACGGGTTGCTCAATTTGTCGAAGAACAACAAGCCATCGCGCCAGACGGTGTGATGCTACAAATGACCAATGACCTTTCATCTGTGCTTTGGGATCGCCTGACCATGATGGTCAAAAACGGTTGGCAAGGTATCATTCTGGTCTTCGCCACCATGTGGTTGTTCTTTAGTTTTCGCTACTCTTTTTGGGTCGCAGCTGGTTTGCCCGTAGCCTTCTTAGGTGGCTTATTTTTGATGGCGCAACTTGACCTGTCCATCAACATCATGTCTTTGGTCGGGTTACTCATGGCCATCGGTATCATGATGGATGATGCCATCGTTATTGCCGAATCGATTGCCGCTCACCTCGACCGAGGAGAAGAGATCGATGATGCCGTTATCAAAGGAGTGAAAAAGGTACTGCCAGGGGTAATTTCTTCCTTCCTAACTACGGTGTGTATCTTTGGTAGCTTGTTATTCCTGCAAGGTGAAATGGGTGCGGTACTTAAAGCAGTTCCTCAAGTTCTAATCCTCGTTTTGAGTTTGAGTTTGGTGGAAGCCTTCTTGATCCTACCTAACCACCTTTCTCATTCGCTACATAAACAAAAGCAAGAGCGAAAAACACCGAAGTTCAAACAAAAGCTGCTCACTTCTTTTGAAAACTTCCGCAACACCACCTTGGTCAACGCAGTGGATAAAGTGGTCGAGTATCGCTATGCCTTTATGGGTGGCGTAGTTGCCTTGCTTCTTATCTCCGCTGCCACGTTAGTAGGTGGTTTACTCAAGTTCCAACCCTTCCCTGAATTGGATGGCGACATTGCAGAAGCGCGCATTATTCTTCCTCCGGGTTCTTCTCTGTCTCAAACTGAAGCCGTCGTCGATAAGATCGTTGCTTCCGCTCAAAAGCTAGATAAAGAATGGACAGAAAAAGTGGAAGACGGCAATCCATTGGTTCTGCACATCACCAGTCAATTCAATGCTAACGCCGACGCGAATGAATCTGGCCCTCACATTGCCACGGTACGTCTGGATTTGCTGGGCGCCGAGAGTCGTAACACACTCATCGATGAATTTATCGACGCATGGCGTGAAGACATTGGTGAACTTGCGGATCCTATCTCACTGGTATTTAAACAACCGACCATGGGGCCAGGTGGCCGGGCGATTGAGATTCGAGCGAAGCATGATGATCTGGATGCACTCAAAGCAGCCTCTATCGACATTCAGCAATACTTGAATGAATTTGACGGTGTCCATGGCGTATTAGATGACATGCGCATGGGTAAAGAAGAAGTCTTGGTTAAACTTCGTCCTGGGGCGGAAGCTTATGGTATTAACGGTCAGCTCATTGCCAATCAATTGCGCGCGGCTTTCTTTGGCCAAACCGCAGACGAGATCCAAGTTGGGGTAGAAAACATTTCCATCGAAGTTCGCCTCAATAAAGCGCAAGCTGGTGACTTACAGCAATTGGCAAACTTCCCAATAATCTTGTCCGATGGTAATCAAATCCCACTCGCGACCATTGCAACTTTGGATTTCCAGCGTAATTACGTAAGAATCCAGCGCATTGATGGCTTGCGCACTGTAAGCGTATTCGGCGATATCGACAATACGAAAGCCAACTCAACCGCCATTATTCGTCAGTTCCAACAGGATGAAGCACCAACGCTTATGCAAAAGTATCCTGGTCTTCGCTTTGATTTTGAAGGTGAAGCCAAAGATACCGCTGAAACTGGCGCATCAATGGGTAAAGGCTTCTTGCTTGGTTTGTTTGGCGTGTTTGCGATTCTGAGTTACCAATTCCGCAGTTATTTGGAACCATTCGTCGTCATGCTTGCGATTCCCCTCGCTTTTATTGGCGTGGTATGGGGACACATCCTACTCGGTCACTCATTAAGTATGCCAAGTATGATGGGCTTCGTCTCATTAGCAGGGATTGTGGTGAATGACTCGATTCTGTTAGTTCAGTACATACGCCATCATGTGGATGAAGGGGATAATGTGCATGACTCAGTAGTCAAAGCCAGTCGGGAACGCTTTAGAGCAGTATTCCTAACATCAATGACCACTGCAGCAGGTTTGCTTCCGTTACTGACTGAAACCAGTTTGCAAGCACAGGTTATCCAACCACTGGTTATCTCCATCGTGTTTGGTATTTTCGCATCCACTCTGCTGGTGTTGTTTATGATCCCTGCTGCGTATGCCATTTTAGCTGACTTCGGTCTAGTCCATAAGCACGAAGAAATCTAAAACGACTGATAAGTAAACTTATCAAAATGAACAAGAGCGGCTTAGGTCGCTTTTTGTTCAATACCAACACGTTAAAAAACACACAATCACTTAACAAACAGAGGGTTATTGTGTCTCATTAAGTGTGAATATGAACAGTTAAGGATTAAGTATGTTGAGTTTTATATAACCAAATCAAATAACCAACACAAGATTTATAATATGTCTTATTGTCAAAAACGGAATTTCACAGAGTAAAAATACACGTAGGCAACACATTCACAATTTAAACTCACGATAATGAAAACATTGATTGAAGAATTAACATTTTAACAATCATTACAACAATGTTAACTTTAGCCTCGTTGGTCGCGCTGGTGGTAAGCCTCTCACCAAGCCTATTGTCAGTTTTATATGGACGTTCGACCACCTCCAAAATGAATAGACACCCAATTTGGTGCCCTTTTTTCGCCCGTGAAAGCATTCTTCGCGGGCTTTTTTCTTCCCACTGAAATGGGCTTAATCTGCGTTAGTTTCTTTGCTCAATCTCTCTGTTTTTCCAGTCGTATACGATTCGATTACCGGAGACAAGTCCAGTAATTCCAATACTTTTTTTTCAAAAGTTTCATCAGCACTTCTCACCCAATCTAAAAACTTCTGCTTAGCAAACATCGATTCGTACTTATACCAAAACTCGATGCTCAGGTAGAATTCATTTTTTATGGGTAAATTGTATACTCTTCGTAATTCACTCTTATACTTAAGATTACCTTCTGAGTATTTTGAGTATTTGTTTTTTCCAACTTCAACTATCTCACACTTTATTGGTGGATAACCACTTAAGAAACCTCTAATTAAATATTCTTCTTTTTCTCTTTTTCGGTCTTCACTTTCTGGAATTTCTCCCCATTGTTTATTCGCACGCTTAGTCAATTCTTTCATCAAGTCTGTATGATACCCCCTCATAGAGCCTTCACTTTGCTCCGGGGCATGATAAAAATCATAATATTCTCTCTCTAAAAATGAGGACAATTGACTAATATTATCAATATCTTCTCCAGTAGATTTAACCCGTAGCCTAATATATAATCCACCTTGTTTGTTAATAGGAAGCAAAGGGTTTAATATTTTCTTCTGAAACAAAAAATATACCGTAGCTAACTTTACAAACCTTTCATGCCTCTCTATTTTTGATTCAACATCGAACTGTTCTAAATTAACAAGATCCTGGTATACATGTCCTTCATATATGTTGTTCGGACACTCAAATGACAGCACTAAGTCATCTATCTGGAACGCATTATGTAATAAGTCAGAGAAATCCGGCTTTCCTCTAAAACCATCTTTACACATTTTAATAAAACTCATATGTCTATCTCTTACTCTTCAAATATGCATCAATACCTTTAAACGAGAGCCTGCAATATGAGTTCTAATTCAAGTAAAGGTAAGCCACATACTAAGGTATTATGAAGGTCAAAAAGGAGATCGGATCTTTTCTAAATTTTAAATATCTAACATCACCTCCACTTTACTGAAATCTACACTTTTAAAAGTTACATCCGCTCCATCCAGCAATAGCTCATCAAACACGCCAACTATTGATAATGAGCTTGAGGATCTGATCTCCACCCATGAAATGAGAAACAAAAAAGCCAGCCTTAAAAGGCTGGCAAGTAGAGCAACAAGGTCAGTGCTTACTGCTAACTAACACCGAACTCGTATTGGATTCATTTTCGTCTGTTAGTCTCTTTTAGCGGCGTTTATGACTTGCTTGCTTTCTCTTTGTGGCACGTTACCTTTACTAACTGTTCTTGCTCATCTTTAATGTTTTTCACGATACGCTCATCACGTGCGTGAATGGCATCCATGTTCATTTGCTGAATATCTGCTATAGCTTCATGTTTCATTTCAGAAAAGTCCTGACGTAAATCTGAGCTCCACTCCTCTTTGTCTAAAGTGTTAGCAGCAGCGATTGGTGATGACATTACAGCAATAAGACTTAGAGTAGATAGAAATACGCTTTTCATAATAAGCTCCTTGAGGATTAGCAGTTAATTTTAATTACAATTTATATATTGCACATACGATGCCAACTTTTATTTTGTTATTTTTCAATAACTTAAATAAAACCTCATATTCAACGTTATCTTCGTCTGGTAAATTTCGCTAACCAAGTGTCAAATTAACCATGCAAATTTAAAACATTAGAAACATACATATTAGAAATACTTTGTCAGGCAGTTTTCTCATCAGATAATTACGTAACTGCCCACTAAAAAATCACTTTGAATCAAAATGCGGAAACAAAAAAGCAGCCCGAAGGCTGCTCCTAATCGTTAACATCAAGCTTGTTAACTCGATACGCTTGCTTCAACGCTCGACGTCACTGGCGACTTTCTGAAACGATTAATCAAACGATGGATAAACCTCTTAATCGATCTGAAAATATTTTTAATATCTTCAAGCATTAAATACAAACAAGGCACCAACACTAAAGTCAGAACCGTTGCGTACAACACCGCAAAGCCCAAAGCGACAGCCATCGGTATGACAAAACGCGCCTGCAAACTCGTTTCAAACATTATCGGCAATACACCCGCAAACGTCGTTATTGAGGTGAGCGTGATAGCTCGAAAACGAGCACAACCCGCTTCAACAACCGCTTGTTTGATGTTCATACCCTTTTCTCTTACTTGGTTTACGTAATCTGTCATAACCAGAGAGTCGTTGATAACCACGCCAGCAGCGGCGATCAAACCAAATGTCGACATCATACTTATGTCTAAACCTAGCCAGAAATGGCCCCAAATCGCCCCCGTCAGACTAAACGGAATGACGGACATTACAATCAAAGGTTGGGTATAACTTTTTAACGGTACAGCTAACAAGATGTAGACGATGATCATGCCTGCAATAAAGAACAAAATCTGTTCATTACGCTGCGCAGCTTGCTCTTCAATATCACCGCCCAATTCTGTTTTCACAGTTGGGAAGGCTTGCTTCATGTCCGGTAAGATATTGTCGTCAATGACCTTCACGATTTCTTGAGGTTCAACCAATTCTTCGTCTATGGAACCATAAACATAAACGGTTTGATACCCGCCTTCACGTCGAATGCTACTCACGCCCGGCTGCTCGTTGATCTTCACCACATCACCTAGCATGACCTTCTTACCTGCTGGTGTGGTAATCACAGCGTAACGCAATGATGAGAATGCTTCACGCGTCAGTTGCGGGTAACGCACCATAACTTTAATTTCTTCACCATCACGAATAATGCGCTGTGCTTCGCCACCATAAAAGCTGCCACCAACTTGCTCTGCGATCATGGTGAGATCCAGACCGAGATCGTACGCTACAGGCGCAAGAGACAGGAGTACTTCTTTGCTTCCAGAATCAATAGAAGATGAAATATCATATAACCCTTCTTCCTGCTGTAAACGCTCTATCAAGTAACGCCCAGCCTCGTTGAGCTCATTGATGTTAGAACCAAACAACAAGTAGCCAAACTCATCCCTGTCACCACCACCCGCACTCTGCTCGCGGATTTTGATGCTCTTCATACCTGGAATAACAGGCATAGCTTCACGCCAACGTCGAGCCAGTTCAAATGTATTGAACGGGCGTAACTCTTCATCAACCAGAGGTACTAATACACGACCTTCGGTGCGGCTTCTGTTGTACGACAGCACATCACGAATCATTCCTTGACCATGTTCTGCAATGGTCTCAGATTCGATCTTTTGCATGACACGTTCAATAGTCTTGAGTGCACTGATTGTCTGCTCACTTGAAACGGTATCATTCATTTCAATAGTGATCGCAGGATAGTCAGTCGGCACTTTAGGGTTAGGGATCACCCGAACATAATTCGCGTTGATCAAAGCCGCGCTGATCAGCAGTAAACCACAGAACACCGCAAACACTGTCCAGCGCCAATGGGTGCATGTTGTTACAAAGTTCCGATATGGACCATTTACAAAACCAAAAAAACGTTGGTTAAATCGGTCACGCCAACCACCTGGTTTAACTGGCTTAAAATGAGTATGCGCAAGGTGTGCAGGAAGGATCAGCTTCGATTCAATCAAACTGAAGATCAAACAAAGAATCACGACCCCCGCGATACCATAAAAGAATGCACTATCAATACCGCTAGACAACAAGAAAGGAGCAAACACAGCAATTGTGGTTAACACACCGAAAGTGGCTGGTGTGGCAACACGTTTTACACCACGAACCACGTTTTCGACGCCACCGCCTTTTTCTTCAATTTCGCTGTAAGCGCTCTCTCCCATCACGATGGCGTCATCAACTACAATACCGAGCACCATAATGAAGGCAAAAAGAGACACGATGTTTACCGTGATTCCTAATGCAGGCATCATCATTACGGCACCGAGAAAACAGACAGGTAGCCCAATCATTACCCACATAGCCAAGCGGAAACGTAGGAAAATGGTCAGCATAATCGCGACTAATGCAGCGCCTTGCAGCAAGTTTTTCAACATCATGTCGAGACGCCCATTTAAATAATAAGTCGTATCAACTAAGACTTTGAGCTTAACATCCTGCGGTAATGTCTTGTTTTTTGTTTCAATATAATTACGAACGGACTGTGCAACAGGGATAATGTTCTGGTCACGAGTTGCTTCAACAGACATGTAGATCGCATTCTGACCTGAGTATTCAAAGTAGCGCTCTTCTTCCGTAAAGCCATCTTTTATTGTGGCAATATCTTGCAACAGAACCTTTGCACCATTTGCGCCAAGCTTTACAGGAATATTTCTAAACTCATCACCACGGTAGTATTGGTTTTCAATCCTTACTGCAATCATCCCTGAGTTTGTTTTTACTTCGCCCGCAGAAAAGTTGGCTGAGTAACGGCTGATCGCGCTGCTGATATCGCTCAACGTCAGGTCGTATTTACGAAGAACAAGTGGGTCAACTTCAATCGCTATTTCTTCTTCTGGCGCACTCAGGTACACCAGCATGACGTTTTCTAACTGAAGTAATTCATCTTCGATTTGCTTAGCAATCGGTTTAAGCTCCTCGAGCGGTCGGTCCCCAACTAACCCCATTTCAATTACATCTTGGCGCCATTCAACTTGGTAAACATTGATTGGTTCCATACCCGCTGGTAAATTAGACAAGGTATCAATACGTTGGTTTACATCATCTAAGACACGCTTGATATCGGCATTAACGTCTACCTCGATAGAAACATAAGCGCTACCTCTAGAGGCCGTTGAGACTGCTTTTTTAATCCCGGTGACGTCTTTAATCGATTCCTCGACCTTAACGAGAATACTCTCTTCTATCTCTTGAGGAGAAGCGCCAGGATAAGTCGCACGAACATCAATGTAGTTCACCTCAATATTCGGAAACATCTGCCTTTGAATAAAGAGAAAACTCACCACACCCATGATAATGATGAACACCATCAAAAGGTTGGCAGCGACGGGGTTATTCGCAAAATAGGCAATCAAGCCCTTTTGTTTAGTATCTTCCATGACAAACTCCTACTTACTGTACGACGGTTTCGGAGTCGTCACTCTTTTTTGCGATTTGTACCGCCATGCCTTTTTGAGGGTACTCTGGTAAGGTCAGTACCAACTTATCACTTTGCTCTAAACCTTCGCCCACCAGCAAAAACTCACCTTCTGCTCTCAAAACCGTGACAGTTCTGGGTTGAAGTTGATTATCGCCATTCACTACCCACACGGTACGATTTTTTACTAATTCCTGTGGCAAGCGGTAGATATGCTTAAGTTCCTTACCAGTGAAGCTCACTTCAACGTAGGAGCCGAATTTAATTGGAGGCTGCTGGTTATCGACACCGTATGGGTCCGCGATTTGAATGACCATGTTAATCATTCGGGTAGCGCTATCAATCATGCCTAAATCACGAACTACTCGACCTTCTCTAGTGGTAGAAAACACACCTTGCTGCGTCACTGTCGCAGTGAGTTCACCAATGGATTCGGGTAAAAATGCACTATCAAAACCGGCAATGGGTACGTGCACCTCTGCCACTTCGATGTTGTTTAACGTGGCAACTCGAGAACCAGATGTAACAAATTGACCAACACCAATATCACGCTCAACAACCAGCGCATCGTAAGGTGCAACGACTTTGCAATTTTCTAACTCTCTTTTTGCTCGTTTGAGTGCCGCTTGGGCCGACTTCACTTGCGCTTGTGCGCTCAAAACGTGAGGCTTGCGTAAATACAGATCCGTCACTTGCTTATCGCTCAGTCTCTTTGCCTGACGTTTTGCCACTTCGGCTTTCGCTTGTTCCTCAATCAAGTTTGCGCGTGCACTAGCTAAATCGGCTTCAGCTTGTAAAACCGACGCTTCATAGTTGTCACTTTCAATTGTGAAAAGAACCTCTCCTCGTTTTACGATGCCACCCGTCACAAAATTCGGGTGCCAACTCGTAACTTCACCACTAACTTGCGCGGAAAGGTGTGTTTTTTCAAAAGGGACTAATTCACCGTGACTGGTAATCACCACTTTGTGATCGGTAGGAAAAAGAGAAGAAGCCTGAACAGTAGGTTCTGTAATTGCATCTTTGGTTGACTCTTTTTCCGGCGCAGTTGCGGCAATTGCAGCATATCCTGCATAAGAGCCTCCAACGACGACGAAGGGTAAAAGCCAACGTAATATGGGTTTTGCTAACATCGAAAATCCTTTTTTATTGTTGTTTTCAACACCACACTTTTATTCAGTCCATTGCTCCCGGTAAGCATGGTGGTGAGAGAATTGAATTTGAATAAACATCAAAGCGGCACTTGCCTAGTCTTTTAAGCAGCTAACTAGATAGTTATTGCCAATTCAAAGTTAATAAAATTAACAAAAAATTAACCAACTGCGCAAGTTGCTCTGACTTAACTTTTATTCTAAACAGCAAATGACATGCCAAGCATTTATTTATTAGAAATCATATGGTTATATAAAAACCATTATTTTATCCAGTGTGCTATTGGTCATAATCACCAGATATTAGTGATTATGACCAATACGGCCATAATGATAATTAAAATAAATGATTATCTGCGCTCTAAAAGTTGAACTTAGTGCAGGCTCTATGGCAATTCATTGATTAATCGCTCGTTATCAAACGGTTCTGGGTGCATGTGGCGTCAGCTTAAGTCTATAATTTGGAGTAGGTAACACTCTGTAAGACAAGGAAATGTGCTTTGTTACAAACGCTCGCCAAGTTGCTCTTCCCCTCGCTGCTCACTATTTTATCGGCATGCTCATCCGTATCGTTGAATGACGCCAGTGAAAAGTCCACCAGCTTTCAGCTCGGTTATCAAAAGGATTCTGTTCTTGCGCAGTACTTTGAAGCTTACGGGAGAGACCCTAAGTCCATAACTGGCTTTGCACCGTTAAATCAAGGACACGATGCCCTTCTTGCTCGAACCTCTTTGATCGAGTCCGCCCAGAAAAGCCTTGATCTTCAATACTATATTTACCGTGGTGACGAAACGAGTCAGCTAATAACGTGGCGCTTGTATGAAGCGGCAAAGCGTGGTGTTCGAGTAAGGCTGTTGCTTGACGATATGCAAAAGCGAAACGACGATGTGATGGCTGCCCTCAATGCACATCCTAATATAGAAATCCGCTTATTTAATCCGCATCAGTATCGCGACTCCCGTTGGTTCGCTCTTGCTAGCGATTTTGAACGCCTTAATCGTCGTATGCACAATAAGTCTCTGATTGCAGACAGTGTTTCCGCCATTGTCGGAGGTAGAAATATCGGCAATGAATACTTCTCTTTTGAATCGCAAGTTGAGTTTGGTGATTTTGATCTTCTGCTCTATGGTGAGGCGGTACAACAAACTGCCGATCAGTTCGACCTCTACTGGAATAGCGCCTATTCGATACCAATGGAATGGATTACACCGAATTCACAGCAAATTACCGACCAAGCGATTCAAAAGCAGGTCAATAAACTCCGGTTAGAGGAAAAGTTTTCAACCGGCCGCTATGACTTCACTCAACTGGATATGTACCAAGATCTAAAACAAGGCAAACTCAAGCTCTACTGGGGAGAAGCGAAAGTATGGTTTGACCTGCCCGATAAAGTCGCGACCCGAGAGAGCCAACTTATTGATAATTTAACGGAGCTGGTTAAAAGTGTTGAGGATTCATTTGTGCTCATCTCTCCCTATTTCGTTCCAACTGAAGTAGGTACTCAAGCATTAAGTAACGCGGCCAAGCGAGGCGTTGATATCACGATTGTGACCAATAGCCTCGCGTCTAACGATGTGTTTGCCGTGCATGGTTGGTACGCAAAATATCGAAAAGATCTACTCGAAGCTGGAATAAAGCTTTGGGAAGTAAAAGCGAGCGCGAAACTCAAAAGTAAGTGGAGCCTCACGGGGAGTAGCAGAGCAAGTTTACACGCTAAAGCAATGACGATTGATAACAAAACACTTTTCGTTGGTTCGATGAACTGGGACCCACGTTCGGCCGCTTTGAATACCGAAATGGCCGTTGTTATCGAACAGCCAGAATATGTGCAAATGTTTCTAGAACAACTGCCGAGTCAACTGTCGAGTAACGCCTATGCCTTAACTCTGCGCGACGGGGACATTGTCTGGACCGACGTAAAAACAGGCGAAGAATACGAGTCCGAACCAGAAGCAGGAGTATGGCGAAAAATGGGCGCTTGGTTCTCCGGAATATTACCGATTGAAGATCAGCTATAACAGCTGCCAATACTGCAAACCTCCCCAGTCAAGCAAAACAAAATGGACGCTAGTTTTGGGCAGGGGACACAACCAACATAAGGAAGTTCAATGCCAGCGCAATGGAATGAATACTATCAGAAAATTTTAAGCCAACCTCACCGCCCAAACGTGGAAAATGCCGTAAACCAACTTAAGATAGAAGGCAAAGTCGCTCTTGATATTGGCTGCGGAATAGGTCGAGACAGCCACTTTCTCCTCGAAAAGGGATTTAAGGTTCACGCATGTGATAGCAATGAAGATGCAGTAAAAACTTGTTTAACACGCTTTGAAGGTAACAAACGATTTTCGGTTTCGCAGTGCTGTTTTACTGAGTTTAATTATCCTCAGTGCAGTTTGGTTATCGCAAATGCCAGTTTGTTCTTTTGCCCTGACACAGGCTTCAAACAAGTCTGGACAAAAATAGACAGCGCATTACAACCGGGCGGTATCTTCTGCGGCGATTTCTTGGGAGTGAAAGACTCCTGGGTTACCTCCGAAATGCATCCAAACATTACCGCATTAACAAAAAAGGAAGTGGAAAGCTTATTCGAGGGTTACGACCTCATTTCATTGCATGAAAGAGATGAAGACGGGACCACTGTAGTCGGAAGCCAAAAACATTGGCACATGTTTAGTGTGACCGCTCGAAAGCGCTAAAAATGGTCTCTCAGTAAAGAAAGCAGCACTTCAAATCAGTGCTGCTATCAGAGATTAATTGACGGGATACACCACTTCAAAACGCTCTAAAACCAGCGTACGTTTCTCATGCCAATCGATGTTCAACTCATCGCATTCAGCTTTAAAAAATGCAGTATGAGCATCACGCCACCAGTTTAAGGTTCTATCACCTTCGCCTTCTGCGAAGGCAAACTCTGCGGTTACATCCTCATATTTGCATGTACTTACGTCAGTAATTCGTATCACGCAAACCGGGTCCCCATCCCAATTCGTCACTACTTGTAAATGACCGACTTGGGGCATGGTTTCACCATGCTCTCGATACCAAAGCTCCAAACTGCACGATGCAGTTTTCTGTCCAATACGAACCAAATCTGCGCATACATTCGCGTTGTATTCGTCGGCACAATAATAGTCAGCACTGACTGATGGTACAGCTTCCCTTTGTTCTGGTGATAATAATTCTAGGAATTGTTCTAAGTAATCCTTAGCTCGCGCGTCCATGCTCACTCCATTAATCATAAATTCGCAAGGAGGATAAAAAATATCACAACAAATAACCACCAGGAACAAACTGAAAAACAACAAGAATATGACTTCTACGTAGACGACTGTTATTTCTTTTGTAATAACTTTGCTAAACGTTTGTGCTATTTGCTATTGTTGCATGGTCTATCTGTACTCTTCTCGTGAAAGGACGTTATATGCGCTTATTTATTGGTATTTTTTTCTCGCTGATACTTGCCTTGCCAACAATGGCATCGGAGGAAAAGTATTCAGAATCGGATCTGTTAGATAGACCATTAATGGAACGCTATATTTTAGATGAACTAAAAGCGCTGCGTCAGGACTATCAAAGCCTAGAAAAGCGAATGATCACAGAGATCACTGATCGCGAGCTAACGGTCGCAGATAAATCGTTGAACTATGCCAACGTCACCGTTACATACTTCTTCTACATCATTGCTGGTGTCGCATCGCTGATTGCCTTTGTCGGATGGCAATCTCTGCGTGAGTTTAAACACAACACCAAAGAGATGGCTGATAAACGATTGGAGAAGATCGCCCAAGAATACGAGAAAAAGTTTGTCGCCCTTGAGCGAGATTTAAAACGCAAAACTCGCATTATCAGTGAGAACAACAAAGAGATTGAGAAAATCAACGAGATCCATAACTTATGGCTACGTGCACAAAGCTCTCAAACTCCAGAACAACGTATCGAAATCTATGATGAAATCTTGTTAATTCGTCCAGGTGATTTAGAAGCGTTGACGTACAAAGCCGACGCAGCGATGGAAATCAACGAATACCATTGGGCACTTAGCATTTGTAACCGCGTACTTGAAGTCGATTACACCAACGGCCCTGCACTGTATCAACGCGCGTGTGCATACTCTCGCCTTGGTATCGAAGAGCAAGCTATTGAAGACTTGGAACGCGCAATTGAATACAGCCCATCCATTCGTGATTTACTTGCCGAAGAACGAGACCTCGAATTGCTGCACGGTAATGAGCGTTTTGAAAAGCTCTTACATCTAGCAAGCGAATAATGGAATAAACAGCATGAGCAGCCACTTTAATCTAGAAGACGCTAGCCAAGTATTGGTTGGCGCTTTTGCCCTAGCAGTCCCGATCTCATTTTCGGAGGAAGCGTGGCGATTGGGTGAGAGCCTACCAATGGCAAACTTACTCATGCTGTTAAGTCTTTCTGTCATTTTCCTCAGTTTTTTCGCGTATCAAAGCGTGTTTCAAAGCCACATCAAGAATCGCGTATCCATCTTTATTTTTCGTGTGGTTATCGCGTACCTCATTGCGGCCGTTGTGGTAGCGTTAGTTCTTTTCTGTCTTGATAAACTGCCACTCATGAATGAGCCTTTGGTTGCGATAAAACGCGTTATCGTCATCACAATGCCTGCTTCGATGGGCGCGATCGTAGTCGACAGTTTCGACAAAGAATAGAGATAATCGCTACTCTTCTTCTAACGTTAAGTTCGACCCCGAGTGGTCTTTCCCTAATACATCTTCTGGGTTTCGCAGTGCGCAGGTTTCTAACGACAAGCACCCGCAGCCAATGCATCCGCCTAAATCGTTTTGCAACGCTTTAAGTTTTTGAATCTTTTGTTCTAACTGTTCATGCCAATGGCTTGCCATTTCTTCCCATTGCGCTTTGTTAGGGGCTTGGTGTTTCGGCAGTTCATCTAACGCATGTTTAATTTCTTCTAACGACAACCCAACTTGCTGCGCTGCTTTGATCACCGCAACACGGCGCAACACACTGCGATGGTAGCGACGCTGATTACCTTGATTTCTCCAACTCGAAATCAGCCCTTTTTGCTCGTAAAAATGTAGGGCAGATACTTTCACTCCAGAACGTTTTGCCACTTCTCCTACGCTGATTTCCATCCTTGACTCCCTGTGTATCAATTTTGTTAAAAAAATGCTTTACCTCAAGTTTACTTGAGGTTTTAAAGTTGCACCATCTTAATTAACGCTAAACCCCGGCGATCTCAAGATAATGTGTTCAGCGCGAACGACTTGGTTGTTAAACACAAGACAGTTGGACATCAACCTTTTGAAATCCATCGGGAGTTAGAGGCAAACATAATGAAAAATAAAACTCAGCCGTACTTAGCTGGCCGCTTCTTCGACAGTATCTCCTCTGGCTTGTTCATGATGGCACTGCCATGGGTCATGCTTTCCGAACCTAACATGGGTACATTCGTCGCTTTAGTTTCTCTGAGCTGCACCGCGATTTCTTTTCTAGCAACGCCTTTCTTTTCCACTTTAATTGACCGACATTCACGCAAAGTACTACTCGTGCTCAATCAATGGATTCAATCGGGTATGGCTTTGGTGGTGTTCATTGCTTATTGGTTAGGGTTTGAGTCACACTGGTTGCTGGCTTTTGCGCAATTGGTGTATTGGGTTTCGAGTAATTTTGCATGGACGACCAACAATGCCTTCACCCAAGAAAATTATCAGCACCATGAGTATGCGAAAATTTCGGGTCAGCAAGAAATTGTAATGCAATCCACGACCCTCGGAGCTGGCGCGTTGGGTATTGTTTTGCTTGAAATGTGGGGTATGAAAGAGTTTGCTTTGTTTGCGGCCAGCGCCTCTGCGTTAGCAGCGATGTTCTATATTCTGACGCCTTATACCCAACAATTAAGGGCATCAAAATCCGTTGCTTTCATCGCGCAACTCAAAGAGAGCAAACAAATATTCCGTCTCGAACCTCGATTTTATGGCTTTATTCTGCTCTCTTGCCTCTCTTATCCTGCATTGACGTATTTGAGCAAACTGGTGCCGATTTGGTTTTCTGAACAAGGCATCTCTGGCGATTGGTTTGCAGGGTTCAACATCAGTTTTGGCCTCGGCTCGTTGCTAACCGGCTTTATTGTCACCAAAGTGCTAAGCCGTGCCTCCCATAGCCACATTATGTTCGCTTCGATGGTTATGGTCTCTTTTGCGCTTATCGGGATGAGTTTTGCGATGAGCCCGCTGATCATCTTGTTGTTTACGGCGCTGTTTGGCGTATTTAACGCGCTAAATCGCATTGCGAGAGTCAACTGGATGCATCACACCGTAGCGGTTCATCAACGAGGTCGCGTCGATGGCGGCATCAGCATGTTTGCCACCACCATTCAATCTCTCAGTTACGTCCTGATTGCAATATTGAGTCATTACGAACTAACACAATACGGTTTTGCAATCGCGGCTGCTGTCATGGTGTTAGCAGTGATTTTGATGGGATTACTCAGTCGAGACGTCGAGCCGTTTAACGACCTGCCCCTTCATGCAGCAGCAAAGTGAAGCATAGAAATTGAGAAGTTGAGAAATTGAAAAAGCGAGATAGGAAGGCAACCAACATCGTCTTCCTATTTTTTACGCCAGCACTTTTGCCTCTATCGCTTATCAGCAAGGTTGGGTATTCTGAGGTGACCAACATGAGCAGGGGGAAATCGCAGTGAACTTAAGGCAATTAGAAGTCTTTTACGCCATTATGCAAGCAGGAACGGTGTCAGGCGCGGCTCGCTTACTGCACGTTTCCCAACCTAATGTCACTCGAGTTCTCGCCCATACAGAACAACAACTGAGCTTCGCTTTATTTGAGCGTGTAAAGGGCCGTCTCGTTCCAACTCAAGAAGCCAAAGCCTTATTGCCAGAGGCTGAAAAAGTCTATCAACAACTCGGACAATTTCGCTCTCTGACCAACAAAGTCAAACAGGGAACTCAACATTTACGAGTTGGTGCTCCGCCTGTTTTGGCCGCACACTTGTTAGCGCCGACTGTCGCGTTGTTGTCGAAAGAGCACAGCATCTCCTTTGAGCTCTTAACGGCCAATCGCGATGAGCTGTGCTCAGGTTTACTGAAACATGAATTGGATGTCGCCATTGCGTTCGGTGAAGAAACGCCACCAGCGATCATGGGACACATGTTATTAAAAGAAAACTTGGCGCTAATTGTCCCTAAAAGCGCAGCGATACCCACAGAAAAAACCGTCACTTTAGAAGAACTCATCAGTCACGATTTACCCATTATCGGTTTAGATAGCCGAGACCCTCTGGGCTTATTGCTGCATCAAACCTTATCGGCGCGTGACGAACATTATCAACATGCCATCACCGTCCGCAGCTACTCCGCGGCGGCTGAACTGGTGAAAAACGAAGCAGGATTCGCGATTGTAGACCCTTGGACTGCAAAACAATATCGCCAAGATAATGCCGTTTCCGTGCATGCTTTGGAGCCAAATATGTCCTTCTCCGTCTCTGTTTTATTCGCAGAGCACACACCTCAATCCATTGCGACAAAGCAATTTATCACCGCCCTAAAACAACAAATGGTTTAAAGGTATAACCTGAAGTTATGCCTGCCTAACAAATAAGCATTCGGTTTCCTAAATCAGTCTGGCTACATTAATGAGCAATAACGATGACGAAGGGAACCATCATGCAAATTGCTCAACCTTACCTACTCTTTCTTGGCGATGTAACCGATCCACTCGCAGCAAAAACCGCGCGTGGCATATACCAATGGCGACCTGAGATTTGTCTTGGCCAAATCCGCCTGACGCCAGAAACCGTATCGCTTGGTTTAACCGACATGACACTACAACAAGCGCAGCAGCAAGGAGCAAAAACGCTGGTGCTCGGCACGGCAAATCCAGGAGGCGTCATTCCCGAAGCTTGGCAAGCAACCTTACTTGAAGCGGCAGAGATGGGATTTGAAATTGCATCGGGCATGCACCAACGTTTGGCGGAATTTGATCCTCTTGCCGATCTAGAACAACGCGGATTAACCAAACTGTATGATGTTCGCCATTATGATGCCCCGCTCAAGGTCGGCAATGGCAAAGCTCGCGCAGGCAAGCGAGTACTTACTGTAGGGACAGATTGCTCCGTTGGCAAAATGTACTCTGCCCTTGCCATTGAGCATACATTGAAGCGTAAAAACTGTCGTGCAGAGTTCAAAGCAACGGGTCAAACCGGAATTCTCATCGCAGGCAGTGGCATTTCGATTGATGCTGTAGTTGCCGATTTTATCTCCGGCGCAGTTGAAGCGATCAGCCCTGAGTTCACCGATCACGATTGGGACATCATCGAAGGGCAAGGTTCATTGTTTAACCCTTCATTTGCTGGCGTAAGTTTGGGCTTACTTCACGGCGCACAAGCTGACGCTCTGATACTGTGCCATGAGATTGGTCGCCCGCACATCCGCAACTTACCACATGTGAGCTTGCCAACCATTGAACAAACGATAGAAGCGAATCTGGCCGCTGCTCGCCTAACAAATCCAAACGCTCAATTAGTGGGTATTTGCTTGAACACTTCGGCGATCAGCGAAGAAGATGCAGCCCAGTTATGCCAGGATTGGAGCGACAAATACCAGGTGCCCGTCACCGACCCTGTGCGTTTTGGCGTTGATGCGGTTGCAGATAGGCTCCTTACGATTTAAGAAACATTTACGGTTTAGAAAATAACTGCGGTTTAGGGAAACTAGTGAGATGAAAATTCATGTAGAACCCGTCACGATTGCCATGGCGACACCATTTCGCATCTCTCGCGGCAGTCGGACAGAGTGCCACGTAGTCCGCGTGACAATTGAACATCGAGGCATGACCGCCCAAGGTGAATGCACGCCATACCCTCGTTATGGTGAATCGGTTGAATCGGTGATTAAGGCGATTTCTCACGCCGCGCATGAACTGCAAAGTTTGTATGCCAAAGGCGAAGCTGATGTCATGGTTCTCAAAAGCCAGCTTCAATCGTTATTACCCGCAGGGGCGGCAAGAAATGCATTGGATTGCGCCCTTTGGCATCTTCACGCGCTTTTGAGCCAAAAGCAGCAGGTTCACGACCTCTTTACGTTACCCGAGGCGATTGTGACGGCGATGACGGTTTCTATCGACAAGCCGCAAGCGATGGCAAAACAGGCACAAGCTTACCTTAGCCAAGGCGCAAAACTGCTTAAGGTAAAACTGGATGGTGAAAACGTGATTGAGCGCGTTGCAGCAGTACGCGATGCCGCGCCGCACGCACAAATTGTCTTAGATGCGAATGAAGCGTGGCAAAACCTCGACCTCGCGACGGTATTTGCTCAACTCGAACCGTTTAATATCACCATGATCGAGCAACCGTTGCCACAAGACTGCGACGACGTACTCGCCAGCATTCCGCACCCCATTCCACTTTGCGCCGATGAAAGTTGTCACACCAGAGAGCAATTGCATCAGTTGGTTGGCAAATATGAAATGGTGAACATTAAGCTAGATAAAACTGGCGGGCTCACTGAAGCACTATTATTATCCGACGACGCCCAAAAACTCGGTTTTCGCCTCATGTCCGGTTGTATGTTGGGGACGTCGCTTGCGATGCGTGCTGCCTTACCCATTGCTGCTCAGGCAAGCGTTGTCGATCTTGATGGCCCGGTGCTGCTCGGACAAGATGTAACGCCAAGCTTGGTTTATTGCGACGGCGAAATCGTTCTTTCCAAATAGCCTAAACAATCCAGAGGTTTTGCTCCAAAAGTCAGAACCTCTGAGTTTATGATCTCGATTAAAAAACAATCAGCCCCATCATGAAATAAGTCACATAAATTATATGGTTATTGAGGCATGCTAAGATTCCAGTAGTCCAAGAAGGTGGTCTTATGCATCGAGTCATCCGGAAAATGACGTGGAAAACGAATAGGCGGTAATCCCGCCCTACTCCAATGCAGTGCGTGGGTTTCTATAACAACCCACTTCCTAGCAATTCGTAGGTTTTTCACGCCATCTTGCAAGGAGGCTCTATGCCTATCAACAAAATACGCAATATCGCTTTTGTCGGCCAAACCGGGACCGGTAAAACCACGCTGATAGAAAAACTGCTCTTCACCTGCGATGCCACGCACCATTTAGGCAGCGTAGAAAAAGGCGATACCGTTACCGACTTCGACCCTCAATCCATCCAATATCAACACAGTATTGAAGCAACGCCAGTCGCACTGCGCTGGAATAAACACCGGCTCAATATCATCGACACTCCGGGACAAAACGAGTTACTTGGCCGTACTATCAGCGTTTTTCCTGCCGTTGAAACATCTGCCCTTGTCATCGACCCTCAAACCCCACTTAACCAAACTTCCGATCGCTTATTCACCTTTGCTAAAGAGCAGCAAAAATGTCAGATGATCATTATCAATAAGCTCGATAACCACGGTAATCAGTTAGAAAGATTGATGGAGAACATCGTTGAGCATTTTGGTGACCACTGCTTGCCGATCAACTTACCTTCGGCTGACGGGGAATCTGTAGTTGACTGCTATTTCGAACCAGAATTGGGACGAGAAACCTTACTTGCAACGGTAGATGAAGCTCATGAGACCTTAATTGACCAAGTCATCGAAGTCGATGAAGAACTGATGGAACTGTATCTGGAACAAGGCTCCGAACTCACCGCAGAGCAACTGCATGATCCGTTTGAAGAAGCACTGAGAACTGGACATGTGATTCCGGTCTGTTTTGTCTCAGCACAAACCGGCGCGGGCGTCGAGTTGCTGCTGCGCACCTTGGCGGAGATCATGCCCATGCCAAACGAGGGTAACCCTCCTCTACTGGAAAAGAACGGCAAAAAAATCAAAGTAAATTGCGAAACCTTAGAGCACACCGTCGCACACGTGTACAAAGTCAGCGTCGACCCATATATGGGAAAACTTGCCTACTTACGTGTGTATCAGGGTGAAATCAATGCGGGCAGCCAGCTTTATATTGGCGAAAGCAACAAGGCATTTAAAGTTGGGCACTTATATCAACTGCAGGGCAAAGATAGAACCGAGATCCCTCGCGCGCTTGCAGGCGACTTCTGCGTTTTAGCCAAAGTGGATGATCTCGAATTCGATTCAATCGTTCATGACTCTCACGAAGAAGATGGAGTTCAACTCAAAACGTTGGACCTTCCTGACTCCATGTATTCTTTGTGCTTGAAGCCTCTTAAGCGTGGAGATGAGCAAAAATTAGGAGATGTGCTGAATAAAATTGCCAGTGAAGATCCTTCGCTGCGCATCGAACATCGCGCTCGCACCAACGAAACCATCATCAGCGGCCAAGGGGAGTTTCACCTCAAAGTCGCATTAGAAAAGATGGCGAACGTGTACAAACTGGACGTCGAAACCTGCCAACCAAGCGTCGAATACTTTGAAACCATCACCAAACCTGCCGAAGGGCATTATCGACACAAAAAACAAAGTGGCGGTGCAGGCCAGTTTGGTGAAGTGCAATTGAAGGTTCGTCCACTCGAACGTGGTGCCGGATTTAAGTTCATCAACAAAGTAGTGGGTGGCGCCATTCCAACCGCGCTCATTCCTGCTGTTGAAAAAGGTATTTTGCAAGCGTTAGAGGAAGGCGCGATTTCTGGCAACCCAATTAAGGATGTGGAAGTCACCGTTTATGACGGTAAATATCACTCCGTCGATTCGAAAGAAATTGCGTTTGTCATCGCAGGTAAGAAAGCCTTTTTAGATGCGATTAACAACGCAGATCCTATTGTGCTAGAACCCATTGTCCAGATGGAACTGCACATCCCAACCGCGAACGTTGGCGATGTTTCTGGAGATTTATCTGGAAACCGAGGCTTAATCGAAGGCACCGAGCCAATCGACAGCAGCTTCACCTTACTCAGAGCCAAGTCACCTGTAAACGAGCTGCAAGATTACGCTCGTCGATTACGCTCTATCACTGGTGGTGAAGGCAGCTTTAGTATGACCTTAAGCCATTACGAGCCTGCGCCACCAGCAGTGCAAAAACAGGTCTGCCAAGGCAGTACACAACAAGGTTAATTCCCTAAGATTCAAATCAATCACATAAACAAAAAAGCGCCCTCATTTTGAGGGCGCTTTTAGGTAAAAGAAAAATTATTTATCGAGAGACAAACCTATCTGACTGATTTTGCTTTCAAACTCTTCGATGCTGTTCGCTTTGTAAGTCGGAGCACCGTTAAAGTAGCGCGGTTTCTCTGGCAGCATCGCATTTTTCAGCTCTTGTTCTTGATCGATATTGTCATGGTAAACCGTTACACGATTTGGAATATCCTGCTTCATTACAGCCATTTTGGTTCTCCTTTATTAAGACGAATAGTAAGCGTAGAACGAATTTATCGGAGTACAGGCGTAACTGTGTAAAATTTAGACACCAACGACAAAATCATATTTAAACAGTTGCATTTAATATTTTTGAGGCACTTTGTCGTGGCTATTGGCAAACGTGAGTGCAGCGATTAAGGTGAGCTCTCTCTACATGAAGACAGGAAGTCCGGTGTCGCAGCAAGAACTCAACCAAATGGGCAGTGCCAAAGTTTTTCTCATCGAAAAAGATGGCGTCCAAGTAATAGAAAAACGTAACCCTACTCAAATAGAAGTCGCGTTTTATCAACGCTATGCCGAACAGTTTAACGCGCTTGGAATACACGTACCGCGCTTGATTCAATTCGACGACCAGAAAAACGTTCTGCACATTGAATACGTTCCCCACGCAGTCGAGCAAGCATTCTTACTTGAAGATGATCGAGTCATTGAACAACTCGTCAAACTGCACCAACTTCCACCAACATCAGATGGTGTTTATCACCGCCACCAGTGGACACCACAAGCGACTCAACAAGCACTCGCTACACTTGAACTGGGCTCAGAGACAGAGCAGTTCTTCCACAACCTCCAACAACGATCGGCGCATCTTTTCGATGGACAGAACTTGATCTCCGGAGACTCGAATGCTGGAAACTGGGGACAGCGCGAAAATGGCGAGCTGGTGCTGTTCGACTGGGAACGCTTTTCTACAGGGCATGTCGCGATAGATTTAGCGCCGCTCATCGAGGGCATGGGCACATTTGATGATTACTTGAACGTAGCAGGCAAGTATATAGAGTGCGCAGAGAAAGGTGAAACAACAGAATTGGCGCGCGATATCGGACTAGCAAAAGCGTGGATCGTTGTCGAGGTAGTCAACATACTGGTCTCCAGAGAGAATCCGCAGACCAGCAAATATTTGGACTGGTTTCGGCAAACCTTGCCGCAATGGGCCAAAAGCCTTAGCGCTCAGGTGATGAGTTAGGCTCTGAGATTTGATATAAACGCCTTTCAGGTTCTGCGCATGAGGTTTCACAATTGCACACCTTGTCAACGCCGACATTATTCAAACCACCACAACTCCCTTGAATGCGCTTGTTGTGAAAAATGACGCCAAGTGACATCAACAAAATGATTGCGAGAAAACCAAGAAAGGTAAATAACCAAACCATATTAACCTGCCTTATTAGCCATCGACTCTAGCTTAAGTATAGCAGGGCTAGATGTTGCTTTGAGTAGCGCTTTAGGTCTTGCCAACAAGGAGGGTTTTGATTTTCGGCCACCACAACCACAGGAGCCGCAGCCGCCTTTTTGTTGGTGAACACTTTTCTTATGATTGTTTGATGGGCGTCCTTGAGAGGGCTCAATCAAAGGCTCTCTTGGAACCGCAAGCACATCTTCCAAGGAACTACGAGTAGACAGCCTAAATACTGGCGTGCCACTGCTAAGTAGCTTTGCCAATACACGTTCACCAATATTTCGCACAAGAACAGCATCCACATTGTACCCTTGTAGAGACTGAATCAACTGAGACTTCGCATTGCAACCCGCTTGTGGCATAGAAGCAATGTTCGCTAAGTTTTTTAGCATACCGTCAGTATCAGAATAAATAGCGATGTATGGTGCTTTTACAAAGTGGTTTGCCACCCGCTCACCATCATTAGGAATAGCATAAATCATAAGTTTGACTCCTCATTCGGAAAAACTAATGCATGACCTTCAACTAAACTTTTTGCGACTTTCAATCTTGCACTTTTTACTGTGTTACCAAAAGTTTGTCTAGAAACGCCCATCTGCTCCGCAGCTTGCTGCTGGCTAAGCCCCTCTAAGTCGGCTAAACGTAGCGCTTCTAACTCTTCTGGTAATATGGCGACTTGCTCCAACTGATTAAATGGAATGCCATTGGGCTTAAAGCAATGGTGAGCCGCACGTCCGCATATTCGTCTTTCTATCTTTGGTCTTGCCATCATTGTCCCTCAAAAACACAGAGTCAAATTACGCCTTAAACTGGCATATGCCAATAACATTTTTAGCATATGCCAATAAACTAAGTTTGCAAAAATCAACACGACAAATACGTAATACATCAGCATTAATTAGACATCTAATAATTTAGAAATTTCGATGACAAACGAGCAAAAAGATCAATTCTAATTAACCGGATAATAAAAACGTTAGTTTGCGCAGATTTTTCATACAAATACACGCTAATGTGTTCATTTTATTGAAGAAGAAAAACTATAATCCAAGCAAATCATTAGTTTGAACACTAATGATTGTTTTATTTAAAAGGATGTATACCTAAGGAACGAAAAAGAGAAGCTTGACGATATTCGCCTGAGCTTAAAGAGTAATACGTTCGATAAAGAACCTGTCGAACGACCATTACTTGGCCTAGGTGCCCTACTCTTATTGCCAAATTAAGTTTCTTGAAAGCGCTTAGGTATATCAGAAAAAGGAAGTACATATGTCTGACTCAAATTGGCTCAGCGAATTCCCGGAAATGGATGCCTCTGATCTCAGGGCGATTCGCAAAACACTCGACGGCGCCTATAGAGATTTCTCTCGCGAGTATGGTGAACTCATTGAGTCTCTGTTTGATCCGCTCCTTGCTTTTCTTGTCTGGTTTGAAAAACTTCTGATTTCTACACCTTGGTTCATTATTTTAGGTGTCTGCACCACTCTCGTTTATGCCGCCAGCCGCTCTTGGAAACTGGCCGCTGCATGTTTTGGTTCGCTGATTCTGATTGGCTATTTTGGAATGTGGGAAGACACTATGCGCACGCTCAGTATCATCACTGTATGTACTATGCTTGCCATAGCACTTGGTATCCCTATCGGCATCGCTATGGCGCGCTCTAATCGCATTCAGTCGGTGGTAACACCATTACTCGACGTCATGCAGACCATGCCGGCATTTGTGTATCTCATTCCAGTTGTGATGTTATTGGGCATCGGGAAAATTCCTGGCCTTATCGCAGTAGTGATCTACGCGATTCCACCGGTTATTCGTTTAACCAATTTGGGCATTCGTCTAGTTGATAAAGAAGTATTGGAAGCCGCAACCGCATTTGGTGCCAGCACTCGGCAACGGCTTTTTGGGGTTCAGCTTCCGCTTGCAATGCCAACCATCATGGCGGGAATTAACCAAACGATCATGATGGCACTGTCAATGGTGGTCATCGCATCAATGATTGGGGTAAAAGGTTTAGGTCAGCCTGTTCTAAAGTCTATTACCAATCAATATTTCACTCTTGGTCTTCTCAATGGTTTAGCAATTGTCGCCCTAGCAATCCTTTTTGATCGTGCTTCGCAAGCGTATGCGAAACGCACTCAAGCTCATTTAGGAGACTCAAAACATGACTAGTCCACTTATCGAAATCAGCGGTCTGTATAAAATCTTCGGCCCCAAGCCCAATAGCGTGATTGAGCGCGTTAAGTTGGGACATAGTAAAGAGCAGGTTTTAGCGGAAACGGGCCACACGGTCGGACTAAAAGACATCAACCTGCAAATTCAAAAGGGTGAAATTTTTGTCATTATGGGATTATCCGGTTCTGGAAAATCCACCATGATTCGCCACTTCAACCGATTAATCGATCCAACCATGGGGCAGATTTTGGTAGAAGGGGTGGATGTCATGCAACTTTCGAACAAAGAGCTTGAACAGTTTCGCCGTCACAAGATGTCTATGGTGTTCCAGCGCTTTGGCTTGCTGCCTCATCGCACTGTTATCGACAACATCGCATATGGTTTGGAAGTTCAGGGAATGAATAAAGAGGCGCGCTTAGAAAAAGCAAATGAATGGTTAGAAACCGTTGGACTGACGGGTTATGAGCACCAGTATCCTACTCAACTATCGGGTGGACAGCAACAGCGTGTGGGCCTTGCACGGGCACTGGCTACCGACGCCGAAATACTGTTGATGGACGAGGCTTTTTCAGCATTGGACCCTCTGATTCGGAGCGAAATGCAAGATCAGCTGGTAGAGCTGCAACAGAAGCTGCACAAAACCATTATTTTCATTACTCATGATTTAGATGAAGCGCTTCGACTTGGCGATCGCATCGCGATTCTTAAAGACGGTGAACTTGTCCAACAAGGTTCACCAGACGAAATTTTACTGCATCCTGCCGATGAGTACGTTGAAGCCTTTGTAAAAGACGTCAATAGAGCGCGAGCACTGACAGTCGAAACGCTGATGCAGCCACCTTCGTACTGTGTTCGCGCTGAAACCATTGAAGATGCACTAAGTGAAATGAAACGTGTTAAACGTGATTATGCCTACCATGAGACCAATGCAGGCTATCAAGGCGTGATAACACAGCAAGGATTGCTAAACGCAGCGAAGTTAACTCATATATCAGATTGGCGTGATGATATCTATGAAGAGGTGCCTATCATCTCTCCACATTTAGCCATTGAGCAAGTGCTGACTGAAGTCACGTCGTGTGAATATTCACTGCCCGTCATCGATGAGCACGGCCATTTGAAAGGCGAATTAAATCGTCAGGTTATTGCGGAGCTATTTTCTGATCAACGAAGCACAAAACGGGGCACTTCACGCTCAAGCTTCAATAACGTTTCTTAGATGATGTTGATAATACAGCTCACAACAATGTGGGCTGTTATCAATTAACTCGCTCACAATCCCCTTTTAGATATTTGTCTGTGGGCTCAAGCTTGATACCCAAAGCAACATTTACATTGTTCTGATTTTCCTGACAATTTCATGCTCATATCCGGTTTTATTGACATAGTTAGATCATTCTATTGCTTTTTGATGACGCAAATCCTCGATAAATGTCTACTATTACTCTCATACAAAATCTTGATTTAAAGAGGGATAAAATGAAAAAGACAATGTTGGCACTAACAGGCGCGGTAATCATTCTTGCAGGCTGTCAAGATGAGAAACCTGCCGAAACAAGCGCAGTTGAAGTACCTCAGGCAACGGAAACTGAAGTCACCACCAGTGCAGACGTTACGACTGAGACAATTGACACGTTACCAGTAGAAGAAGAACAGGTAATTACTGAAGAGACATTTGTAGACTCTGAACACAACGCACAAAGTGCTCTGGACTGGAACGGCACCTACAAAGGAACACTACCTTGCGCGGATTGTGCTGGTATCGATATGACCATCACACTAAATCAAGATGGCACTTACGTACTTGAAGAAAGCTACCAAGACAAAGAAGACGGTCAATCAAAATCTGAAGGTCAATTCACTTGGGACGCAAATGGCAGCATCGTAACGTTGACAAATGAAGATGCACCAAACCAATACTTTGTTGGTGAAAACGTACTTATGAAGCTAGACATGAATGGCGAAAAAGTAACGGGTGACCTAGCACCACTATACAACTTAACGAAACAGTAAGAAGTTAGTATCAATACTTGATAAATACCCCAAATCCGAGCCACCCCAGCTCGGATTTTTCGTTATTTTAACGAACGCTATTCCAGCAACCTTTCTATTCTGAAGCAACATTCCGCTTCTTACCCTGATTGTTCATTACATTTCCATACGCTTTGCCGATAGATGCTTACAACATCATTTTGTACAGTGTTCAAAACAAAACAGAACAACTCGGAAAAATGATGAAAAAAACATTAATTGCACTACTTACTTTGACAGCTGCTGGCTCAGCGTTCGCTGGCGATACTTACATTCGTAACGGTAATATCTACAACAACGAAGGCGGTTGGAACGTAGAAGCTGGTGTGGCTCAAGGCAGCGATCTTTTCAAAGATCAAAAGCATAATACAGCACCAATTTTCAACGGTGGTTACCATGGTGACGACTTTAATGCCGACCTAAGTGGCATTAACTACCGCTTCTTCGGTAACACCAATGAGTTAATCAACATGAGTGCCTACCTTGTAGGTAGCGGTGTAATGCGCGACGGTGATACAGCGAAAAGCCTGAAAGGCACAGATAAACGCCGCTTCGCCGTCGATCTAGGTTTAAACGCAGACTTTACACTGGATCAAAACAACGTCATTTCTACGTACCTTCAGCACGATATCAGTGGTGCTTACAAAGGTTACTTAGCGGGCGCGACTTACTTCCACATCATGAAATTCGGTAGTGTTGATTTTGTTCCTTTTGCTAACCTAACTTATCAAAGTGAAGACTACGTAGATTACTACTTTGGTGTAAAACAACGCGAAGCAAACGCAAACCGCAAAGCATACAAAGGTGATTCAACGGTAAGCTATGGTGTGGGCTACAAACTTGTTATGCCCATCAACGGCAACTGGCAAGTAAGCCAAATGACACAATACACGCGCCTAGGCAGCGGTATCAGCGACTCATCTATCGTTGATAGTGCAAACCAATGGGTTGTTGGCGCAAGTGTGTCGTACAACTTCTAATCCGATACGCCCTTATAAAGCCATCATTTCGATGGCTTTATGCGTTGGACATTTGCATAATCTTGAACACAGACTCTAGTGTGAATGAGCAATCCATAACCTATGTAAATCGCTATAGCCTGTATTCTTCACCTGCACACCTCGCACTTGCTGTGTTTTTGTCACTTCTTCATAGCCAACAAACAAAGGCAAATATAGGTACTGATCGCGCAGCGCTTTCTCTAGGTTTAATAAAGACTGTAGCGAGTGATCATCTGCCATCGCCCTGCGAACCTTTTCTCTATGGCTTAACATCTGGCTTTGATCAAAACTAAAACGCAGTCCAGTTGCTATCGACAGCCATTCGAAGATGCCATATTCAAATGGTGCTTCCATGACTTCCTCAATGAAGAGCAAATCTGCTTGGTGAGACACTACCTCAGGAAAACTAATGTCATCAATAACGACGATCTCCAACTCCAATCCCGTTGCACGAATCACACTGTGCAACCATTCGGAATGACGAATTAAACTCGGTATCGTCCAGACAGGTTCAGCTAATACCACTTTACCTTTCAGTTTAGGTATCACACCACCATCTGTTATTGATAAACCTTGCTCATGAGTCTCTAACTGAATGCTGTCAACGGCACTTGGCGCATCATAAATTCGCTTTTGCACATGGATGTAATCAGCGAGTTGATACCAAGTTTCTTTTGTGAGTTGGGATTCCACGCGTTCGCGGTAGGTCAAATATGAAAATGCGCTAATTTTTTCCACTTCAACGTGATCGGAGCTTTGGTTAAAGCTCAACATATTTAAGGTTTTAACATCACCATGAGACAGCGTTATTTGATCTAACAATGCGCGTGCTGAAAAATACTCTTTGTGCGCTTCAAGAGTCATACTCTCCTGGTTCCAGCCGCTGATTTTAAATGGTCCAGTCCCGATGTGGTAGGAATAACTAGAACCGAAAGAGACGACATCTCGACACAGAATAGACGCATGAGGAGTTGCTAGCATGTATGGAAACAACTTGTTCGGATGCTTCAATATGATTTTTAAGCAGTTAGATGTTTCTGCAACCACGCTATCAATGCATTGCCAGAGCTCGTGAACTGGTCCTTTTATCTCCCTGAGTCTTTCTATACTCCAAACCACATCCTGTATGTTAAGGGGTTCACCATCATGGCGATATATGCCCGGCCGCAACCATAACGTCATAACCTTGCCTTCCATTTTCCATTCGTGTGCTAACGATGGCTCGATACCACCATTGGAATTTTGGGTCAGCAATACGTCATAAACGCTTTTCGCGACGTGTAATTCAGTGTGACGGTAAGTATTCGCAGGGTCGATTTTGGATACCCAAGGGTAAGAAGAAATCAAAATAGCGTTATTTGATTCGTTCAATCGATTCACTTTTTCAGAAGCGATGGTTAGTGCTCTAACCGCGGTTTGACCGAACCAATCAATAAGTTTCGTTATTGAGTTCATTCTTCCTCTGCCAAGCTCCTCAACCAAAAACTCGGTCATCGCTTGTTGGAGGGAAATATTAATACTGAGACGGCTAGCGTTACTTCGGCCAATCGCAGGTTGCCAATCGACCCAATCGTAAGTGGCAAGCTTTTTCATCACAATAGAAACATTGCGCCTCGACGTGCAAATCACCGCTTCTAGCTCAGAAAGCGTAACAAGGTGATACTGGTGAGGTTCAAAGTGCTTTAACAGTAGATCCAGATACCTAAGATTGACATCGTTCACAAAGATTCCTAAGAGTTATTCCAAAGCAAAAAAATAGCACAGGACGCTTAGCAACTAAACTTCCTGTGCTATATCTAAACAAATTCAAAGCTTGGACTCAGCTCGACCAACAGAAGTCAAAAACGTTTACTAAGCCAAGAGGTAACTTGAATAAGTATTCTTAGAAACGGTAGCTCATACCTACAGAGAACACATTGATGTCTGCATCAACCGTTACTTTTTCATTGCCAAATTTCGCAATGTCTAGCTCAGGCATCATGTATTCCCATTCAACTTGTAGAGCAAAGTTTTCAGTAATAGCGAACTCTGCGCCTAAACCGTACATGCCTGTTACAGTGCTGTCAGAAATGGTGGTATGGCCTGCGCTACCGTCAATCACAGAGTTGCTAATTTTGAATTCAGCATTGAAGTAAGAAAGACCAGCTTTAGCAAAAAGGTTGAAACGATCGCCAATCGGTAGAGTCGCTTTTGGCTGAATCGATAGATACTTCATATCACCAACAGTAACAACTTTGCCGTCTAAAGCATCGTAGCCACCAATGGCTGCTTCTAGAGAAATGTATTCGTTGAATTTGTAACCACCGAATACTTTGCCTGAAAGGCTTGAGTCATCTTCAAGTTTAAGTTTAGTGCTAGCGTTAGTACCACCACCATTGATAGAGCCATTAACATCACCAAACGATGCTTGACCTACAGATGCACCAACGTAAGGAGCTGCGTTTGCAACAGAACATGTTGCTAGAAGGGCTGTCATTAGCCATGTTTTTTTAAACATTGTATTTCACTGCCTGTTAATTATTGAGGTTGTGTTTTGCCCATCCTTAAGCATGCCATGCTATCCATTTCACTTGGTTTCAAAACCAAGTGGATGTTAATGAATAAAAACTCAATAAAACATGAAATATTTAGACACAACTTTGCCACTTTCTTTCTTAATTTTGACAATTTAGTCATTTCACAAGCATTGCTGCTTCAACCAGTTAGTGAGTTTGATGATTTCCGTTTGCTTGGCTCGACTCTTTTTATGAATAAAATAAAAGCTGTCGCCGGTTTCCAATCCATGAGAAGGGATGTACACCAAATCGTGCGCTTTATCTCTTTCATTGAGCATAAAATCATTCGCAAATGCGATGCCTTGGTCATAACGCGCCGCCTCTATTGCCAACAACATATGACTAAAATGTTGAACATCGACATCTTTCGGCAAGGTGTAACCGCCCGCTCTGCACCACTCAGCCCAATCTTTTCCTCTCTCTCGATAAATTGAGTCTGTCGACAAAATAGGGTATCGCCAAAGCGCTTCTGGAATCGGTTGATCTTGCAACTCTTTCCAAATTTTATGGCTGCAGACCGGATACAACGTCTCCGCGTATAACTTTACCGACATGTAGTTTCGCTTTGGCTTCTCTACCGTGATAAAACAATCGCCAACGCTGTCTGTCTGTTCAGGATCACCAACGACCATATTGAGTGTAAGATCGATTTCTGGATGTAGGCGCTTAAAATCAGACAAACGCGGAATAAGCCACTTTACGGCGAGCGAGCTATAAATCGCCAACCGTATGCTGCCTTTGTCCCCTTCTCGCACCTTTTGGCTGGCCATCGCAATTGAGCTAATTGCTGGGCTAATATCCTCTAAATAGCGGGTGCCCGTATCGGACAAAGAGAGCTTTCTGCCTTGGCGGATAAATAATGATTCACCCAAGTAATCTTCTAATAATCGTATCTGGTGGCTAACGGCACTTTGCGTCACATTGAGTTCTTCAGCAGCAAGCGAAAAGCTAGAGTTTCTGGCAACAGATTCAAAACAGTGAACCGCTCTGAGTGGTGGCAATTTCATTATCTAAAAATCTCATACTTAAACTAATAAATATCACTTCACTTCATCCTATGACATCACCTACTCTTTGGCAAAGAAAGAGGAGAGGAAAAGTGAAAGTTACATCGGTCGGAGCAGCGATGCTGCTATTAATTGTTGGAAATCTCATTGCGGTGCTTTCGGACTCTTTAATTAAAAGTGTCGGAAATGAAGTGCCTATTTTTCAATTTGTCTTTTTCCGACAAATTTCAGCGGTGCTTTTCCTGCTGCCAGTCTACTTGCTAACAAAAAATGCGCCTTTTCTTGAAGGGTTTAAGTGGCATGCTGTTCGCGCTCACGTATGGTTACTTGGTGCAATATTCATGGTTTTGGCGATCTCATCTTTACCGCTCGCAACTGCGAACGCGATCTTTTACGCCGCGCCATTAATCATGTTGCCGCTTGCAGCAATCTTTTTTGGAGAACAGTTGTCTAAGCAATCGGTCGCCGCAGCGATAATGGGCTTTGCCGGTGTATTGGTCATCATTCGTCCAGACCAAATCGATTGGGCAGCAATTTCAGCTTTAGTTGTTGCAATTACTTTAGCAATCAATAACTTGCTCATTCGAAAACTGCCAAAAAATCAGTCTGTGATGCAAACATTATTGATGACAAACTTGGCAGGTATTCCAGTAGCCTTCTTGCTTGTTCTGATCGAAGCAGAACCTTGGGACTGGAGTGCTTTCCCTGTTGCTGCTGGCTCAAGTCTGTTCATCATGATTTATGCAGCAACATGTGTCATCGCTTACCGCTCGATCGATAGCAACAAAATTGCCAGCGCTGAATACAGTGGCTTAATTGGTGCCGTGTTTGTGGGATTGATTTGGTTTGGAGAAGTGCCAGATATATTTATGGCAATAGGAACCATTATGATTGTTGTGCCTCTGATTTGGCTTTCTAAACGAGAACGTCGTAAGAAAAAGTTGCAAGAGCAACAAGAAGCGCACGTTACTTAAAGTTGTGCTCTAGCCCAAAGACTAAAAAACCGAGCCGTAAGTGCTCGGTTTTTTTATGTGGCTCTAATCGTTTTTTACGTAAGCGACTACGTGAGATAAAAACTGCCTTGTAAAGCGATCATTAAACCGGATGCGATATTCATGCTCGGCTTCCGACACTAGACGCCAGCCTTCAGCAAAGTATTCTTTGATATCATCAACCGCCTCTTCTTTATTTTTGATGTGTTTCGCGTTCCACTGATAAGTGCAAGAGACAACGATCAGCCCACCCACCTTGGTGGTTTTTTTTAGAGCATTGATCACGCTAAGTGGCGACTCACATTGATCAATCACATTTAAACATACGACTAAATCAAAGCGAGATTGGAGAGTATCGAGCTCAAAAGGCTGGTTAATTAGCGTCAAATCAACATGAGCACATTTCTGTACGATATCTCTATTCTCTACCTCTAAAGTGTTTAAGGTGTTCACATCGTGAAGGTAAGTAAGCTCGACGCGTTGTTCTTCTATTAATAGTTGCTTCAAGCCATCCATTAACCTATTTGAAGGCTCCACAAGCGTCGCTTCTTTAAGGTTAGGTAAGCGTTGCACTAACTCATAATAATTTCTTCCCAGCGCCGCCCCAACCTCAAGTAGGGAATACGGCTGAACGCTGCTTTCGATTACCGCCTGCGCAATAAAATCAGCAACTTGGGAGCAGTGAGGTGATGACAAAAAAGAAAGTGGGACTTGTTTTGAGCGACTGGTTATCATCTCAATCTTTTGATCCTCAATGAACTTGTCGAACCATTGCGCTTCGAAATAACCAGCCAGACCGTGCTCGGTCAGGTAAAAGTCTTCCATGTTTTTTCCGTTCGTACTTTAAGAAAAGTGATTGTATCGAACGCGGAAATTAACGGGTATTTCTGGCCGCACATTCCAATGGGAAAACAGATGAAAACGCCGCTTATGTGAAAAAACCCTTTCATCTCAAAGATAAAAGGGCTTGTTAATCGCTTCGGTTAAGTCGCTAACTATTGTGGTAGAACAACGTTACCATCTTGAATTGGGAACGTTTTTGTCGCTGGCTTGCTCGCCAAACGAACCGTCGTTGGTGCACCTGAAACTTCGTAAGTGACGTCGTAACCCACTACTTTATCAGATGTCGTATATTCTGTATGACACTGTTTTTTCGTCGTTGTTACTACATCACCTTTTTGCACATTCTCCTGGATCTTACGACCTGTCAGTGCACCAGCAATCGTACCAGCTGCAGTTGCAATCACTTTACCTGAGCCACCACCGATTTGGTTGCCCAGCGCTGCTCCAGCTGCTGCGCCACCAACCGTACCAATAATTTTATTGTCATCCGCAGGGGCAACTTGCTCGGTTACTACCACGTCTTTACATACTTGGTGCGGCTTTTTCACCGTTTCAGTCACCGCTTCAACCAAAGTAATGTTTGCTTGAGTTGGAGCTGGTGGCGTTTTGTCTTTACAGCCTGCTAGTACAGCAACAACTGCCGTTGCAATTGCGATAGATTTCATATTCATGATTTACATCCCAGTATGGTTTGCTTTGATGAGCGTTATGGTAAATCGCAAAAGGGAAATCACATCAGACGAAAACAAACCCTCTGTTATTAACAAGTAAAGAAACACTGTTTTATAAGAGGTACGTCAAGAAACACTCAGCAGAATGTCAACAGAGATAAAACTGTATCACTACTGATTATGATTGGGCTGGACTAGTCTATGAGATTTATTTTTAAGCCAAGCTCAAAAATAGTTCGTCATCCGTTAAATACTTATGACGGTGGCTTAGATTACGCACGTGCATAAACATAAAATCAGGGAAACCAGGCGCTATAATGTTATTTGGTTCCCAGCATACACCGCCAACAAACACATATCGCCCCTGCTTGTCATCTTCGTGAAGGGGGTTATTAAGAGGAGAAGAAAACTCTGCTCGGCAACCTTCAACCACACAAACAATTTGTCCTTTAAAAAGGCCGATCACGCGCTTAACAAGATTTGCCTTGATGCCACATTTCCATGCTTGACGAGTGGCCATCTCATAGCCATATTTTCGGATCGCTTTCTTTTGCAAATGTACTACTAGGTTCATTTTGACTCCTGATTCAAGCAACTACGTGAAGCCCAAAGTCATAAAAGCAGATAGACGTCTATACCCGAGTGAGCTCATGGTACGTGGGAATAAACTACGTGATTAGACTGAGTTTAGTGTCGGATGAGATACACCGTCCACGATGCTGTAACGTATCGATTTACACCAATCAAAGGCAGATAACACATCAACTTTTGAGTGCTTTCCTGCGCTGTATCTGGTTACTTCTGTATATTACTATAACGAAATCACCCTCCACGTTTACCTATATAAATTTGTCGTAACGATAGAGGGTGCTTATCATGGAGAGAGGATAACGCCTACGCGTCAATGAGATAATTTTGACCTTCAGTTTCTAAACGATCAATCATTTTACGACACTCATTTAAATCAAGAGGTTGTTCAAAGCGGCGCTTGAGATTCATCAAAAAGAAGATATCTTCACACATGGCTTTCTCAGGTTCGTCACTGATTTTGGCGACCGGTGAACCATTGCACGTGACCATTTTTATCACGATAGAAAGTGGCTGGTAGGCTTCACCATCTTTATTGACATAATCACCCATATCATTGGCAAGAAAAGTACCTATACCAAAACTCACCTGAATACGTCCTTGGAAATACTCGCAAATATCTAACGCTTGTTCGAAGTTAAGTCCGTCGGTAAACACCAGTGTTTTTGTTAATGGGTCTATATTCAGCGACTGGTAGTGTGCAATCATTTTTTCACCCCAGCTATAAGGGCAACCACTATCGTGACGTACACCGAAGTACGCGTTACTTAGTTCTTCATCAAAGTCTTTAAGGAAAGCATCGATACCAATCGTATCGGTTAACGCAATACCTAGTGCACCATTAAACATTTTTTGCCAACGTTGCAACGCCACTTTTTGCGAATCTCGCACATTCACCAGAGCTTGGTGTCCCATAAACCATTCATGAGCAACGGTGCCGATAGGCGTCAAGTTTAGCTCTTTTGCTAAGTGATAGTTGCTTGTTCCTGTCAAACATTCCGGCACTTCCTGGCACAAATATTCCAGCATAGTGCGCTGAGCTTGGAAGGAAAAACGTCGACGCGTCGACATGTCAGAAAATTTAAAGTTAGTGATGTTACGACGTTTTAGTTCCGACTTTAGGTGCCGAACTTTCTCTTCTAAAACAGTGGTAAATTGCGCAACAGGGATATCTGACCAACGCTGACGGCTACGAACTTCAGACACGATGCTCATGATGATCGTTTCGTACAAGATGGTATCTCGCCACAAACCGTTAATGGTAATTCTTAACTGGCTTGAGCCATCAGCCATGGCTTTATTATGGAAAGAGACATCACTTTGTGGGTTGAAACGGAAATGGCGCAGTGCATCAACAAAGTCAGGATTCAGGTAAGGCGCGACACGCTTAATATATTCAATTTCTTCTTGCGTAAATTGAATATCTTGCAGTTTAAGGACTTCGGCTTTTACCTCGGGCAAAAGCTCAGAGAGGTCTTCCTCACTGCGCACGATAAACTTATATGACACCATCGCATCAGGGTAAAGCGCTGTTACAGCGCTCATCATATTGACTTTGTAGACATCGAAATCCAAAGCGCTTTGAATGATGCGGGAAGAAAATAGTTTGGTGGTCATTAGGTGCCCTTCTACATGCCCTTCCTGGGTATATAACTTTTTGTTACTAACTAATTTGCGTAAACAATAAACACCCATCTATAGTTTGTCAACTTTTGTTACTAACCACTCATTTTTATAAGGTTTTTTTGTCTAGAATTCGAGCAAGCATTGTGAATAAGTCAGAGTCATCCGTAAATTTATGCTCAAACCGTATTAAGAACACTACCGAAAACGTTTCTAACAACTCGTTACTTACCCATTGATTGACCACTTGTTATGCGCTAGATTACTTACAAATCAATATTAGGACCCAACCATGATCGTATCTGTCGACATTATTCCATTCAGGCTATCTGGCTGTGCCGATAAGGGATTGGAAGTGTTGTTGATTAAACGTTCAAATCCAAATCGGCCATACCATGGAGTCTGGGCACTACCGGGCGGATTTGTCTTTGATAAAGACTTAACCAGTGAAGGCGGACGCCCGGCCGATGAAAACTTTGAAGCGGCGCGTCGCCGAATTTGCCGTGAGAAAATCCATACCTACCCTCGCCATTTTAGCGAAGCATTTATCGACGGTGATCCAAAGCGCGATCCAGAAGACTGGAGCTTAAACATTACGCACTACGCCTTAGTTGATCGTAACAATGTAGAGCAAATAAATAATGCAGGTGTACCGGAATGCCAACTTAAATGGTTTTCGCTACAGGCTATTCTCAATGGAGAAGAAACCCTCGCATTTGATCATCAAAAAACCATTGAAAAAGCGTGGCAAAAGCTTCGTGCATCCATTGAATACACATCGGTTCTTTTGTTTGCATTAGACAAAGAGTTTTTGGTTGCGGACATCATTTCTGCTTATCAAGAGTTTGGTATTGATATCAGCCGAATGACGATTAAGCGCCGCTTGATAGATTCAGGCGTACTAAAACCCACTAATAAAGTCGCTTCAACCAACAAAGGCAAAGGTGGAAAACCCGCAATGGTATATACGCTGACTAGCGACGAAGTAACCTTTTTTCAAAACTGTTTGCGTGGATAAACGCAGACAATCAGACAGACAAGGAGTCTGCCATGACTGTTCGAGTAAACTATCAAACTACAGCAGTGATCGACGTTGATCCAGAGAAAGGCTTTAGTGAGTTATGTCCAAATGAACTGCCCGTTGCAGGTGCGTTGGAAATCGTACCGGAGCTTTTGAACAATCATGCCAAAGGCCGATTAAAACTGGTCAGTCGTGACTTGCACCCACCGAAAGCAAAATGGGATGCAGAATCGCCAGCCAATATGCTTGAGCCCGTTGGTTTACCGAATGTGGATATAAAGTGGAACCGTCACTGTGTGCTTGGCACAACAGGCGCTGAACTGCTAGATGGTTTACCACCCGTGTTGGACTACGATTTTCAAGTTAATAAAGGCATGGATCCTGATGCGCACCCTTACGGTATTTTTTTCCATGATATTGCCGACACCAAAACGACAGGCGCGCATGAATTTCTAAAGTTCAACGGGATTGATACCTTAGTTATCGGTGGCCTTGCCTTAGACTTTTGTGTGAAAAAATCCGTCATGCAAGCGCTGGAACTTGGCTACAATGTGGTAGTTAATCTTGCTTCAACTCGTGCGGTGCTGCCTGATAATGTAGAGAATGTGCTGACAGAGCTCAGAGATAATGGCGCATTATTTGTCGAAAAAGCGGACGACATCATCGTAGAAAAGTTCGCCTAGAAACGATAGTAACCGAGAAGGATTTCACCATGCATCAACATGAAAAATTGAATTACGTTGAATTTGGTTCCACTAATGTCAGTGCGACTAAACAATTTTTTGAGCGTGCTTTTGACTGGAGCTTTACCGATTATGGTCCAGAATATTCTGCATTTTCAGGACAAGGATTGGATGGCGGATTCTTCAAATCTGAGTTTATAAACCAAATCGCAAATGGTGGCGCACTTTTAGTATTTTATAGCTCAGACATTCAGGCCACTCAGACAAAAGTAGAGCAGCATGGTGGAAAAATTATCCGCCCTATTTTCGAATTCCCCGGCGGCTGTCGATTCCACTTCACTGAACCGAGTGGAAATGAATTCGCAGTATGGTCAGAGAGCCATTAAGTGATCACAAATCAACAACACACCATCAACGTGAGCCCAAGCTAGCCAGATCCGGAACTGGCATTACATTTCTGGTTGACCTCATCCTTGGTTTAATTCACTGTTAGCGCAACAATTAATCGATGAGGCGCTAGACCTCGACCAAGGATGTCAAATGACTGCCGTCAGTTTTTTTCGCTTACTCTGCCTCGCTGCTATTTGGGGTGGCTCGTTTCTGTTTATGCGAGTCGCCGCCAACACATTCGGGCCGGCTTACTTAATCGAATTTCGAGTTACATTTGCCGCCGTCGCTTTGTTATTGATCGCCGTATATTTGAAGAAGAAACTCACGTTAACTGCGCATACTAAACACTTCTTTATTATTGGCTTATTCAATAGCGCAGTTCCATTTTTACTCTTTGCGTACGCAGCCCAGACACTGAATGCATCAACTTTAGCAATATTGAACTCAACCGCCCCAATATGGGGAGCACTAGTTGGCTTTGTTTGGTACCGCAGCCCACTCACAGCGAAATCTGTTCTCGGTATGCTAATAGGCATTGGAGGCGTTGCAGTCTTGGTCGGCTTAGATACTTCAACCATAGGTGAAGAAGCCATGCTCCCTATTGCCGCCAGTTTGATGGCTTCTTTCAGCTATGGCATTGCTACCAACTACACTAAAAATGCGCCACAAGTACCTGCTTTTGATAATGCTCACGGCAGCATGTGGGCGGCGGTTATTTGGGTACTGCCGCTGCTACCATTCTTACCAATGCGTGCAGAACCAAGTCATTTCGAATGGAGCTCTGTTGTCACGCTCGGCGTTGTATGCACAGGGTTCGCTTATTTGCTCTATTTCCGCTTAGTTTCTGATATCGGCCCAGCGTCAGCACTGACTGTCACTTTTCTTGTTCCTGTTTTTGGTATCTTATGGGGCTACTTGGTGCTAGATGAGCCCGTCGGCTCTAACACCATCATAGGAACAATTCTAGTGCTTAGCGGCACTATGCTAGTCACCGGTTTCTCCCCAACAGCAATGCTCGCGAAGAGAAAACGAAGCGTGGCTTAATCAGCCTAATATAACTTCCACACCTCGCTTTTTGATTTGTTCAAGGTCGCTTTTCGGAGCGGCTTTGTCAGTCAGCAGCACTGATATTTCGTCAGTCTTACCAATTGATGAGGGATAAATTTGCCCAAATTTACTAGAATCCGTTAGAACAATATTGCGCCTTTTTTTCGCAATGATGGTTTCTGCAATCTCAGCGCGCATCATGTCGCGGCTAGTAAAGCCAGTGTCTTGATGGAAGCCGTCAATACCCAAGAAGGCCGTGCTGAAATGAATGTTCTCAATACACAACTTAGTCAGCGGTCCGACCAAGCTCTCGCCTTGGTGCTGATACACGCCACCAAGCAAGATAATGTTGGCAGAAGTGTTACGGATGAGATGGGCGATATACGCCGATGGCGTAATAATGGTCACATCGCCGCGCTCAGCCAATGTCCGAGCCAACAACGCATTGGCACTGCCTCCTTCAATCAGCACTGTCTCATTCGGTGCGACCAAATCCGCAGCTTGGTTTGCGAGCGATTGTTTAATATCGAAACGTACTTCTAGGCGGGCATCAATGTCATCACTTTGCAACGCGGTAGCTGCGCCGTGAACGCGCTTTAGGTAGCCCTGTTGCTCCAGAAAGTTCAAATCCTGTCTGATGGTCACGCCCGACACGCCAATGATGTCAGAAAGCTCCGTGACTTGAACGCGTTTACGGTCGTTCACTAATTGCAGGATTTCATTTTGTCTTGGGTTCACAGATTCGCTCCTTATTGATGAGCTTACAGTATACTCACCTGATGTTTCATATGAAAAGAACTTGAAAGTAAAAAGGAAAAAACGCGTGGTCTGATTAGCCAAGCTGCACCTTGCGAATATCGCTCCCATCAACAGATAATAGGGCAACGAAAATGGGATGGAAGAAGAGGGGTTAGCTCCCTACATCCCAACAACGGTAAAGACTAGGATAAAAGTAATGGAAGAAATTTACTTCGCAGGCGGTTGCCTTTGGGGCGTGCAAGAATTTATGCGCCACCTTCCGGGCGTAATCAACACAGAAGCCGGGCGAGCAAATGGCACAACGGATAACACTCAATCCGAATACGATGGCTACGCAGAGTGCGTGAAAACCCAGTTCGACCCTGAGCAAGTTTCGGTTGAAACTTTAATGGGGTATTTGTTTGAGATAATCGACCCTTACAGCGTTAACAAGCAAGGTGAAGACGTAGGTGAGAAGTACCGTACTGGTGTTTATAGCCAAAACGAACAGCATCTCACCATCGCGAAAGCGTTTATCGCAGCACGACCGGACGCCGACAAGATCGCCGTAGAAGTACTGCCACTCACGAATTATGTACCAAGTGATGATGAGCACCAAGACAGACTCACAAACTTTCCGAATGATTACTGTCACATCCCATTAGATTTACTACATAAATACAGGGATAACTCGTAACCATTCAGTCAGCATCGCTTTAAAAGGCAAGATGCATATCAGTTTAAATCGATGCCTTCCACTAATGACAATGTCATTTCTGCCGCCGATATTTCCTTACAACCCGACGAGTTTTGTCCGCACCACAACGGTGTGAATTCATCTCGGTTTTGCTTTTCCATAAGCGCTCTTAGTTGAGCCATTTCAATGGAGGCGTATGGGAATTTCGGCGCAAACTCACTGATGTAGCCTAGCTCCGACATCGCGCGATTCACAATGCCTCTCGCTGGTCGGCCCGAGAAAACATTGGTCACTGCGGTATGTTGCGCGCGTTCACTGGCAATGGCATATCGATGTAAAGACGATGTTTTCGCCTCATCACACAACAAATAGACGCTGCCAACTTGAACGGCACTCGCTCCTAATCTCAACGCGGCTTCCACCCCACTTCTATCAGCGATTCCGCCTGCAGCAATAACGGGCAAATTCACCCGTTTGGCGATTTGTGGTAATAACGCCATCAAACTTAATTGAGTAGTTAAATCATCCGATAAAAACATACCTCGGTGTCCACCAGCCTCCAAGCCTTGGGCGATAATACCGTCAACGCCTTTTGCTTCTAGCCAAAGTGCTTCGTCCACCGTGGTCGCTGACGAAAGGATCTTCCCTCCCCACCCTCTAATTCGAGCTAACAGATCATCGTCTGGCAAACCAAAGTGGAAACTGATCACTGGCGGTGCAAATGGTTCAATCGCGTCAGCAATATCATGATTGAAAGGCATCCTTGTCGGAGCGTTTGGCTGAGCCTGAACGGTTGCATCAACCTCGGAAAAATACGGTTGCAGCGTTTTTTGCCACTTTTCGTGCTTGTTGGCGTCATACTCCGGCATTTCATGGCAAAAGAAATTGAGGTTAAACGGTCGGTTAGTTGCCTGCTTGATAAGTTGAAGTTCTTTTACGATGGCGTCTTTGTTCAGCATTCCACAAGGTAACGAGCCAAGCCCGCCAACATTACTGACGGCGATGGTCATTTGGCTGTCTTGCACACCGGCCATTGGCGCTTGAATAATCGGTAACTCTGTTCCCAAAAGTGTATTAAATACCTTGTTTATCATGATCTTTCCTTGAAAACTTAACCTTTACCTGTGATGGATCTGCGCCATCGTTATCCAGACTAGACTTTCACATGATTAAACACTTATAAAGTTAAAGTGATGCATTTGTGCGCTATGCACTTTTGATAGAAATGACAAAGGGAGCCTATGGCTCCCTTAATATGCTGAATAAAAAGAATCAAAGTGACTATCGTACGACATCTGATTCAAGCTCTAGCTCTGCCACAGACAGCATGGCAAACTCTTCCTCGGCGGTTGCTGCCACCAATTTGTTGCGGCTGTATAACCCATAATAAACACCACCGATAAGAAACAATCCCATTGTCATGAAAAAGGCTGAGGGATCAAAAGCATAAACACCTGTCATTGCGATCAAAGAAAGCACCAGAGAAATACTCGAAGTAATTATCCCACCAGGCGTTTTATATGGACGAGTTAATTCCGGCTGTTTAATTCGCAATAAAATATGGCTCAAGGACATTAATGCGTACGATACAGTCGCACCGACAACAGCCATCGCCAAGATTAAGTCCCCCTCACCCGTAAGTGAAACCAAGAACCCAAAAACGCCCGGAACCAAAAGCGCACGAGAAGGCACTTTTTTGTCACTGGTTAATGACAAAGTTTGCGGTAAATAACCCGCGCGGGAAAGCGCAAACACCAAGCGACTGTAACCATAAATGATTGAAAAGAAAGAAGCGATAAGGCCAGCCAATCCAAGTAAGTTCACGGCCATTGCTACCGTTGAATTGCCCGTAAGCTTTAGGGCGTCAACTAATGGCACCGCGCTATCGCCTATGACCTTTGAGCCAACCGCACCAGCCAAAAGGACGACTACGAGAGTTGCGGTTAGCAATAAAAACAGCATCGCACCAATGATGCCTTTGGGAACATCTTTTGCCGGATTTTTTGCCTCCTCTGCCGCTAAAGGCACACCTTCAACCGCAAGAAACAATCACATTGCAAATGGCAACGCAGCCCATACGCCATACCACCCAAACGGCAAGATTTCTGTTGCCTGAGCCGTCGCCGGAGCAATATCGAATAAGTTATTAACGTCAAAGTGACCAATAAGCACAGCAGCAGTAATGAGAATAGCTAGCACAGCCAAACCGCTGATGACCATCATTACTTTGAGAGCTTCGCCAACCCCTGCCATATGAATAGCGATAAAGACGGCGTAGAAAAGTGCGTAAACAACAGGGCCATCGATACCAACCAATTCATTCACTGCTGAGCCAATAAAAATCACTATCGCAGCAGGCGCGAGCGCATATTCAATCAAAACTGATAAGCCAGTGAAAAAGCCACCTGTCGGCCCCATCGCCTGTCTTGCGAAGCTGTAACCACCACCCGCAGCAGGAATAGCCGCAGACATTTCAGCTAAAGACAATACTAGCGTGAAATACATTACTGCCATCGCGATAGCAGCAATAAGAAAGCCTCCCCATCCTGCTTGAGCGATGCCAAAGTTCCAACCGGCGAAGTCACCAGATATAACATACGAGACACCTAAGCCAGCAAGTAAAATCCAACCTGCGGTGCCTCTTTTTAGCTGCCTTTTGGCCAAGTACTCCTGATGTTTAGACATAGTAAATCCTTCTACTTTGATGAAATTAAAAAGTTGTCGCTGTGTTTATCTTCAACGCTTGCGCCACTTGGCTCATTGATATCGGAGCGGTCTTTCAGGTTCACTCCTGACAGTTGTAATTTTCGAGCCTCCTTGAGCAAGTAAAATGCGCGTTCACAGGCATCGTCATAGTTGAGCCCCTGGGGACGCACATTGGAAATGCAGTTTCTTTGGGAATCTTTAGAGCCTCGTTTAGCCCCCCAAGTGAGATACATACCCATGCTATCCGGAGAAGTTAGACCGGGTCTCTCTCCAATTAAAACCAGCACGGCCTTGGCGTTAAAACATTCACCAACATCATCCCCTACCGCTACTCTTCCTTGCTTTACGACTGTGATAGGTGCGAATTTCCATTGATGTTCATCATCAGCGCTTAAAAGAGAAATCAATCGAGTAACAACAGGCACGGCATGGTTTTGAATTGCGACGGAAGAAAGTCCATCAGCAATAACAATCGCAAGATCAATGTCAGTGTTATGCTCATTTGCTATCAAGTTGAGCGTTTGCCAAGAAGATTCATCGAGTTGCCTTCCTAAATCGGGCCTTTGCAGGTACATAAGCCGATCACTCACTTGGCTGCTCACTACCACTGGAGGCTCTAAGGTATTTTCAAGAATCGAGTAAGAGTCCGACAAACCAGCAACGAGAGACTCAATATTCAAACTACAATGCACTGCATCCATAGCTTGGGCATGATCCAGCTGAAATGAGAGTAACTCGTTGGTTGGTACACTGTTTCCGCTGCGACCCAGAGCGATCCGAGCAGAGGTGAAGTCGCGTAACTTGCCCCAAGGGTTGTGTGTGACAACTCCAGACTCATCTTGTGGGGACTGAGCAATGGTGATTACTTTACCCATGAGAATACCCCTTATTCAGTTGGTTAATTGCTCCCGAAAACGAGCGAGAGATTTGCTCACTTAACCGAACGTCTTGCACGCTCTCGAAAATCTGCATCTCCATTAACCATTTTTCAAACTCTGGTGCTGGCTTCAAACCGAGTACTTTTCTTGCGTAAAGGGCATCGTGAAATGAGGTAGTTTGATAGTTGAGCATGATGTCATCAGACCCTGGAATACCCATGATGAACGAGCACTCGGCCACACCTAATAGTGTCAGCAAGTTATCCATGTCATTCTGATCGGCATAGGCATGATTGGTGTAACAGATATCGCAACCCATAGGTAAACCAAGCAACTTCCCACAGAAATGATCTTCAAGCCCAGCACGAATGATCTGTTTGCCATCAAACAGATACTCAGGGCCAATAAACCCAACGACAGTATTAACCAACAAAGGATCGAACTGTTTCGCGACAGCATAAGCGCGGGCTTCACAAGTCTGCTGATCGACCCCATGAAACGCATTCGCAGACAGCGCTGTACCTTGTCCGGTCTCAAAATACATCACATTGTTTCCTACACTGCCTCGATTCAAAGACAACGCGGCTTCATGGGCCTCTTTCAAAATCGACAAGTCGATTCCGAAGGTATCATTCGTCCCTTGCGTGCCGCCTATCGACTGAAAAACGAGATCGACTGGTGCACCCATTTCAATGGCTTCGATCGTGTTCGTGACATGAGTTAACACACAAGACTGAGTCGGTATTTGATAGTGTTGAATCACCTCATCCATTAAGTTCATTAACTTAATAGCTTGAGGTACATTATCTGTTGCCGGATTGATACCGATAACCGCATCGCCATTTCCGTACATCAGACCATCAAAAATGGTCGCTGCGATACCGTTGAGAGAATCAGTGGGATGATTCGGCTGTAAGCGAGTAGACAGGCGACTCGGCAAACCTATCGTATTCCGAAAAGCCGTGACAACTTGGCATTTTTTAGCAACGAGAATCAAATCCTGGTTGCGCATAATCTTACTGACTGCGGCCACCATTTCTGGTGTTAAACCTTGACGAATTTTAGCCAACGTTTCACCATCGGCTTCTTCACTCAGCAGCCAATTTCGAAAATCTCCGACCGTCAAGTGCTCAATCGGCTTAAAGGCTTCAAGGTCATGCGTATCGATAATTAGGCGAGTGATATCGTCGCTTTCGTATGGAATAACCGCCTCGTTAAGAAACGTTTTAAGTGGTAACTCAGACAGCGCCATTTGTGCGACTACACGTTCTGCCGCTGACTGAGCACAAACCCCGGCTAACGCATCGCCTGAGCGCTCCGGTGTCGCTTTCGCCATCAAGTCAGCTAATGACTTAAAGGTATAGACTTTACTTCCTTGTTGCCGACGATAAGTTGCCGTCATTGCTCTTCCTCTTCACTATTTGGTTCGCTTTTTGCTGAACTATCAATAAGCTTTAAGAAAGTATTGCCAAATGTGTTCCTTAGCGTTATCAAAAACTGGCAACATTTATAAACCAATAATAAACAATGAGTTATATAAATACTGCTCCAACATGACTCACAAAAAAGGAATGAGCATCACAAGGATGAGTAACCAAATGCCCCAAACTGCACCAATGCTGTGCATCCATCACACTAAGGATGCAAACCAACAAGCTGCGAGTCTGATAAACTGGCAACAGGAATATGACCAACTCAGCGATGGTCGATTTTTAGGTCAAATTCGAGAACGACGATTTCCCAATTTCCATGTGTTTCGTGAAGACAGTAACCGCTCGCTAAGACAGCAATGCAGGGTTGAAGAGGGAGGTATTTGGTTGGGTTTGAGTGCGGAAAATAAGCCGCTACACCTAAATCACAGTCAGTTTAATTCAAGCCAACTTTTGCTTAGGCAAGGTGGCGCTGATTTTGAGTTAATGACACCGGAGCAGTTTTCTATCTATGGAATAGTGCTCGACAAAAACTTCGTTCACATCATAGAAAATCAACTTGAGCTTGGGAGTATCCAAAACAACACATTACACTTAACGGGTTTGACGGAAAAACACATTCAACAACTTAAATACTACTTAGGCACGTTACTTGGTTCCGCCGAGCCAAGATGGTCTGAAACCACACATCAAGCAATCTTAAAAGATATTGTGCTGGAGTTGTTCTCACTCAGTTCACTACACACGAGCCATCCGATATCAATCTCTCATCGTCAACACGTGATGCACCGTATAAAACAACAGCTACAGGATCTAGACTACCGTACACCGATAACCGTCAGTGAACTGTGTGACGCAGTACACGTCAGTCGTCGCACACTACAGTACACCTTTGAACATTGCTGTAATACTTCCCCAAAGCAGTTCATACATCGAATGCGCCTGAATCAAGTACGTAGAGTGCTACAAAGCCCTGAAGATAATCGAACAATTGCAGAAATCGCTTTTGACTTTGGTTTTTTCCATCTCGGGCAGTTCAGTCAAAGCTACAAGCGGCTATTTGGTGAGACGCCAACTGAAACGAGAAAATGGGAGCCCAGCAAATAAAATGACAGGCAGTATATTCTTTCAGATCCTGCGTTGGGGCCATGTTATGCAGTCGCAATGATTTGCTGAAACTTAGCATGAAGCTCTTCAAGTGCCGCTTCAACATCCGGTTCTGCACGGCTCAAGTGCGAGATTAACGTCATAAAATAGCAGTCAAAAATCAGCGGTATTTTTCCCTCAAGGACGGAGCTTCCGTTTACAGATTGAAACAAAGCTTGGTTAAACGACTGATAATAATCCAAATCCCAAATCACCTCTTTCAACAAAGCTCGGCTCAGCTCAACGTTCGCAAAATAGTAGCGATAGTATTTCTCCGTCAGCGCCAAACCAATGTCGATATCGGTTTTACCTTCCACACTGACTAGCGTTTCTTGGCTGATCTGTTGCAGTTGCGCCAGCATCCCTTCGCGCAAAATCGACAGTTTAGTCGGGAAATGGCTGAACACTGTGCCATCGGCTACTCCTGCTTCTCTCGCTATCTGCCTTGTGGTCGTCATGTCATAGCCATTTTGAGCAAAAGATGCCCATGCGGCTTTTAGAATTTTATCTCTGGTTTGTTGTCGCTTCGTCATTGATGTGTCTGCTTAATGAGCCTGAAAGGATCATACCTTGCGTGGTTGAGATTGACAAATTGAGCGCGCTCATTTATAAAATTGAGCATGCTCATTTTATATAAAAACAAAAGGAATCGCTCATGTACGTATTAAACAAACTAGGCCAAGGATTGATTTTCTTCCCGACCATCTTCTGCTTTTCGTATATTTTAAGACCGATATTAATGGTCATCCTTATTCCAGGAGGACTCGCACTTTTGGCGTTAATCGGTGGCGCAGAAGTCAGAGCGGAACTCAAAGCCATGCTGCTTGAGGAGTTTTTTGGCGTTAGCCCATCGCACACCACCTCGAAAAAGGCGTGAGTGCGCTACAAACGTTGGCAAGGCTAAGTAAAAAAGAAAACGCGCAGATATCGAGATCTCAATACCTGCGCGTAGATGCGGTGAAAATAAGACTGGCGTTAGTCAGTATTCATGTTCTGGCCAATTCGCCATAAAACGCCACTAGGGTCAAACAAACAACATTCGCGCATGCCCCAAGGTTGCTCGACTAGCTCTGTCAAACGCGAACCAAATTCCTCATGACCCACTTTGGATAAGTGCTGATGCCAACTTTCTGCGTCTTCTACGAGCAAGTGCATCATGAAGTTATTGCCGTGTTCTGGCTCATAAAAATTCTGTAAAAGAAACGCGCAGCTACGTTGAGAGAAGTATGCTACATCACCGAAGTCCGACGCCATTTCAAAGCCAATCGCCTCATAAAAGCGTTTTGATAGCGCGTAATCTTTCGCCGGAACAAATGATTTGATTTCAACAATATTGAGGTTTTCCATTTCCAATTTCCTAAGCCTTTTTCCATAAAACTGACTGACGTAATCTCGCTCTATGCCTTCTATTCGCCTTGCGTAATCTGCTGTGATGACAGTGGCACACACTCTGCCATTTGCGTTTGTAACCATGTGATAAATTTATGTTCGAGTTCTGTACGCTTTTTATCTTGACTCAATAAAACGTAATTGCAACTTGATGGAGAAAACCCAAATGGTGCGACCAAATTACCACGCTTAATATCGTCCATGACAAAAGGATACGATCCCATTGCGACGCCTAAGCCGTCCACCGCTGCTTGTATGCAAAAATAAAAATGCGCGAATGATTGCTGAGTGTTGCCGTTGAAAGTTTCACAACGTGTTGATTGCTGCCAATCCGCCCAAGCATTCGGTCTGGTTTGGCTATTCAACAATCGAGCTGCTTTCAAATTGTCTTTAATGGATTGCCAATACTCAGGAGAAAATACCGGCCCCACCCACTCTTCCACAAGAACGGTTTTGTCGTAATCGTGATGCTGCGCAAAATCGTCTCGACGAATCGCCATCGAAAGCCCAGTTGATCCTAATGTTACCGGGCCACCAGCCGTCGACAAACGAACATCAGCACGGTGTTCATCATTAAACGCGGCCAACCTTGGCATCAACCAGCGCATGGTTAATGTCGGTTCACAAGACACTTCAAGATGCTGATGCTTCTCTTGCATAAGCGTATTCACGCCTGTTTCTAGCGTTTGGAATGCCGTTTCTGTGTATGTCTTGAGTAATTCGCCTTCTGCCGTCAACACGACTTTCCTGCCCTCTTTGAAGAACAAAGGTTGAGACAGATATTGCTCAAGTTGCTTGATCTGCTTACTCACGGCTCCGTGGGTAATGTTCAGTTTGTCAGCCGCTTCAGTGTAGCTTGAAGAACTCGCCGCAACGTGGAAGACATAAAAAGATTTCAGGTGACGCATCTGTGAGTTTTTCTCACCAATATGGGAATGTTTTTCGATTATAGTCAGTAATAAAGACGCCTACAATTCCGCTACATCCCAGACTTCATCATTCAAACAGGAAATCGATATGGAATTTGTAACTCTTGCGTTATTAGGTGTGCTTATTGTTATTAGCCCTGGCGCAGACTTTGTTTTGGTATTAAGAAATAGCTTAAATCAAGGACGAAAAGCAGGCGTATACAGTGCGATTGGTATCAGCATGGCGATAAGCATCCACATCGCTTACTCCATGCTGGGGATCAGTTACTTAATTTCACAAAATGAATGGTTGTTTAATCTCGTGCGCTATCTTGGGGCCGCTTATCTTGTCTACCTTGGGATTAAAGGAATATTCTCCTCGCAACCTGCATCAAACTCAGAAACCGTTCAACAGAGCGAGTATTCAATGTGGCGATTTTTCATGCAGGGATTTCTGTGTAATTTACTCAATCCCAAGACGATGCTGTTTTTTCTGAGTATTTTTAGCCAAGTGATTTCTCCCGACTCTAATCAGCAACACATCGCCTTTTTTTACGGGATTTATATGATTGCGCTGCATGGTATTTGGTTTTCTATCGTTGCTGTTTTATTCACGTCATCCCAGCTACAAGCTTTCTTGTTGAAGATTAAGCATCGACTCAATCAAGCATGTGGGGCGGGATTAATCATTTTCGGCGCAATGCTGGGCTTAAAGGTGTAGTGCGCTTGCGGTCCGATTATCCCAATTCAAATTGATCATTGAACAAGTGGCAGTAATCAATTAAAAATCTACATTATCAATACTTTAAATTAGAAAAAAACAGCCAACGTACGCTGGCTGTTTCGATACAGTTAATGGATGACCCGAGCGTCCCCTTTAAATAACTGAGACAGATCGATAGTGAATATCGTCACCGTCGGACGTTTAGGCAGAGCATTTTCGATCGAAAACTCTGGCCCAGCTGGAACGAGGGGGAAGTGAATAGCAGTCGGCCACGTTGACGAAGCTTCATTACCGCCCGGCTCAGATATTGAGAAAGAAAACGCAGGTAAACGGGTCATAACACTTACCTCAAATGACTGATTAGCGGGCTCAAGCGAGCCCGCTTAGGTTTTGCAATGTTATTGTTATTTTAACGCTTACTTAATCACTAACGGTTGATGACGTTAGATATCAAGTTCTTTGTCTTCAACGTGGTTGGTGATCATCGCTTCAGTGGTGATCATCAAGCCAGCAACAGACGCTGCGAATTGAAGCGCTGAACGTGTTACTTTCGCAGGGTCCAAGATGCCCATTTCGATCATGTTGCCGTATTCACCTGTTGCAGCGTTGTAACCGTAATCGGCATCACCCGCTTTAACAGCGTTCGCCACAACAGAAGCTTCGTCACCTGCGTTAGTTGCGATTTGACGAAGAGGCTCTTCCATTGCACGTAGCGCAACTCGGATACCCACGTTTTGGTCATCATTGTCGCCTTTTAGATCCGCCAATTCTTTCGCGATCTTAGTTAGGGCAACACCACCACCAGCAACAATACCTTCTTCAACCGCTGCGCGAGTAGCGTGTAGTGCATCGTCCACGCGATCTTTCTTCTCTTTCATCTCAACTTCGGTTGCAGCGCCGATCTTGATCACCGCTACGCCGCCAGAAAGCTTCGCAACACGTTGTTGAAGCTTGTCTTTATCGTATTGAGAGGTGGTTGTTTCGATTTGTTTTTCAATCGAAGCCACACGATCAGCAATCGCGCTTGCTTCTGCTGCGCCACCCACAATGGTTGTTGTGTCTTTGGTAATGGTCACTTTCTTCGCACTACCTAGTTGCTCTAACGTTGCTTTTTCGAGCTCTAGGCCGATTTCTTCAGAGATGACCGTACCAGCAGTTAGTACCGCAATGTCTTCCATCATCGCTTTACGGTTGTCACCAAAGCCAGGCGCTTTCACCGCAGTCGCACGCACGATGCCGCGCATGTTGTTCACAACCAATGTCGCTAGCGCTTCACCTTCGATGTCTTCAGCAATGATCAATAGCGAGCGAGAAGATTTCGCCACTTCTTCTAATACAGGCAATAGCTCGCGGATGCTACTGACTTTTTTGTCCACCAATAGGATGTAAGGGTTGTCTAGCTCTACGCTGCCATTTTCTTGGTTAGTGATGAAGTATGGCGACAAGTAACCGCGGTCGAATTGCATACCTTCAACCACAGACAATTCGTTGTTTAGACCTTGGCCTTCTTCCACCGTAATCACGCCATTGCGACCCACTTTTTCCATCGCTTCTGCAATGATTTCACCGATCGCGCGATCGCTGTTTGCAGAAATGCTACCCACTTGGGTGATGGATTCTTTGTCGCTGCATGGCTTAGACATTTCACGTAGTTTCTCAACCGCCGCTTCAGTGGCTTTGTCGATACCACGTTTTAGGTCCATTGGGTTCATGCCAGAGGCTACCGCTTTAAGACCTTCATTGATGAAAGATTGCGCCAGTACGGTAGCCGTCGTTGTACCGTCCCCCGCTTCATCATTCGCTTTGGACGCCACTTGTTTCACCATTTGTGCGCCCATGTTTTCGAACTTATCTTTCAGTTCGATTTCTTTCGCTACAGACACGCCATCTTTGGTGATGGTTGGCGCGCCGTAAGATTTATCAAGCACAACGTTGCGGCCTTTCGGGCCTAGTGTCACTTTTACTGCGTCCGCCAGTAAGTTCACACCTTTCAGCATTTTTTGACGTGCGTCATTAGCAAATAATACGTCTTTTGCAGCCATGGTTATCTCCTCAAAAAACTACTACAAAAATAATTACTCAACGATTGCTAACACATCAGATTCGGACAGAATTAAGTATTCTGCGCCGTCAATTTTCTCGGTTTTCACGCCGTAACCGTCATTGAAAATGATTTGGTCGCCCACTTTGACTTCCATCGCAGCGCGTTCGCCATTTTCAAGACGTTTACCTAAACCAACAGCAATGACTTTCCCGCGGTTTGATTTTTTCACCGACTGAGAAGTTAAAACGATTCCCCCTTCAGATTTATTTTCCACCTCTTGTCTTTCAACAATTAGCTTGTCATTTAAAGGACGAATTTTCATTTTTAAGTGCCTCCTACTTGGAACCAAAAATAAAAGACAAAATAAACATCAAGATGGATTTGCGAGTCGACAGCTCGCTTTCGATGAAAATAATAAGGTCGAAAAATTAGAGTTCAAGAGGTGAATTTGATAAAAATTTTTTATTAAATTAAATAAAATTTTCTATCGAATTATCGCATTCACAACTACTTAGCATCTCTTTATGATGGAAAATATGCTCAATCAAATCTAGAGTGGTTACGTACTCTTAAAAAGGATAATCAAACAATGAAAAAGGCCGTATCTCTATTTCTTGCAACGTTGTGCGTTGGCTTCCTCTCCCCCAACGTGTCGGCTTCTGAACGCGCTGAACAAGGGTGGCAATTGATTGACAAGGGCGCGATGATTGTCGATGTGCGTACGCCGCAAGAGTTTTCTGAAGGGCATTTGGATAATGCCGTCAACTTCCCTTTATCTGAACTTGATAAACATTTTCAAGACGTCGATAAAGATCAAGCTATCGTGTTGTACTGTCGCAGTGGTAACCGCTCTGGCAAAGCGTATCAATACTTACAATCGCAAGGCTTTACGAATCTGCACAATGCAGGTGGCTTTGAAGAACTACAAGACGCCAAATAGTCGTCTCCGTTCTAATATACAAAGTAAAAGCACAGAGCGCGTCGCAAGCGTATTGTAACGCGCTCTGTTTCTAAATACTTATCTACAACAACTCTATTTTGGCCCTGCATCAAATTGAGTCAGGTTATCCGATATCTCGAGCCACGGCGCTTTCGACGCGACAAAAATATGGAAATCGGGCTTGTGAGAAGGTGTGTCATCCAAGATACCAAGGCGAATATTGACGATCCCATTGTTCTTTTTCGAATACAGACTTGATCCGCAGTGGCGACAAAAGCATAGCATGGTATTTTCGCTTTTCTGATAAGTTTGAATATCTTCTTTCCCTTGGATAATAAGCAGTTTATCCAACGCAATACCACCGGCAGATGAATAGTCAGAACCTGTGAACTTGCGGCATTCAGAGCAATGGCAATTTCCCATGTACTTGAATTCATCTGCCACTTCCAACTTTACCTTGCCGCACAGACATGAGCCTTTCAGTACTTCCATTTGAATTCCTTTTTGTTATGAATCTAATTGAATTAGATGGCTATCTCGACACCATGCCACTGCAATACGAAAAATTAAAGACAGGCAATACAGGTTTTCAAAAATGAAACGAAAATGTAAAACATTCCATTCAGAGGGAAGTGCGCTCGACACGTGAAAAATCGAGCTATTTTAGATACAAAAACACCAAGCAATAACGCTTGGTGTTTACCTCACAGAATGTCGCCTCAGAAAAGGCGCTTTCCGCTGTGCTTAAAAAATGCAGTGTTTAGTAAAGCTGGTCGCTTCGTTTGCAGTCCAGTCACCTTTCGGCTTATCTTTCAGGTTTTCACACCATTGCTCGCTGCCGACACCATCTTGCAGAACACAATGCTTTGCAAAGTCTACCGCGTTGTCTGCTGTCCATTCTGTTTTTGGCTTATCGCGCATGTCGTTACACCAGCCTTCAGTGCCCACTTCATCACTACAAGCGGTCAAAGCAGAAGCCGCCAACATCAGCATGACTAGTTTTTTCATAAATTTAAGGTTCCAGTTGCAAACAATAGTAAAATTAAACTCAATCTCTTCAACACATGCCCATTCAAGTGTCTGAATAAAGGCGTCACTAGCTGAAGTGACTTTTGTATCAACTATAACGAAATTATCAGTCTACGTGTTAAGACACCGAAAAATTATTGAGCGACTCTGTGTAAAGCGCGCCATTCTAAAAGCTATAGGCAGCGCGCTTTTGTTAGCTCACCAACCTTAAAAGAGCCAGTACCAAAGCACGCTAAACGCAGCTCTAATGCCATTTGTTCAAAGTGATCGACGACAGACTGCGTGCTGATCGTCGCAGCTTTTAATACTGCACCTGCTTGCCCAATGAGATTAGCACCCAGATGAATGGCTTTCGCCGCTTCAAGCCCATTACGAACACCTCCCGAGGCGATCAACGGTAATGTAGGATGCAGTGCGCGGATTTGAGCCAAACATGTTGCCGTCGGGACACCCCAATCGCGGAAAAGCTCGGCTGCACGCTGCATTCTCGGATTATCTTGGCAATACCCTTCAACCGCACTCCAGCTTGTACCACCCGCGCCCGCAACGTCAATTGCATCCACACCAGCATCAATTAATCGCTGCGCAACGTGTCCGCTAATACCAAAACCGACTTCTTTGATAATGATAGGAACCTTCACGCGAGATTTAAGCATCTCAATTGCCTGGAAAACACCAACCCAATTGTGGTCGCCATTTTTCTGAAACGCTTCCTGCATTGGATTAACGTGCACAAACAAGGCATCTGCTTGAATCGCCTCAACCGCACGTTGCGCATTATCGAGTTTACCTTTATCGAGCAATTGAGCGGCTCCAAGATTGGAATACAACGGTACTTCTTTCGCCAACTCACGAATGGTTTTACCCAAGCCCGAATGCTGACTTTCTTCTAAGCTAATCCGTTGCGAGCCGACGCCCATGGCAATACCTAATTCACTTGCGGCTTCAGCCAAACGACAATTGATCGTTTCTGCGTCTTTTGCTCCGCCAGTCATCGAGCTAATCAAAAATGGTAGCGCTAATTGATGACCAAGAAACTCTGTCGATAAATCGATCGCGTGAAAGTCACATTCTGGCAGCGCACAGTGTTCAAACTCGACAGACTCAAAACCCGCCGTTTTATGCTTCATGCTCATATCATGATGTAAAACAGCATCTAGGTGTAAATCTTTTCGGTTAGTTTGCGGAGCCATAATGTCACCCTAAAGTAAAATAGTCGCGCAGTATTGCGATCCTTATCAGTAACGTCAATGCGAATTTTGTGAATTTGCCGGATTACTTTTCCGAAACGAGTAATGAATCTCGACTCCCCCTGACATTATAAGAAAAGAAACTCGCTTTCCGTTTTCAACAAGCCGGCAAGTTTCTCTTCAAATTGAGATAATCAGCGTATGATACCCATGATGCAAATGGATCACATTGCTTTGTGGTTTACTTTACGCTGTCCGACAGAATTAGCGACACAACAGTGCTTGTCGTCGTTGGTTCAAACTGTTCGGGATCATCACAGAATTGAATTTTTCCTTTTTCTTCTACATGGAACAGCGGTACAACTGAACTACCTTTGTGATGCGCTAAATAGTCTTGATACGTGAAGTTATCGCTCAATTTCGTGTGTTTAACCTCTGCACCACGACTTAACATACTGGCTAGCTGGGTATAGCTTACATTGCCGCCCATCAGCAATTTACCATGGTACTCCTGAGCCACGGAGTGCTTCTCGCTGCCATTGCCGTTGGTTTTCACTTTTTGTAAGCAGTGAACTTTATCTTCCCCAAACTCGTCGACGAATTGCATGCAAGCCATAATGTTGAAATGCTGATCGGGCGTTAATGCAACCACTTGTCCAACTCCTATCAAGTTCAAGTTGTCGTCCGCGTGACTAGAAATAGGGTTGCCGTAATAGTAATCCAATCCCAACATACGAACCTGACTGATGTACTCCCAGTTTGAGTCAGTCATTAATACGCGACGGTCATAACGCGCCAGCGCCTGCCCTATCTCTCTTGCAACTCGGTTAGCACCAATCAACAAGAAGCCGCGTGGTGCTGGCTCTGCGACGCCCAATGTCAGCGCTATAGGACGTGCCGTCGCACTTTGTAACACGACCGTTCCTATGATCACCATGAAGGTCATAGGGACCAGTAAAATCGCTTCATCAATGCCGTATTCAGTCAATTTGATCGCGAAAAGAGACGAAATCGAAGCTGCAACAATACCGCGCGGTGCAACCCAAGACAAAAACAGCTTATCTTTAAGACGCAAGTTGCTGCGGAAGGTTGAAAGAAAAATCGATAACGGACGCGACACTAACTGCATAAATACAAACAACAATAACGCACCGCTACCTAGCGCAGCAAAATCATCCAGACTGATTCGAGCCGCAAGGAAGATGAACAATCCGGTGATCAGTAAAATGGTTAAATGCTCTTTAAAGTGCAGAATTTGCTGAATATTGATGTCTTTAGCGTTTGCGAGCCACATACCCATTACGGTGACGGTTAGTAACCCAGCTTCAGACTCAATGTGGTTAGAGACCGAAAATACACCTAGAACCACCATCAAAACCGCAAATGGCTGCAAATATTCCGGTAGCCAAGAACGACGCATGATCGTCGCAACTGCATAGCCTGAGGCCGCACCTAGCATGACACCGACAGCAATGATCGTCCCAAACACTTCGACGCTATTTATCGCACTGTGAGATACGATAAACTCGTAAACCATCACAACAAAAAGCGCACCGAGCGGGTCAATCAAAATCCCTTCCCAGCGCAAAATGTTAGCAAGCGTACTGTTAGGTCTTACGGTTCGTAGAAGTGGTACGATGACCGTCGGCCCTGTTACTACGGTTAAGCTGCCGAACAACATGGCAAGCTCCCAAGTAAAGCCGAGGAAATAGTGTGTTGCGATACTGGTCGCTGCCCACGAAATGATCGCCCCGATGGAAACAATGCTCCATACCGAACCACTCACGCCACGAATTTCTTTAAAATTTAAGGTCAAACTGCCTTCAAATAAAATCACTGCCACCGCTAAAGAGACCAACGGAAAGAGCAAATTACCTAATATCTCATCAGGGTTTAACCACTGCATAAATGGCCCGACGATCAGCCCTGCCAACAACAAAAATAAAATCGCTGGCAAACGCAATCGCCAAGCTAACCATTGGCAACCTAAACCAATAACCCCAACCGCTGACAGCACCAGCGCTTCATTACCCACTTGCATCAATAATTACCTGTTTTTGTCTTTTTTCGCGTGAATGCGCTATACCCGAATACATTCAGCCTTACGGTCAAATAGAAACAACCGAACGTGCAAATCAAACGACTGACCTTCGATGACATCGCTACGAAACGCACATGTTTGAAGTCATTTGGCGATCGCATCAGAACTATGAATATAGTTGACCCCCAATGACTTAACGACTCATTTTTGTTCATCAGGTTTTAAAGTGGCACACAAGTGTGCGACTTTGTCGAATTCATCATTACGCATTGAGTTTCATTATGTAGAATGATTTCTAAAGAAAGCGCGGAACCTAGCACTATATGAGGCTAAGGCATAGAGCATGAACTAAGCTTTAGCGTAAGTGCTCAAAGTTAAGAATCGTGTGTCACGCGACGTACGCAAGGAGAAATGGATTGTACGTAATACTAGCACTGTTCATGGCGTGTCTCGCCATCCTCATCGGAGTGAAAGCCGCCAACCGAGCTGCACTTTTAGAAAAAGAACTAGCCAAACTTCGTGAGGAAGTCACATCACTACGAGCCAGTGTCCATGGGGGCTCAAACCAACAAGCGCACCAACAATTCAGCATCGAAAAAGACACACCATCTGTAGCGACGTCACCTCACATAGAATCACCACAGAAAGATGTCTCATCCTCTGGGGAACATGATCCAGCTACCAACCTAGACTTGGACCAGAGCGCTGCGAATCAAGGGTACGCCCAGACAAGAGAAGTGCAACTGGATGTTTTTAGTCAAGAAAATGAGTCATTCCTTCAGAGTAAAGTTCAGAGCCTGCTTAGCAACATTCAAGAAAATTGGTTGGTTTGGGTAGGCGCATTGGCCATGCTGATCGGTGGAGGTTATCTCGTACAGGTGATTGGTAGTCACATCCAGTTTTCGCCATTTATGCGAGTGTCCTTTGCCTTTGTGATCTCATTACTTATGGTGCTTGTTGGCGAGTGGTTTCACCGTAAAGAACAACAGAATCCGCAACGGGCAGCACGAGCCCAAGGCTTTACGTATGTTCCTGCTGCTGTTACCGGTACGGGATTAACGGGCATTTACTGCACCGTCATTTTTGCCTTTGTGGTTTATCAAATGCTAACGCCGAGTATCTCGTTGATCATCTTGGCTTCAGCGGCATTTTTCAGTTTAGCATTATCATTGCGACAAGGGCCGTTAATGGCCGTGCTTGGCTTAATTGGTGGCTACACAGCACCACTGTGGATTGGGGGTAATGAACCCAACTACTTCTTGTTAGCCGGATACATCTGCGCAATTTCGTTCGCGGCGACCTTATTGATGCAAAAAGTGCGTAGGGCATGGATTACGCCAAGTATCGCGATTCCACATGTCATTTGGATGTTGCTGTTGATTGAGAGTGTACCAACAGAACGGTTGTTCTCGTGGCTCGCGATTTATCTCTCCATCACTTTGTATCTCATTTTCGCGGTTCCGAGAATGGGTTGGATGCTCAATCCTCGCTTTCGTCACTATCAAAGCAAGTGGACAAACTCGCCGACCGCTACCGCTCTCGCAACTGCTTTATTGACCTTTTCTGCCGTCACCAGAATGCCGGAGCTGAACACTCTACAAATGGCGTACTGTTATACGCTGCTTGTTGCGAGCATCTGGCTACCAGCACTTCGTACAGGCTGGTCATTACGTGTATTTTTGCCATCCATACTCGTCTCGGCAACCGCGCTGATAGTTCTTACCATCGCTTTTGATGCGCTGTATATGGTAGAGCGAGAAGCTAGCATCCTATTCGCATTGGCGGTGAGTATTGCGCTGATCTGCTATCGAACATATTGCCAATCACTTAGTGACCGTTCGCAACTCAGTGGGCTGCTTCTGCTGGTACTGGCTCCCGCGATGAGCTTAATTACGTTGTTTTATATTGACGAATTTATGCAGGGCTACCTGTGGTATTGGACTGCATTCTGCGCATTGATGGCCACTTACTACGTTGTGCTTGGTCAGCGTGCACGTTCGTTGGCATTAGAATGCTCTGCCGTTATGCATGCTTTAATCATAGGTATTGCTTTTGTTTGGTTGAGCGATACTTGGTTAACAACAGCAATCTCAATACAAGTTGCGATAATGGCCTTACAGGCTCAAGTCGGGTTATTTCGACCTGCGAGTTGGGCGATTAAAGTGGCAATGGGAATACTGGTTATCCGACTCACGCTGCTACCTTTCATCCCCGAATGGCAACCGGTAGAAGCTGGGCATTGGGCTTGGGTTCTTGTGAGTTATATGCCTTCTCTCTTCATCTTGTCTTATGCTCGTTCAACACTAAAACAAGTGGACCGAGAACTGACCAACTGGTTTGAAGGGGCGTTTTTACATGTATTCTTAATGGCATTGTTCACCCAAACTAACTACTGGTTAACGGGGCAATATGGTTACTTGGGGCACATCGACTTCACAAGTGCGGCAGTCTTTGCCAATCAAGCATTAGTTATGGGTTTGGTATACAGCTACCGCAGCCAATTTGCGCAACGCTTAAACCGTATCTACGAAATCTATAGTTACTTGCTTTGGTGCGCGTTCGCTATATTGATTATTTTGCTTAATACGGCAGAATCGCCGTTGGTGACTGATAACGTCTCGGCACAAGCACTTCCCATCTTTAACATGCTGAGTATCGGCTGGCTGTTACCAGCTTGCATCCTGCTTATCGCAACGTTTAAGCGCTGGAATACGTTGCAAGTTCATCGATTTGCGATTGCTAGTCTAGGCTTTTTACTTGCAGCCATTTGGTTGGGGATGTCTATCCGTCAATTCTGGCAAACCACATCGATGATGCTGTATCAGCCAACCAGCATGGCAGAGTTGTTCAGTTATTCAGTGGCTGGCTTGCTCGTAGGTGGATTGCTGACTTGGCGCGGCGTGACCCAACAGGGGCTGATGATGCAGCGTGTCGGTCTAGTGGTCCTTGCCTGTGTCGCACTGAAAGTATTCTTATGGGATGTGAGCTCTCTGGATGGGTTCTGGCGAGCAATAAGCTTCTTAGGCTTAGGTGCGTCTTTGATAGCACTTGGATGGCTATTCCAGAAATTGAATCGTTCGGTGGCAAAAGCACTCGAGCCCTAGACGAGTCAAAGAGAGATTCCCGACAGTGCGCTGTTTTCGTTATTGGGGGACGATAACAGTGTAAAGCCGGGAATCATTGGAGTGTTCGTTACTTCAGTAAAGCGACCACGGTATGACGACGCACGTTTGCTTGCGCATTCAATGCCTGAAAAGTCGAAGTAAACTCGCCAGACTTTTGCATGAATCCATCCAGTTTTGCATTCACCTCATTGACTGAAAGCTGTGCGGTTTTGGTTTGGATAGAACGCATTTGAGTATTCAGTTCACCATGAAAAGCTTTCGCTTCCTGCAAGCTCGTTTGAACTTGTTTCAGATGCTGATTTACTTTGGCAATCGTCTGCTTGATGCCGTCGCGTGAGCCTAGATCAAACCCGAGCTCCGCAATACCATCTGGCTCAGACTTTAAGTTCAAAACGTTAGGCTGTCCCGCAGGGAATCGGTGCCCTTCCCCCGTTACCATCACCTTTTGCTGCATTTGTTGATAAGCGTTGTCTCTGGCTTCAAATAAAATGCTGCCATCATCGGCTAATGAGGCTCGCATTCCTAACGCAATCAAGCTGCGATCCAGCATTTTGACCGTTCGCTCACCGTCTGATTGTTCATCAAACTGAATCATCACCGCTTGACCTTGAGGAAAATCCAAACGGATTTGCTCGGCCTTGTCGCTTAAGCGATGAACATTCAAACCTGGAATAGAAAAGCGACGAATATCCGCTTTATCCAGTTTTAAGTGCAGTTCGTTATTTAGGACTTTCTGGCCATCGAAACGTGCTTGCTCAACGACTTTTTGGATGGTGGCTTTAGAGCGAACCAATGTATCCTGCAAACCAGGAACATTTTGTACGCCTTGATTAATAGCTTGCGTCAAACCACGTTTAATTTGCGTGAGCTCTTTGCCAATCACCTGCAGCGATTTGGACGCGATCTGAACCGCCGTGGCTTGCTGCTGGCCCTGCGTAAGCTGAATACCAGATACAGAGTAGGCTGACGCAGTGTCAGCCTGAATTTGCGCCGGGCGCGGTTTAATTGCCGTACTTGAGTCTGCAGAACGGGTCGGCATGATAGAGGCTTGTTCTTGTCCACCTAAGCGTATGCTATGGGGTCTAACCTCTACTGTACTCATTACCATAAAAAGAACTTCCTAACCTTATAAACGGTCAAACAGCGACAAACCATCGATCTTCACATAGCTTGCTTGCGTTGCTTGCAAAGCGGCCATGTAATTACTCAATCGTACCGACGCTTCACCATAGTCCAGAGCAGAGAGGTCTCCAGATACTTTGTCAACGAACAGCTTGTTTTCACTGTGCGCGCCACCAACAAGATCTAAGTTGTTGTGTCGACCACCAATCTCAGTCATGGTCCCTAGTACGTTTGAAAAAGTATCGTCGATAGCGCTGATACTCGCCTCAACTTCAGCTCTGAAGTTGGCGGTAGGGCTCTCAAACTCTTTGATCAGCGCATCAATTTGGTTAAGCACGTTATGGCCTCCCCCAAGGTCCAATATTTCTTTTGCAGTCATATTGGAATCCATCGTGACACCTTTAGCAATTGTTACTACGCGCTTGTCACTATTACCTTCAATTACGTAGCTGCCGCTCGCTTTACTTACAGCCGCAGTATCCGTTTTAGTACCAGAGAAAAGGTAGTGCCCTTCTTCATCCTGCGCGTTAAAAGACGACTCAATAGAGTCACGGTAACTCTTAAGCTCTGTAATCATACCGCCACGACTTTCGTCAGTAAGAGAGCCGTTCGCACCCCAAAGCGCGATGTCTCGCATGCTTTTTAAGCTTTCTTTGATCGAATCTAAATGGGTTTCTTGACTCGATAGCGTCGTTTTTACGTTTTCAATGTTGTTTTTGTACTGAGCAATCGCACTGGTTTCTCGGTCTAAGTTAAGCAACTTGATCGAAGCCATTGGATCATCAGACAGCTTGGTTAAGCGCTTGCCAGTAGACATCTGTTGCAGAGCTTCGCCTAATCCCGCGCTATTGCTCTGCAAGCTGTGCAACATCATTTGACTAAATTGATTGTCACTAATTCGCATCTAAACTTTCCTCTTAGAATAACTGCAGAATAGAATCGAGCAGTTGATTTGCTGTGCTGATCACTTTCATGTTGGCATTGTGCGCATTAGCAAACATCATTAGGTTAGCCGCTTCTTCATCGCTGTTTACGGAACTAACATTATCGCGAGCTGCGTGCGCTTGCTTGTTCATGGCTAACTTCGCTTGATAATCAGCATTAGCTTGGCGTGCTTTAATTGCGCTTTGACCCACCATTGAACTAAAGGCATCGTTCAAGCTTACTGAGCCGTAACCTGATACCGCCACTGGCTTGTTGCTTAACTCGATCAATGATTGCAACGCATCTGCGTTACCAGGTGTTCCATCACTTGAGAACGCAAGCTCATCTGGAGTTAGCTTGGTAATATCCAAACTGGCTGCAGGGTTTGCTGGGTCATAGCTGAACAAAGGTTTACCTGGGTTGCCATTTAAGTCTTTGCCAGTTGCAAGCACGGCGTTGTATTCATCCGCGAGAGCTTTCGCCATGTCATTCAGAGCCAATTGGTTTGGTTTCAACACTTCGGTTTGATAGTCATTAATCGCACCTAATTTGCCACCAAGCGAGTCACCAATCGCAAAACTTTGATTCGAGAACGTGACGTGTAAGTCCGCCAAGTAAGGATCACTCGGGTCAGGAATGGCTTCCAGTTTGCCATGGTCCGTACCCATCACAAGCGGTTGACCAGAGGTTAGTGTGACCTGAACACTGCCGTCATGCTGCTGTGTTGTTTTGATTTCAATGGTTTGAGATAACTGACCGATTAACCTATCTCGTTCATCCATTAACTGTGATGGGTTACCACCTGTACCTTGCATCTCTACCAGTTGCTTGTTCACCTTCGCGATATTTTCCATAAGGCTATTCGCGTGGTTAAGCGCTGCATTACGTTGGTCGCTCATGTCTTTATGTTGATTGTATAAAGACTCGGTAAGCGTATTAAAACGGCGGGCCAAAGCTTCAGATTCGTTAATGATCTGCTGGCGGTAAGGTATGGATTCCGGCTTAACAGTCGCATCGTTAAGCGCAGCGTTTAGCGAGTCCAAGCCAGCCGATATACTGAAACCATCGGCACCAAGCGTATTCTCCAGCTGACTCATGTTACTGGTGTATCCAGATGCGTATGCCGCCATACTGTTAGTCGACCACGTTTGCTTAATCAGAAATTGATCAGTAACGCGGCGAATGCTAGTGACTTCTACCCCTAAACCTGGACTTAAGCGATTGGCTTTACCATCATCGACAGACGCCATCAACGCTTGTTGACGACTGTAACCCACGGTATTCACGTTTGCCACGTTTTGCGCGGTTACGTCTAGGGCCACACGGTTCGCGCCTAAACCTGAAAGTGCAATATTAACTAGGTTCATTTACAGCTCCATTTTTCTGATCAACGGCTGAGAAAACGCGGTAGTCATACCGGCCTCACCGAATACCTGTTTAACAGAGGCGACGGCTTGAGAAGCGGTATTAAATAGGCTTGAATTCTTCTCCACCTCTTTAGAATCTACTTGTGAGATAGATTCAGAATTCGAACCTTTACCATCGTTAGCGGATGAGATGTTGCGCGCAGCATCGAAAGCAACCTCACGCATAGACGGGCTCAGCTGCTGGATGAGCATATTGGCAATGCCTGAGCTCTGTTTCTTTGCTAGTTCCATCGCCAGCTGACCGTCATACATATCACGGAATACCCCTTGTTGCTGACTGGCAAACGGGCTGTCTTTATCAGCAAGAGCGTCACTACTGCTACGCATTTGGCGTAACACCATTTGTAGGAACATTGCCTCAAATTGACCTGCGACGACTTCAAGTGCGCCTTCTTGATCACGACTATGCTTGATGTTAGCCAATGCACTGTTGTCGTGATAAAGCATCGAATTTAACTGAGTTTGTTCATTGGTACTGTCTAGCTTCATCCTTAACTCCTTTATATCACGACCAATTCAGCGTTCAATGCACCCGCTTCACTCAAAGCTTGCAGGATAGACATCAAGTCTGTAGGCGTGGCACCTAAACTATTTACCGCATTAACTATGGTGTTAAGTTCCGTGCCTGGAGGCCAAATCACCATCTGAGCGAGATCTTCATTCACATCAAGATCCGTTTGGTTAACGACTTTCGTATCGCCATTTGCAAACGCATTAGGCTGACTAACTTGTTGTGATTCAGAAATTCGCACGGTTAAGTTACCGTGACTTACTGCTGCTTCACTCACTTTGACACTCTTACCGATCACCACGGTGCCAGTGCGAGAGTTAAAGACAATACGAGCAGGTTTACGGCCTTCAACAACGCTCATTTCTTCAAGCATCGACATCATGACGACACGCTGCTGTGTATCTTTTGGTGCACGCATATCAATGCGCGCTTTATTGATCGCAACTGCAACGTTAGGTCCAAAAGTGTTGTTAATTTCACGCGCAATATTTTTTGCTGTAGTGAAGCTAGGCTTGCGCAGGTTTAGGGTGATTTCATCACGTTGGTTGAAATCGGTTTTGATTTCTCTCTCTAAAGTCGCACCATTCGGAACGCGACCCGCCGTTGGTGTGTTCACTTCTACTTTGGAGCCACTTCGCCCCTCTGCAGATAAGCCCCCCACAACCACGTTGCCTTGCGCAATCGCGTACACTTCGCCATCAATACCACGTAAAGGCGTTAGCAATAACGTACCACCGCGAAGGCTCTTTGCATCACCGATTGAAGACACAACCACATCCAACGTTTGTCCTGGGCCTGCCATTGGATCAACGGACGCTGTCACACTCACAGAAGCCACATTTCGTAGCTTAGGGTTCATACTGTCATCAATTTGAACCCCAAACTGACGTAGCATGTTGGTAATAGATTGAGAGGTAAATTTCACTTGGTTTCGGTCACCTTGGCCGGCTAAGCCAACCACCAAACCATAACCAACCAGCTGGTTTTCTCGAATGCCGCGAACATCGACCAAGTCCATGATCGGAATTTCCGCTTTAGCACGTGAAGTGCCTGGTAGTCCCAAGGTCAACACCAATAGGAGAGACATAAAGAAAGATTGCATTGTCTTCATTAGAAAGGTACCCATGGGCTGTTGAAGAACTGAGTTAGCCACCCGGCTGCGTTGCTGTCAGCTAGCGCTCCGCGACCTGCGTAGGTAATTCTTGCATCAGCAATTCGTTGAGAAGAAACTTGGTTACTGCGGTTAATATCATCCACACGGACGATACCGGTTAGACGAATAAACTCGTCTCCTTGATTCAGACGAAGCCATTTTTCACCGCTGATACGCAATACGCCATTAGGTAATACTTCGTGTACCGTTACCGTAATGGCACCTTGAAGCTTGTTGCCTTGTGAACTTGATGCACTGCCATCGAAGTTACGTTTGCCATCCACGCTAACCCCTAGCTCATCGATAGTTTTCGTGCCTATGGTCGGCGCCACAAAGTTAATTGCTGAACTTTTACCGAACTTAGTACCCGCATTTTTACTCGATGAGGTTTCTTCTGATAGTTGAACCGTTAATACATCGCCAACTCGGTAAGCACGACGATCCTGGAACAGGGTCATCGTGTATTGGTGACGATAAAGGCTACCAGATTGGGTTTCCGGCAGCGTGTAATCGAGCGTTGGTGGTGCATATTCCTCAGCATTCGGCTCAGGCGGAATAAATTCCTGACGGCCAGCACATCCCACCAGCAACACGGCGGCTACTGCCCAACTCTTAGAAAGCCATTTCATTGCTTTTTCCTTCATCATCACCAATTTCATACTTACATTGATTGCGAAACAAACTTCAGCATGTCATCTGCAGCAGAGACCACTTTCGCATTCATCTCATACGCACGTTGAGTGGTGATCATGTCGACCATCTCTTCTACTACTTGTACGTTTGACCCTTCCAGTGCACCTTGCTTGATAATGCCGGCACCATCAGCTCCTGCAATCAGCTCATCAGCTGGACCGCTGGCTTCCGTTTCACGGAATAAGTTGCCACCCATGGCCTCTAAGCCGGCTGGATTGATGAATTTTGCAAGTGTAATTTGACCAAGCTGCTGAGGTGTTGGATCGTCTGCTGTTGTTGTAGTCACGGTGCCATCAACACCCACAGAGAAAGAGACCGCATTGTCTGGGATCTGGATTTGAGGCTCTAAAGGCAGGCCCTGACTGTTCACCATTAAGCCTTCTGAGTTTCGATGGAACTGACCATTACGTGTATACATGATCTGTCCGTCCGAGTTTTCTATTTGGAAGAAACCCTGACCCATTACAGCAAGATCCAACTCTTGCGTTGTGTTTTGGGTATTACCTTGAGTGAATACTTTTTGTGTGCCAACAACGCGAACACCGCTACCTAGCTGAATACCACTTGGTAGTTCGTTAACTTGGTCTACTTGAGCGCCTGGTTGACGCTGAATGCTGTAGAAAAGATCTTCAAATACAACTCGGTCACGCTTAAAGCCTACCGTGTTTACGTTTGCTAGGTTGTTAGAAATGGCAGTCATCTTAGTGTCTTGCGCTGCCATGCCTGTTTTACTTACCCATAATGCTGAATGCATTTTTTACTCCTTGCGGGGCGAGACTTAGCTCGCCGCCATTAATTTGTTACCAGCTTTTGCTAGAGTTTCCGCCGTTTTCATCATGCGAACTTGCATTTCAAAGTTGCGCGTCAGCGACATCACACTAACCAATTCATCAATAGCAGATACGTTACTGCCCTCAATGTGCTCAGGAGAGAGTTGCACGGTTTCATCTGCCGCGAATGGCACGCCATCTACGCTGTGCAGCAAGCTATCGCTCTCTTTTTGCAGCTGATTAATTTCCGGTTTAACCAACTTCAAAGTGCCTGCCACAATTTCTGCGCCGCCACCTGGTGGGATCACTGAGACTTGACCACGCTCGCTGATTTCAATCTTTTGGTAATCCGGCACAACCAAAGGACCATTGTCACCGAGGACAGGGAACCCATTGATTGTTAGAGCGCCAAAAGTATCGACCTGAATATTGCCTGCACGGGTGTAAGCTTCGTTACCCGCTGGGGTTTCTACAGAGAGATACCCCTCACCCATAACCGCAACGTCCAACGGACGTCCTGTTTTCACAATATCGCCAGCGTCGAAACGTGTTGAGGCAGAGTTGGTCACAACCATAGTGCGACCATCAAAACCTGGGCCTTGCATCTCTACACTACGCACACGCTCCATATCCGCTCGAAAACCCGCAGTATCAGCATTTGATAAGTTGTTTGAACGAACGTGCTGCGCTTTAAGAACTCGGCTGGCACCCGACGTTGCCGTAAATAACAAACTATCCATGCAAAACTCCCATTACACCGCGTTAAACAAAGCTTGAGTAAGCTTGTCGCTGGTAGAAATTGTCTTTGCGTTTGCTTGGTAGTTGCGTTGTGCAGTCATTAGAGCAACAAGCTCGCTGGTTAAGTCAACGTTAGAACCTTCTAATGCACCCGGAGTTAGGTCACCCATCGTACCTGACCCCGGAACACCCATAATTGGAGCACCTGAGCTAAAGCTTTGAGTCCATGATGTTCCACTCACTTTCGCTAAGCCTTGTGTGTTTGCAAAATCAGCAAGAACAACCTGACCTTGTAGCTGTGATTGGCCGTTAGTGTAAGTCGCGTAAACCATGCCGTTACCTTCAACGCGTACACCTGCAAGTTCACCTGATGTGTAACCGTTAGGGCTATTAGTACTTACGCCAAAAGCTGCACCAAATTGCGTGCTGCCTTTCAGGTTAATGTCTACACTCATCGCGTTCGCACCTGCTGCAGGGAATGAAACATTAAACGGCGCAGTTGGTGTTGAAAGCGAGCCGTCTTTACCAAACGCTACAGGCACAGTTGCTACTGGCGTCGTACCGCCATCTACTTGAACGTTCACTTCCCACGAGTTAGAAGCAGTCTTAGTAAAGTACTGAGTTACCGTGTGCGAGTTACCCAATGAGTCGTAGACTTTTGTTGTGTAAGACGAGTTAAATGAGCTTGGATCTTTGGGATTGAATGGCGTTACGGCTTTATCAATAACAGACGCGCTTGCGTCGAAGTTCGCAACAAAATCTAAGCTGTCTGTTGCTTTAGCATTCAGTGAGGAAGTCGATACCTGAATATTACCCACAGAACCTGTCATTAGGTTGTTGTTGCTATCGACACTGTAACCTTGAAGCTTTGCACCGCTGTTAGCCGTAACAAAGTTGTTCTTATCCGTTGAGAACACACCTGAACGTGTGTACAACATTTGGCCCATATTATCTTTAGTAACAAAAAAGCCACCGCCATTAATAGCTAGGTCCATCGCACGGCCAGTTCCTGTGATACTGCCGTCTTTGTCGAAGTTCTGTGAAATTGACGCGACTTCCACACCACCAGGTTGCATGCCGTTATATACAGCGGAGAATTCTGTGCGGCCACCTTTAAAACCATACGTTGATGCGTTGGCAATGTTGTGGCTGATTGTGTTTAGCTCTGTGTTGGTCGCGTCCAGACCACTTAGTGCGATGTTAAAACTCATAAATAGACCTCTGATTTCCGTATTTGGTTAAGCACCAAACTGAGTGATTTGATAGAAAGGAACGTTGCCAACGCCATGGACATTGACTAATGCTGCGCCACCGGTATTAGGAATGCGCACTTGCTCAACAGTGCCTGCCATCAGCACATTTGGACTTGCTTGCCCTTCTTGCACTTCTACGGCCACTGAGTATTTGCCTGGTTTAAGACCAAGTTCTTCAGGATTAATTGAAAAGTCGACGTCACCTTTGCCGTGAGCACCTAGTGGCACTTTAGTTGATTGACCAAATTCATCTTTAACAACTAACGTGACTTGGTTTGAGCTATGAGCGAGTTCGATTTTTCCGTTTTGTACGTCTTCACCAAGCTGAAATTCATCCGCATTGACGTAAACCGTTTGCCCAACAAGGCCCGCTGTTGACAGCACTTGCATGTTGTCCAGTAACACCATGCTCTGTTGCATTGTCTTAGACATATTCTCGGTACTTTGTACCTGCGAGAACTGAGCCAATTGACCAACGTATTCCGTACCATCAAGGGGATTAAGTGGGTCTTGGTTTTGAATTTGAGCCACCATCAAAGAAATAAACTCATTCTCCAATGAAGAAGCACTGTTCATGTCTTTAGGGTTTGGTGAGATACCGTTGCTGTCTTTTGCTTTTGTATTTACTGGAGCGTCAGACGATAAAGGGGTGTATTGTGCAATACTCATTAGCTACCCTGCCCTAATCTAAGCAGACCTTGCTGCATACTTTTTACATTGGCTAATACTTCAACATTCGTTTCGAAGCTGCGTGTTGCGGACATCATGTCTGCCATTTCAGCAACTACATCAATATCTGGGTAAAACACATAGCCTTCATCATTAGCCAGTGGGTTGTTCGGCTCAAAACGCTTCTCTGCATCTCCAGCATTTTTAACAACGTCAACAATGCGAACTTCTGCATTGGGATAAGCTCCATTTTCTGTTGTCATTTGCGTTTTTTGGTACACAGTCGCAAATACTGGCTTAAGCGCTTTATAAGCATCTTCTGGATTTGCAGATACTGCATCTGCGTTTGCTAAGTTACTGGCTACCGTATTCAGACGCACAGTTTGTGCTGTCATCGCGGAACCAGTGATCGAGTAAATATCAGTGAATGACATAATTAACGTCCCTCAATCGCTTTCGCTAAGCCATTAAATTTCATGTTGAGAAACGTCAGGCTAGTTTGAAAGTCCATGTTGTTTTGCGTGAATTTTGCTTGTTCAACACCAAGCTCTACGGTGTTGCCATTTTTGCTATTCTGGTAAGGCACCGAGTATTGGGCCTGAACCTGGAACTTTGGCACCGGTTTGTTCACACCACCTGCCGTTACTTGGTTCATTACGGTGGTGAAACTTAGGTCTTTCGCCAAATACCCAGGGGTGTCAACATTTGCTAGGTTACTGGCGAGGACTTTGGTACGCTGAACGCGAAAATTAAGTGCCTCTGGATGTACTCCTAAAGCATTTTCAAATGTGATCGCCATGCATCTTCCTTACAGTTGGCTCGAATACGCCAACATACAAACAAGATACGTGCCATAAAAAATAGCTATATATATCAATGATTTACAAACAAGGATGGAAGCCAAACTTCCGGTTCTCGGAAAGCATTAAAAACAAGAGGAAAGTGTCCACTTCCTCAACAATAATGCTGACGTTACTCGCTTTGACATCAGAACAAGCATTCGCCAACACCAATGACAAAACCCTAAGCGTTGAAGAGATAAGGTCCGTTGTAGCAACGGATTTCGAACAAGAGGTGGATCGCGTAGCGCTCTCCAATCAGTGGGGGAAGTACAAACTGGACTTCGACATGTGGGTACCCGGTTCAGCCAATCACTTGCCAGAATGTGAATCTCCTTTAGTTATCACAGGTCGTGACAACAACACGTTGCCAGTCGGTAACCTCAAGCGCTCAGTCAGCTGCGACAATATCGCATCACCATGGCGAATTAACGTTACGATAAAGTCTTCGCTGACTCTGCCTGTTTTGGTCGCGACAACCACGGTTGGCCGAAATGAAGTCGTAACGGCTAAACACATAAAGCTTGAAACCCGAACCATCTCTCGCCAAGACGATTTTTATACTCGCCCCGAGCAAGCAGTAGGCTTAGAAACCTCTCGTCGTTTGCGGGCTGGACAAGTGGTTAATCCATCCAATTTGTCGGCCCCACCTCTAATCGAGAAAGGCAATGAAGTCATAGTCATTGCGAGCAAAAATGGATTTAGTGCCAGCACAAAAGGAGTCGCCTTAGAAGATGGAGCGAAAGGGCAACAAATTGACGTGGAAAACCCAAGTTCGGGCAAGGTCATAAGAGCAGTCGTAACTGGATTAAACCAGGTTCATACTCAATTTTGATTTTTTGACTCGGGGTAACATTTTTTAATTTTGGCTCTCGTCAGTAACACTGAACTTCGAGTACAAAAAAAATATTTAATGTTTATCACATTCTAACCGCCTACTTAATTTAGAACATGATGATGAGGACCACAGCATGAAAATCGACAAAGTCGCGGGCGGTCATGTCCCACAAACAAAATTACAGCAAGCAAGCAAACAGCCTGTCGACGTCGTCGAACAGAGCAAAGTACACGAGCCTGCATTTCAAGCGAATACCGTAGCGATAGATCGCGCTCAAGCTGAAATGGCATCACTACCTGATGTTGATATGGAAAAAGTAGAACAAGTACGCAACGCATTAGCGCGTGGTGAACTTAGCCTAGATACAAAAGTGCTATCCAAGGCAATCATGCAGTTCCATACAGGTCACGAGTAATAAAACGCTAGGAAGACATCATGGCAAGCGCAGTATCGCAGCGAATTCAACAATTTGTTCGCTCTATATCTGAGGATATTAAGCTTTATCAACAACTGCTTCCTTTGCTTCAGCAGCAAAAGGTATTGTACTTAAAGTTTGATGGAGAGGCACTGAACGACAATGTTCAAAAACAAATGCCGATACTCAATAAACTCAGCCGCTCCGCCAATGACAGAAGCCAGTGTATGCGAGCGCTGGGGTTAGCGTGTAATGACGCCAGCGTAAAACGAATTTTCAATGCTTTGCCTGCCCAAATAGGTATGCAAGCTAGAAAACAATGGGCGCTATTGGAAACGTTGGTAAGTCAGTGCCAACAATACAATCAGAGCAATGGCCACAGCTCTGCGGCGTTCCATGAGTTGGTCAGTCAACTCAAACAACCTGTGCAACACACTTATGAAGATAAATCGTTCTAAACGATGTTCGTCTTGCCTACAGATTCAGTCGCCATCTCGGCTGAGTACTGTAGGCCTTTTTATTTTTATTGCCTTTCTGTCCTACCTTCCATTCACATGCCAGGCAAAACCAAATGCTGTCGATATTCAAACGCAGTATCAAGTATTAGCCCCATACAAGCCACAAATTGCCAAGCGTCTCGATTCATCCAAGCCAGTAATTAACCACATTTTCAAACAGCTTCAAAACCACTCATTACCAAATAGCCTAGCCTTAGTGCCAATGTTAGAATCTTCTTACAACCCCAAAGCCGTTTCTCACGCTAGCGCCGCCGGACTTTGGCAATTGATACCAGCCACAGCGAAACGATTCGGATTAACGATAAATACAAAACAAGACGATCGCTTTGACACAGAAGCTAGCACAACGGCCGCGCTCAAGTACCTGGCGTTTTTATACAACAAATTCGATCAAAATATGGCTCTCACTTTAGCTGCATACAATGCCGGAGAAGGACGTGTTGCACGTGCTATTCAGCGAGCAGGAAGTCGAGATTTCCAACAACTCACGCTGCCTAACGAGACTCGCCAATACGTCAGCCGCTTCTATGCATTGGAAAAGTTGATAGATATCGGTCAGTTACAATCCTCATCATTTCAACCTTTACTCTTGTTTGCTCCAGACGCTCCTATGATTTCACAACCGCTGGTCGACTTTAGCCGACTGCCTCCGCTAGTTAATTTGTGATAAAAGCTACGACAGAGCCCAATGTCAGAGAAACGTAAAATTACAAGATCCTGTTCGGCGAATTTGAAAACTCGTGATCTCTATGCAAACGTGTGCAAAAAAGTTGAGGTAAGGTATCTCAAAGATAAGAAAGAGTAGTGGTTTACTAAAAAGCGCCCCAATTACGCTTGGCAATTGGGTAGATATGCGTCACATTGTGTTTGCAAAAAAACATGAAAACCAATGGTCAGACCTAATAATTATTTACACACTAAATGTAAAACAGCTATTGTTTTCATAGTTCGAAACAAATCTAACATATCAAGATGACGCTTCGCTTGCGCGTCTGGAATAAGTCCGGGTTCCGGGGGGGAGTCCGGACTTTTTTATTGCTCTAAAATCTTTGCCCACAATAGAGCCAACAGAAGCTAAGTCGTAATGATGCAAACTAGCTGTTTATAGTAATTCTTTAGAAATCAACTGAAGTAAAAACGTTTCGCGCTCAATGCTCATGCCTTTTTTCGGGCTTTCTGCCATCGTTTTTTCATTGTGTGCAATTGCTTCGTGTATGTTCATCCATACCGGGCGCATTCCATTTTTAACTTCGTAATCTTCATACGCCGTTTCGCCTAGCTCACGTTCGATTTTACATGTATAACAATACGACACCATGTGCATCACGTCAGCGTCATCCTTGTACCACGGACGAAACTCCTCAAAGATTCCGAAAGGCTTAATACCATGTATATTTTGGGCGCCCGTTTCTTCCTCTAATTCACGGACTAATCCAGCAATGACATCTTCACCATCATCAATACCACCGCCTGGTAGCGTGTAGTCATGGTAACGTTCTGTATAGAGCAACAGCACATCTTCACCATCAAGTACAATGGCTCGCGCTGCATTGCGCTGAAAAACAATTTTGTCATCCAAATGCTCTATGTCTGGATGAACGGTCGATTTTAAATGTCTCATCGAAAATACCACGGTCAATGTTTTGTGCGCATATTACCGAATTTCACACTTTAAATCATTGTTGTAGGCCAGGTACGTTCGAGCGCTTGTCAGGAAGTGATTGATATGACCTTCACAACAATACGCCAAGAACAGAAGTGTGACGTGCTAATCAGCAATAAATGAGAATATCTAAATTCTTATACGTCCCTCTTACTTTTAACATCGATAAGACAATAATCTCTTAAAGTTGCCTATAATCAATACAATAATCGCCCACCCCATGCGGAGATAAAGAATGAAAAAGACAAATTTAATGATGGCTATGGCTGCAACATTGGTACTGGCTGGTTGTTCAACTTACGAGGGAGCGACCCGATCAACTGAGTATACCTCCGTTGCAAATCCCGCAGCCGTATACTGTGTTCAGCAAGGTGGTGAGCTGGATACCGTGTCGGAAAACGGCGAACGTGTCACTTACTGTGTGCTGTCGGACAATGAACGCGTCGAGCAATGGGAATACTATCGCGAGAATCACAAAGAAAATGAGGGTGACAACTACTAATTATTTTTATCGATACGTCACCTTCCCTCTATCACTTAGGAGCCTTTGGGCTCCTTTTTTATTTGATTTATCAAAGTGTTCTTACGTTGTTTTTACATATCTCTGACTTTACCGCACATCGACCCTATATCGAACAGTGTTCTATTCTTGACATTCCCCTGACATAACTTTCCACTTGGACAATAAAATTCCAAACACAGATCACACTAATTCACATTTCTTCCACATTTTCTGGGACAGGTGAGCAAGATGAAAACACAAATAGTAAAAGAAGCCGAGTCAGCCCCAAGCAACGTTGTTACTGAAAAATCAAAGCGCATTATTTATAAATCGAGTTTAAACGCCTTGATGATTGTCGCTATAAGTATTCTCGTTAACCTTAGTCTTCGTCTTGATTATGTCGTGTTGGGATCAAGCCTTGGCGAGCTTTCCGTTACAGAAACGCTCCAGCTTGTGATGCTTGCTATTGCATCATGGTCGTTTTTCAGCTTATCGAAACAACAGCCTCAGCTAAAGCATGCGGCTATTTTGATTGCAGGATTTTTTGCAGTACTGATTATTCGCGAAACGGACTATTGGACAGACATGATTCATCATGGCTCTTGGGTTTTCCCAGCACTTGCTGTCACCGCACTGGCTTGCGCCAAAGCTTACCAAGGTGGTAAAGGTACCATGAACGAAATGGCGACCATTTTAACGGTGCCACATATGAAGCTATTAGTTGGTGCTGTAATGCTATTATTAGTCTTCTCTCGTTTGTATGGTATGGGTAGTTTTTGGCAACAAGTGATGGATGAAAATTACATCCGTGATGTTAAAAATATCTCAGAAGAAGGTATAGAACTGCTTTGCTACTGCTTGATCGCATTAAGCGCCGTCCGCACAAAACGCGAGCTTAATGAATAGACTCAGGATCAAAGCGACGGTTCAATGCAGTCAGTATCGGATGGAAGATACTTAATGCCTTTTCCGCAGCACCTACAGATTCATCCAAGGCCGTCATTTCGACGGCCTTTTTCATTTCTTCAATATGTTGCAAAGCCTCTTTATCGAGCGGTAAAGAGAGCAATTTGTGAATAGCATCTCTTGCGATCATAAGTGGCTTTTTTCGGACAATTGATAAATCTCGGAAAAATGCGCCATGCTTGACCCCTTCTAAATAAACTCGGTAGGTTGTGAGTTCATCGAGTAGCAAGAATGTCTCCGCCATAAGCCCTTTATGTGGGTATGGCACGCTAATATGTTTGCTGATATTCAGTGGAATATTGAGGGTCACCCCCATGGATTCGCAATCGGATTTAAGTACTCGTAATAAGCCTTGCTCATCCATCAAATTCTGGATATCAATGATTCGTTCGAGGTGGTAGTCATTAGACAGCAAGATAACCTCAACCGGATGCCCCGACCATAACTCGAACAACCCACGTTTGCACAAAACTTGGGAAACATAACGCATGTTTTGAAACGTGTTCAACGACTCCGTTTCTAAGAGTATATGACGTTCAGGGAACGGATTCACAGAGTCTGTGTTTAGGGCTCTAAAATACGCGTACATCGCCTCTGCTTCAGAAACGCTTTGTCCTTGCGTTACTCCGCCACAAAAAACAATCACCGTTCGCTCTATCGGTAGTGATGCAGTCCTACAAGACAAAGCTTCGACTCTTGTTATGCCCTCAGAGGTCAACCTGTTATTGACGAGGCGTTTACCTAAAACGATGACGATGTTGTCTAACTTCATTTTAAAATCTCGCGCTTAGTTGGCAGTGTTACAAAAATCTTCTTTCACTCCCGACCCACAAGCTTTAACATCTAGTTAACAACACTGTTCTAGAGACCTTTATAAAGGTTCACTGCTAAAGGAAGTCAATTATGCTGTCGATTTTCGATATATTTAAAATTGGTGTCGGGCCATCCAGCTCCCATACTAATGGTCCTATGCTTGCCGGATTCCATTTCACTCAGCTAGTTAGCGACTCTATGGCGAAAGTGCATCGGGTGCAAGTGGACCTTTATGGCTCATTGTCACTGACAGGTCGAGGGCACCATACAGACCGAGCCACGGTCCTTGGTTTGATGGGAAATAAACCTGATACCATCAAAATGAGCAGTGCCAAAAGTGCGCTACAAAATACCATAGACAATAATACGCTCATGCTCGCCGGTACACACCAAATTGAGTTTAGCTACGACCATGACATCGTCTTTCATAGCGACAACCTTCCCTTGCATGAAAATGGCATGACGATTACGGCATTAGACGCTGCTGGAGATCAAGTAGCGTTTGAAATTTATTACTCCATTGGGGGCGGATTCATCGCCACCGCCGACGAACTAGAGAACGGCACGCAACAAGATGAGGTCGCAGTACCATTTCCGTTTACATCCGCAGATGAGATGCTGGAAAAAGCCGAGACGAACGGTTTCAGCTTGGGAGGCATGATCCTCCAAAACGAACTCGCATTTCGCTCAGACGAAGAAATTAACCAAAGAGCAGAGCAAATTTGGAAAGTGATGTCGCTCTGCATGCAACGTGGCTTCGATACGGAAGGGATTTTGGAAGGTGGTCTAAATGTCACTCGTCGAGCACCAAACCTTTTGAAAAAGCTCGAAGCCAACGCTGCAGTTGAAAACGATCCGATGGAGATCATGGATTGGATCAATCTCTTCGCCTTTGCGGTTAGTGAAGAAAATGCAGCAGGAGGGCAAGTCGTCACTTCTCCAACGAATGGTGCAGCAGGGGTGATTCCGGCGGTATTGATGTACTACCATCGCTTCATCAAAGAGCTCGATGTTAAACAGCTAAAAGACTTTCTCGCAGTCGCCGGCGCTATCGGCATCTTATATAAAACTAACGCGTCAATTTCTGGTGCAGAAGTGGGGTGTCAGGGAGAAGTTGGGGTTTCTTCATCCATGGCTGCCGCTGGCTTAACAGCGCTAAGAGGGGGCAGTAACGAGCAGATTTGTATTGCTGCGGAAATTGCGATGGAGCATTCATTGGGTATGACTTGTGACCCGATTGGCGGCTTGGTTCAAGTACCTTGTATTGAAAGAAATGCCATGGGAGCAATGAAAGCGATTAATGCATCGCGTATGGCATTAAAGCGCACAAGTAAATGCTTAATTTCGTTAGATAAAGTTATCGAAACCATGTATCAGACTGGTAAAGATATGAATAAAAAATACCGTGAAACCTCTTTGGGGGGCTTAGCTGTCATTCATATGGCACCGCCATGCGAATAATGGCAGGTGGTCATTGCGCTTAGCTTCTCACCATGCGCTTATCTGGTAATTGTGATCTGATGATATTACATATAGAAATGCCGCGTTCTTCGCGGCATTTTCTTAACAAGAAACTATTCGATTAATCACGTCGACCACGAAGTTCAATTTTTTGAGTTGCAGCATCCGAATGGATTGTTACACCGCCATAGGCCATTTCATTGCGACCCTTCAGTGTCAATTGAGAATCTGCACGCTCTACGTCAACCTGATTTTTCGTTGCCATCGTCATATCAATCGTGCCCGTGTATGACCCATCGCCAGCAAATGCTACGTTTGTTGAGCAAACCATCAAAACAAGTGCGATTAGTTTTTTCATACATCACCTCTATTATCGTTCTTACTTTCTGTCGGTGGAAAAACTGTAACAACAGAAACGCGCTCATACGAGGAAAGCCATTATTTACCAAATGGAAATCCATGCTAATAAACTGATGTAACCAAGAATAACTTATCGTTACCTTCAATAAATCAGGGATAAGGCAGCAACGTAAATTGACCGAGCGTTGTCTTTTCTTAAGAAATTCAGCGATATGATTTGTCGACAAAAGCCAAGCGAGACAATGTATGAGCGTTAATCTGGATATTCAAAATATTTTGGTATTAAAACGGATGTATGAGTTACGTAACGTCCGGTTAGTCGCAGAATCACTCGGTAAAACGTCAGGAGCAATCAGCAAAAATCTGACAAAGATGAAAACTCAGCTCAATGATCCGCTATTCGTTCAGACCAAAAATGGCTTTGAACCAACAGCTTTTGTGGAAGCGAACATTGCGCATTTTGAGCAAATAATCAACAGTATTGATTCCATCAAACCACAGCATTTTTCACCAGCTCATTTTGACGGTTCAATCACTATTTATGCCAACACATTGTTTTGGGAGTACTTTGGTGACAAGTTTTACTTGGAGTTACTAAAGCACGCCCCAAACGCAAAATTCTCATGTTTGCGCTGGGGTAGCGAAGCAAAAAAACGATTAATTGACGGTGAAAACGCCATTGCGATTCATTACTTTGATGAAGATCTGCCACAGTCAATTGTTCAGACCGAACTAGGGCGAGGAAAAGCGGTATTTTTTGTTCGACAAGATCATCCCGCTCAAAACTCCCAAGAACTAGAAGAATACCCTTTTATACTTTTTAAAACGCCGGGATGGAACGACTACCGATACCCAGTGTTGGAAAGGCTCAAACATATGGGTTTTAGAACCACACCTAAAGTGGAAATTGAGCATCCAGCGATGATTCAAAAAGTGCTTCTGCAAACGAATCATTTTGGCATAACGATGAGTGGACATGTTCCTAAGGGTTGCCGAAGTATCGCGCTTCCTGCTGGGCTAGAGCTTGATGTTCGCTACGTGATGAGCTGCCGTCGCTCTCAACAGCAAGATCCGGTAAATCAGTGGTTATTAGATGTCATTAAGCATGTCGCTCAGTCCTAGACTGATGACTTGCTACTGCTAATAATAGCCAAACCACACATGCGCTCTACTCACTCGCTGAACGAACGTTAAAGACTCTGCATTAACCATTGAGCAAAGGTGTTTACGTGTGATTTTTCGGATGCTCGAACCATCATATAATGTGCACCAGAACTTGGCATATGCCAAGTTCCAACCTGGACTAATACGCCCTGTTGCAGCTCATCCTCAACAAGAAAGTCTCTTACCAACAACACGCCAAGTTGATTAATCGCAGCATGAATAGCAAGCAATGAATGCTCAAACTCGGCGACGACTTTGCTCACCTTCCCTTGATAACCTTGGTGCGCAAGCCACTCTTGCCAAGATTCATGATAACCGCTAGTGCAGATTTTAGGCACTTTAGCTAACTGCGAGAGGTCATTTATCGGGTTTAAATGCATAAAGCCCGGGCTTGCGACAACGATCCAGTTTTCTTGGGTTAATCGTATGGCTTCTTGCTCTTGCCAATCTCCATCTCCGTTAATAATTTCGATATCCGCAATCGCACTGGCGCTTGGAACTGTACTAGCAGTAGTCGAGATTTTAAAGGAGATGTCTGGGAATTGTCGCTGAAAATCAGCCAATCTTGGCATTAACCATTGAGAGCAAAAGCTGTGAGCGACATGTAAGTTAACTTGCGTATTCTTGGGACGAGTAAATAAATGCTGCGTCGTGGTCGATAATGTTTGAAGCACATGATTAACCACTGGCCAGTATTCTTGCGCGGAGCAGGTCAGCCTAAGGTGAGTGCCCTTACGCTCGAATAACGTCGCATTGAGCTGTGACTCTAGCGATTTCACCTGTTGGCTTACGGCCGCACGAGTCACATTTAGCTCCTCTGCGGCTTTTGTAAAACTCTGTAGTCGCGCCGTGGCTTCAAAGGCTCGGAGCAAATTGAGCGGCGGTAAACTTTGCATATAATTCTCCCAAACACTTGGCTGTCATGCTATGAACTGGTGATGACAAATTGATGAAGGTGCTGAGTTTACGTATGTTGAGCACATGTCAAAGCGTCCCGATATAATTATGTTTCTACACAACTACTTAGTTTGTTAAGCGGGATCAAAAAAGCCAGCGTGATACACGCTGGCTTTTGGAACTTTATCTTAAGCAGGAATTATTCTGCTTTTTCAGTTGTTTGGTATTCAAACGCAGGAACAACCACTTCAACACGACGGTTCATTTGACGACCTTGACGTGTCTCGTTGCTTGCCACTGGGTTAGCTTCACCCATGCCTTTCACTGTCATACGCTCAGCCGCAATACCTTTTGCTTGGAACTCGTCAGCAACGGCTTTCGCACGTTTTTCTGTGAGTTGTTTGTTGTAAGCAGCAGAACCTGTCGTATCGCTGTAACCCGTGATCTCAACTTGAGCTTGTGGGTAAGTATTCATCAAATCAACGGTACCAGAAAGGTTCGACGCGTCTTTCACTTCTGCACTTTCTAAGTCGAATTGTACTGTCGCTGTTGTTTGAGCAGGATAAACGTGATCTACAATGCGTGTTGCAGGACGTGCTTCTATCACCTCTTCAACGGCTTTTTCTTGAACGACAGGCTCAGAGCCAAACTTGTAGTTGAAACCGATACCGAAGAAATCTGAATCCATGTCTTCAATTACATCATCAGACATATCTTGGTAGCGTTGGTATTCAGCACGTAGGCTCCAGTTGTAGTTGATTTGGTATTCAGCACCCAGAGAGCCAGTTGGTACGAAATCTTTCTCGTCACCAGCCATCATGTATGCAGCACCAACTTTCGCGAATAGATTCCAAGAATCCGTTAGCGGTAGGTTAAATTTAGGAGCAAGCGTCAACGCCCAAAGATCACCATCAACGGTGTTTAGGCCAGGCTTTTTGAAGTTTGCAGTGAAGTCACCAAGGTAATCAACACCATACTCTGCTGCAACGTACTTGTTGAAGCTGTAGCCTAAGTGCATAGATGCTGCAAAACTGTCGTCGTCACAAGGTTCGTTTAGGTAACACGCATCGTTTAGAGAGTTGTAACCTACTTTACCGCCCATGTAAGTGTCAGCAAGTGCAACGTTTGAGATCACACCACCAGCAAGTACAGTAGCCACTGCTATAGCGATTTTTTTCATTATTCTTTTCCTTTTTCTTGTACACAAAGCAACACACCGCGGCAGCATACTGCCGTAAAATATGAAGCCGTAACTTTCTCTTTTCTTCGAATAGAAATAGCTAAATAGCGTAGGAAAGAATCAAAAATGATATTCAAACGCCAATGACGTAAAACGGAAAAAGGTAACCTCAAGACCATCTATTCATGAGCTTCATCCGCATACCCAACCGAAAAATAAAGTTCGTTGCGTTGGTTTAGCCATAGTCAATTCGTTGCGGAGAATATCACAAAGAAGCCAACTTTCTGTGACGCAAATCACCATAAAAAGCCACTTTCTCAAATTTAAGAATCATCATTTAAGCTTGTGAATGGCAACAAATTTTTACAGGGGAGCGTGGATATGGAGAGCACAAAAAAACAGCTCATTTAAAATGAGCTGTTTTCGAAATAATGAAAAAGCGTTAACTCGTCGCGCTAAATTTTATCCGCTACGGTTAACGTTGCAGCTAATACATCTTGTCCAAACAAGACACTACGCTCAGGAGACCAACCGTAAAGTGGATCTGGGTGATTGTTGTTATCTTTAAATGGCATTTCGATTGTGTAAGACAAGCATTTGAACTGCTCTGCAACCCAATTTGAACCGACCGTCAAATTCGCTTTACCAGGCTCATCTTTATCGTAACCAATCTCATCTTGGAACTCTGGCGTAATAGTCAGTAACGCTTGCTTAAATGATGTCTCTAAAGCGGCAAGATTTTCATCGTAAGAAGGAATACCTTCTGAGCCAGCGACGAAGTTATACGGAATCGCTTCATCGCCATGAATATCTAAAAACATGTCAACACCCGTTTCCAGCATGCGCTGACGCACAAGGTAGACTTCAGGGCTCTTTTCCATTGATGGCGTTTGCCATTCACGATTTAGGTTTACACCTACTGCGTTGGTACGCAAGTGACCGCGAATACCACCGTCTGGGTTCATATTTGGTACGACGTAAAGCACCGCTTTTTCAAGCAATGCACGCGCAACCGTGTCGTTTTCATCTAACAGACGTTGGATCATACCTTCCATGAACCATTCCGCCATGGTCTCACCTGGGTGCTGACGTGCAATCATCCAGATTTTCTTTTTGCCTTCTTCTGGCTCACCGAAAGTAAGCAAGCTCATGTCATTGCCATCTAGCGTATGACCAAGCGTCTCTAGTTGGCAGTGGTGCGCGCTTTGTGCCATGTGTAACAAGTCTAAATGACGATCGTACGTGTATGGCGCAAAGTACGCGAAGTAAATTGAGCTGCGCTCAGGGATTACAGTGAAAGTCAGCGTGTCGCCATCGAACTCTGCCGGTACTCGGAACCATTCTTCACGATCGTAAGACGCAACCACATCGTAACCTTGCCATCCTTCTGGATAAGCCGATTTAGCCAAATCAAGCAATTTGATGGTGTGTGATTGCTCGGCTTCTGTCTCAAGACGGAAGTGGAACCACTGGTAGAATTCCGACATATTGTCGTTAGGAATTTTGAGTTGGATGTCGATTTTGTCGTCCGCTTTCACTACGTGAATGCTGCCGCTATCGAAGTTGCTGAATACTTTCATTTTATGACTCACCTTTTAAATCTGAGCTTGAAAGAAAGAGGCTAACACAAGGCTTCATCGCGCCCCAATGACTTTCACTGCAAACTGTCTCGTTTGTGGCTAAAGTCTTCAGTTTAGTCAAGCTTATCCGCTTTGCCTGCTGGTCCTGCAAGTTTTGCTAGCCACTTATCCCAGATAAACGGCGTTTTCTCGTTATCTTCTGCTTCCTCTTTTCGACGTACCGCGTTGCGCACTATCATAGCCCCGGTCCAGCGAAGCGGTTCTGGTGGGAAACACCCCAACGGTCCTTTGGCTAAACCACTGTTCGTCCACTCGTTATCGATTCCCAATATCAATGAAGATAAGATCTTTCCGCCCATGCGAGTCTGCGCTACACCATTGCCTGAATAACCAAATCCGTAAAAGATATTGCTCTGTTTGTCTAGCTCGCCGAAGAAAGGGAAACCAGTAGCAGAACGATCAGAGCCCCCCGTCCATGAATAAGCAAACTCCTCGCCTCTCAAACGAGGAAACAACTTATCGAACGACTTACGCAGTAGACCTTGGTAGCGCGTTGGCTTGTTGAACATTGCGTTGACTTGGTTGTTGAAAGAAAACTGATTGCCGCCTTTCCCCAACATCAAACGGCCATCTGGCGTATCTCGGTAATAGTGGACGAAGATACGTGAATCCAACACGCTAGAACCTGCCAGCCAACCAGATAGAGGTAGTGCGTCACCAAGCGGCTTGGTGATCACCATGTCGGAAGAGACCACCACGATACTGTTTTTAAACTGTTTAAACTGCTCCACCATCCATGCATTTAATGCCAATACCACCTGCTGCGCTTGAATGTTTCTTTTAGGTGTACAGACAATGGCAGGTTTTCCATAATCTAGACGCGTCATCGGCGTGTTCTCATAAACTTCTACACCCAGATCAATAGCAACACGGCGTAACCCTCTCGCTAATAATGCAGGTTGAACGCTCGCTGCAACTGGAGAGTGAAAGCCTTCTATATTGCGCGGCGATCCCGCATTGGCACGCAGTTCCTCCACCGAGCAACGACGCCAACTGTTCACTTCTAATCGCTTCAACTCGTCCACAACTGGCTGCATTCCCCCAGTTTGAACGTGGTTGGTTGCAGTGTAATAAACCCCTTTCAACGATAATTGCGCATCGATGTTGTGCTGCTGACAAAAGTCGTCAATCTCGAGCACTGCTTGTTCCGATTCTTTTACTAACCAAGCAGCATGTTCTTCACCGAATAACCGTTTCAATGTCGGGAACTTGGTAGACCAAGTCAACATACAACCGCCATTTGCGCCCGATGCACCACTGCCACACAAGCCTTTTTCAATCACGACTACCTTTTTTTCCGGAGATTGCTGCTTAATCATAATCGCGGTCCAAAGTCCGGTGTATCCGCCACCAACAATCGCAACGTCAGTATTAATGTTCTGCTGTAACGGTTGTGGCGTTTCTGGTTGCTCAGTTTCAATTGCCTGCTTGAACCAATATGAATGATGTGTCATCCGATATCCTTTGTAGAAGTGACGCACACAACCGTGCTTTGTCACCACTTTACAAACCTACCGAATATTCAACGAGCTAGAAAAACTTACGCTGAGCATTAGAAAATATTTAGATCCTATCCCAAAAGGGGTTTATTCCAAACAATGAGGCCACAAGCAAAATGCGACATGGCCTCGTAGTTTTCTATTTCTTATCCCAACGAACAAGCAATCTACGATAATGGTTTAACCAGCTATGGGTTCGCTCCACTACCCAACTATGAGCCTTAAAATCATCCGATTGTTTTAAGCTAGCTGCCTCTTCTTCTCGTGATTGAACATGAGGGATGTAGTTCAAAGTAACCAGTTCATCATGTAACCTCTGTCGAGATACAGTGGCGCTTGTAAAGGTGGTCGATAGCTTTCTAATGCATCTAAAGTTTGAAGTACCCATTTGATATCGTGAACGTTGGCACCACGCTGACTACAGCAAGTGGCAATCCATTCGCATCCGTCAACAAACTGCGTTTTATGCCTTGTTTTTGGATTCTTTGCTGTTTTTTTGAGCCAGATAAAGGCACTTTAGTTTGGCAGCCATCCATTGATATAGAGCGCCAATCAACACCAACGTAAATCATGCCATTTTGCCAAAATCGCTCAAAAACGCCTGCATCTCGCCACTCTTGAAAGCGACGATGTGCGAAGCTAGAGGTACAAATGCCCGTTGCGTTAAGCGCATTCCACTGACAACCAGTTCTAAAGACAAAAAGAATGCCGTTCATCGCATCACTATTATCGACTCGTTTTCGATGCGTACCGAAGGATGGTTAGTCTTATGAACGGGCAACAATGGCTCAATTTTTCCCAGAGCACATTAAAGATCAGGTATTATGTTGAACTCATTTACAGTATTTTCAATAGGTGTTGATTTAGCTCAGGCAACACCTATTGAGATAGGTTCTTAGCTCGAGGGCTGCGATATCACTTGGGAAGTCGACGATTGATTATTACATGGGGGTCGCTAAATAGAGTTTGTCTTTGTCTCGATCGACATACACCACATAAGGGACATTGCCAACACGAAATCCATAGGGCTCAACGGCAGCTTCTATCGGAATAACTCGTTCGATTTTACGGTTGAGTAAATCAACTCGCCAGATGCAGGCATAGGCTGATGAGTTATCAAAATAGATTTCATAACTATCGCCCCCCCAAGAAAGGTTATTGATCACCCAGTTTTCGTAGTGATCATTAATCAGAATGCTTTTATGGTAGGGGCTTTCAACGAGTAATTGGCCGTCATCGCTGCTTATTTGACTTTGTTGGTCGGCTGATACTAGCGGTACGGACGAATAGCGTCCTTTGTGCGGAGGTGGCACATAGGGAACCTGTACCAGAGAGGGGGATGCTGCAGTGAGATCTAGCTCAAAATAATCATCCTGTTTGTTTTTTATATACAGCAGTGATTCTTCGATACTATGGACATAGACCTGTTCAGGTGCTGTGAATACGGTCTTTTTGTTACCCGTTAGCAAATTAAGCGTCTTTATATCATTGCCAAGATTATAAATTAGCTCAATACGGTCCTTATATTGAGCGACAAGGAAGTTTTCCTCACTAGCCATTTCATTGATGTCGATGAGCGCTTTATGTCCCCACCAGTTGTATGGGTCGACGGTAAAATCTGTCGTTATTGTTTTTTCTAGCTCAGTAAGGTGTTCCGGTGAGTAATCATTGTCGCTTTTGCTCTGTACCATACCGGTATTGAGCTGTGCGACTTGCTGTTGCGTTGTTTCGTTGGTTTGATAAGCGCGTAATGAATAGTATTCGGTACGTTTGTTAACGGTTTGGGGTTGCAGGGGACCTTCTGTGTTAAAGACATAGGCAACCATCATAGAGCGTTCGTCGCCAAGGAAGAGAAGACGGGTCTTGCCATCGTTGGGTATAACACCGTCGAAGGGAATGCGAATTGCTTTATTTTCGGTGTCCGCCTTTAGTAAGGTTAGTGATGTCCCTTGTGTTAATGTTTTGGGGCCAATACATTCTATCGAGTCATGATTTGCGACTTTGCCTTGCCAAGATGCCGGCACGGAAAGGAAGTTTTTGTCAAAAGCACAACTTGAGCGAGTAAGCCGTGTATCAATCCGTGATTCGGTTTGCTTAAGTGAACATAGGCCAAGGTTGGTTTGTATTGCTTGGGCGATACGGGAATGTTTCTGTAACGTATCGGCCTTAACAAGGGAGGCTATATCGTCACATGCTTTTTGATTATCGCTCCGTGATGCCGCGAGAGAATAGTCGCTAAGCAGCCATAGTGTTTCTGCTGACGGTGAATGCGCCGAAAACAAAGCTGGGCAACTATCAGCATAAAGATAAGCTGCGTAGTAGGCTGCTGTGTAATCTTTTTTCTGATAATGCTTTAAAAATAGTGCTCGCGTTTTAGCAGTGGTTGTATCGTTGCATGCATTGTTTTCCGTATTGGCTTTAAGCGCAGTGGGAAGTGCAAAAAATCCAACCATGACAAGCGGTAAGATAATTTTTCTCATTAACTGGTGTAATTGTTGTTTATGGTATCAGCACTATAACAGAAAATAGTGGCAAGGTCGTGATGTTAAGTCAGCGAAACAGAGCCAGCGAAAGAGTTGAGCAGTTTCATTCTGGTTTGTGGTCGGTATGAACAGTGCTAAGAATCAAAAGGATTGTCGCTCATAGCCAGAAAAAGGTGCTTTAGTTTGGCAGCCATTGATCTAGAACGCCAATCAACACCCTCGTAAATCAGACCATTTTGCCAAAATAGCTCAAAAACGCCTGCATCTCACCACTATTGAAAGCTACGATGCGCAGAGCTAGAGGTACAAATACCCGTTGTGTTAAGCGCATTCCATTGACAACTAGTTCTGAGAACAAAAAGAATGCCATTCATCGCATCACGATTATCGACTCGTTTTCAATGCGTACCGAGAGGATGGTTAGTCTTGTGAGCGGGCAACAATGGCTCTATTTTTTCCCAGAGCGCATCGAAGATTAGGTATTGTGTTGAACTCATTTACAGTGTTTTCAATAGGTGTTGATTTAACTCAGGCAACACCTATTGAGATAGGTTCTTACGAGATATTACATTTAAGACACACATTCATCAGGAATATATATTTAATAATAAAAAGGGGAGCAAATCCTCCCCAAAAATAATAAAACGAATTCACAACAAGGATTAAAAAAGGCAATAGAGTTATAAATGCTAGCGAATAAATTAATTAACGATTACCAGGTTCACGCATGCGGTACTCGTATTGAACATTGAGAATAGGCTGGTAAACAATTTGCCCGTCACTTTGCAAGAACTCATTTACCATGACTTTTGAGTCAGTGATAGAAAACGATTGGCGATCAACATACGTTGTAAGGCTCGTAAACTCATCACGGAGTTGTCCAGATGATTTATTTTGGTAGATTTGGATCATGCCTCGGCCCATTTCATAAGCCGCTTGTTTGCTATCCATTACGTCTCCATGGATAGTTTCGGTATCGTTTGTCCACTGATAACCACCAGCAAGAGCCATAGAAGGTGCAGCAATCAGAGCAATCGTACTTGCTAAAGTTGTTAAGCGTTTCATAAACCTCTCCTTACTTACCTTTACATCGGGCCAAAATTGGCTCGATACTTATAAGGTACGTATAAAGACCTAAAACACGTCAAAACAATTTCAAATAATGTTCAATTTTCGTTCAACTTATTTCACATTAACTTAGCAACTCAACGTCATATTCAGCCGACATTCGCATTTTCTTCATTTAGAACAATGGGTTTCAACCTGACACTTCCTTACCAAACCATACAATACCTAAGGTCAATTTTCTCTTAGAATTCCAGCAAAAGAACAGTGTTCAAAACCTTACACAAACGTCGGACACAGCAAAAACCACCTCTTTTCAGTCGTGCTTTGCATTCCTCCTTTTCGGGTTCTTCGCTGCTCGTCCGTCGGTTCTTAATTGTCGCTATTGAGCACAAGTTAATCTGGAGTGAAAATGACCGCGAACAAATCCATTTTTTACCATAGCAAATCGATTTACTCAGATGATTATGCTGATGTCTACAAGCCAATTTGGACCTACAGAGCTAAGTTCATCTTACGTGCGCTTTATTACAAACGTGCGTTTAAGCACCTTTCAGACAATATTGAATCGTCATTGTTAGAGTTGCTTTGTACACGTACGCATCGATTTTTAGAGAAGCCGTTTCGTCCGTATATCATCAAAAACAACTCAGCGTTCGATCGTTCTAACTTGGTGGTTGATCACTATAAAACGATTTCAGAACTGTTTTCTAAACAAACAATCGAAGAAATCTACACAGACTCGAAAGGCCTAACATTAGCCTCTTTTGAAATTGACGAAATACTGTACTCGGTGAGATTAGTATACGAAGCACGTTATCAAAAAGAAGGCGACATGAGCCTGGTGCTGCACAGCGCTGAAGATGGCAACTTCTACACGCTCTCTTTTACGCTAGGTCACATCGAATCTGGACGCAGCATTATGATTGGCGGCTTACAAGGACCGCGAAGCAGTGAAGAAAACAACGCGAAAATTAAAAAGCTAACTCGTAAGCTTTACGGACAGAGACCAAAAAGCTTGATGGTGAGCTTGCTCACTTTGCTCGCACAAATTTGGGAAGTGAACACGATTCTAGCAGTGAAAACGCAGTCCCATACTTACGCAGCTAAGCGCTACAGCAAAGGGCGAATCAAAACGGATTACGATGCACTCTGGCAAGAATTGGGCGGCACCGAATACAATCGTCATTTTTACTCAATTGATGTAAATGCACCCCGTCGAGATATCGAAGGCATGTCGCGCTCTAAGCGTTCGATGTATCGTCGCCGTTATGAATGGCTAGACAACACCAAGATCACTTTCGAACAAATATTAAAAGGCGAGCAAGCTAAAAGCTAAGGAGAAACGTTCATGCGTTATTCATTCATTACTGCTTTAGTGCTGTCGGCTTTTTCTTTGTCAGCCAATGCAGAAACCAGTGAGCACATCATAGGTACAAACATTGGCTATGGCGATGTGAACTACGATGCTCCGACAAGCAAAGAATCAGGCGACATGTTCTTAGGTGAAATATATTACCGCTACATGCCAACACATAACTTTGGTATCGAAGCAGGTTATAAAGGCGCGTTTGACGGTATCGGCTCGATACTCGTGAGTCCGATTTCAGAAGTCACCGATACGAGCTTCTCCGGACCTCGCTTGAGTGGCTATGCTAGCTATCCTCTGGGTTCAGGTTTCGAACTGTACGGCAAGGCAGGTGTCACTCTCTACACTCTCGAATACACTTATAAAGTGAACGGTCAGAGCAAGAACATCGAACACTCAAGTGTCGGAGGTGAAGCGGCTGGCGGTATCGGCTGGAGCTATAAACACTTTGGTTTGAATGCAGAATATGTGTACTCAAAAAACAGCGATTTTGACTCTAGCGGCGTGATGTTTGGTGCGCAACTGCGTTTTTAAACAAGGCTTACAAGTTAATACAAAAGGCAGCGAGAGGCTCATTCGCTGCCTTTTTTCGTGAATATAGGTCAATACGCAAGCGCGAGAATGATCCCCGCCACGATAGAAGTAACGCCAAGCCCTCGGGTGAGATACCATTTCTCAGACAGAAACCAAATCCCCATAAACAATCCAAACACAATGCTGATTTGCCTTAGTGCCACGACCAAGCTCACGTTGTCGGTCATGGTCATCGCAAACAGCACCAAGCCGTAGGTGGATGCCATCATTACCCCTGCCATGCTGGCTGTTTTGCGGATCTGCCACGCTGTCTTAATCTCATCTGGCTTGTCCGTAACTAAGCACCACACAAGGGCAGGAATACCAATTGCCCAAAACTGCACGCCCAAATAGAAGATTGCACTGTACTGATCATTCAAGATCTCTGATGCTTGTCCTGTGAGTAAACTCAGCGCTTCTTTGTCGACCACGGAGTAACCCGTTGTGCCTATTGCGGCAATTAATGCCCAGAACACACCGACATTCAAATAAGAGCTCAGCGTCATCTGACGAAAGTTCGTCAGTGGTACCAGCATACAACCAAGGGTTATCAGCAAGAATCCAAGCCACTGCTGACTGGATAATTCATGCCCTAATGCCACACTGATTGCGCCGACCATCATCACAGGCAACGCCCGAGCAATTGGATAAACCACCCCCACGTCTGCGTGCTTATAAGCGACAATCAAACCGACTAGATAGACCATTTGTGAAATGCCGCTAATGAACAGCAATCCCCAAAACTCGCTCGGTAATGATGTCCAGCCAATGGTCGCCACATACCAAATCAAATAAGGGGTAAGAATGAAACAGGCAGAGAAGCTGGCTGCTATAGTAAACGCGAGTCCAGAGCCTGAATTGCTTTTACCAAGGATATTCCAGCCCGCATGGAGAACAGCAGAAAAAACGACGAGACCAATCGCCAACAAATCCATTTCAATGTTCCTGTCTGAATAAAATAAAGGCCCCGAGATGGAGCCTTAGATGATGAGAAAATCCACTTAACGATTGAGTTCCGCCAGAGATTCAATGCTGATGGCATCGTGTCGCCAATACTCGATATCGCAATCAATCAACTCACCGTGCTGGTTATAGTTGATGCGCTCCACCACCATCGCGGGAGTGCCAGCTGTCGCGCGCAGTGCCTGAGCCATTTCACCCAACAAAGTGCTCGTTGAAATGCGGTAGCGAATCTTTTGATACGTCACGCCATAATGATCGCGGTAAATGTCCGTCAGTGAATTTGATAAATCGTAATCCAGCAGGTTCGGAAACAGCTCTGGACGAATGTAGTTTGTTACGAATACCACAGGTCTGTCTTCAAGGTATCGCACACGGTCGACTCGATACACATCCGAGAAAGGCTGCAAGTCCAGCAAGCGCGCGGCTTGTTTGTTTGCCAACGTTCCTTTTGCTGCAACCAACTCCGTTTTGGGCACACGATTTTGCGCTTTCGCCATGTTCGGGAAGTTTAGCGTTTGGGTTGGGTCGTAACGCAATGGCTCAGGTGAGATAAACCAGCCTCGACGATCTTCGCGATAGATTCGACCTTCCGCTTCTAGCAATGATAAAGCTTCACGCAGAGTGACGCGTGTAGTATCGAACGACTCCGCCAACTTACGCTCTGCTGGCAGTTTTTGACGCGGCGATAGCATGCCCGCTTCAATCTGTTCAACAATCGAATCTTTAATTTTTACGTATTGCACGAAGTGTCCTTATCTTTTGCGCCAAGCTTGTGTGCGATTTTCTAACAATTTACCCAAAGTCATCTGAACAATCTTCGCAATCGCGGCAGCCATCATGATCATCACAGCCATCGCTGCTGCAGCGCCAGTTTGACCTGCATCGTCCATATTCAGAATCGAGACCGAAGCCGGAATCGTATCAGTTGAGTAAAGGAATACTACCGCAGAAGTGGTGGTCAATGCATTAACAAACAAGTAAGTCGCAATGTCCAAAATCGCAGGTAAACATACAGGTAATGTCACTTTAAAGAACAACTTGTATTGAGGAAGCTTCACCGATGCCGCTGTGGCTTCAATCTCCGATGGCAACTGCTTTAGCGCTGTCAGGGCGGTCATGTGACCCACTGTGTAGTAATGCACTACCGTGTTAATCACCAAGAACGCCATGGTGCCATAAAGCACATTCAGAGGATTATTCGCATCATTGAAGTAAAAGATGTAACCCAAGCCAAGCACCATACCCGGAACCGCCATTGGCACCACGCTAAGCATTTGCATCACCTGACGAATTGGACCAAACGCACGCCCTTTCTCAATGCAGTAAGCACCGACAAAGATGATGGCTGTACCAATAACCGCCGTCCAACCTGCAAGTGTTAGCGAGTTGAAGAATGGGCTCCAACCGTAGGTGCTCATTTCAGCAAAGTTGTAGTTGTTTAGCGTCAGCGCTTTGTTCCAAGGCCAGAACGTAACTAACGAGCCATACACCGCCATGCCAAGCACTGCCAGCACTGCGATAGAAATGATGCTGCAGTAAACCAAACAAATGCTGTCGCGCGCTTTGTTAGGTTCTGGCTGATAAGGCACCGAGCGAGTGTCAAATAAGCTCTTTTGCTTTTTCTGAACCCAGCGGTCTGCGCCGAACGCCATTACCGCAGGGAATAGAAGCATAATGCTGGTCACCGCACCCATGGCAAAGTTTTGCTGTCCCACGACTTGCTTGAAGATGTCAGTCGCCAGAACGTTGTAGCTGCCACCAATCACTTTCGGCACACCAAAGTCCGTGATAACCAGTGTAAAGACGACGATAAGCGTACTGATCAAACCGTATTTCGCCGCAGGTAACGTCACCATAAAGAAAGTTTTGATGGGTGAAGTTTTAAGTGCGCGGGCTGCTTCATACAAACGGGCATCTGAAGTGCGCAGTGAAGTGGTTAAGATCATCAATGCATGAGGAAAGGTCCAGAAAATCAAACCCATCGAGATACCAATCACGCCGTAAATCGAGTTTCCTAACAGCATCTCTTTGGCAATGCCTTGATTACCGAAAAGGAAGATCAAACTGATCGCTGGTAACAACGAAGGCGCAAGGATTGGCGCAGTGCCTAGAATTTGAAACAAACCTTTAAACGGCATGCATGAACGAGTCAGCGCGTAGGCATAACCAAACGCAAGCACACCCACTACCGAGGTCACAATCACGCCCAAAGTGAAGGTGTTGCCCACCGACACCCACAAGCTTGAAGAGGAAAAGTACGTCGCAAAGTTTGCCAATCCGACAAATTCGCCATTGGCATTTTGCACACTCTTGGTCAACATTGCCCAAAGCGGCATTAAGATGAACAGCACCATCATGGTCGACAAACCAGCAAGCAAACCAAACAACACAAGGTTGTCGCGGCTGACACGTCCGAGTAGTGATTTTGCTTTGTCTTGTGTGGTCAGGCTATTCATCGTCATTGTCTTCGCATCCATGTTTACACCTACGCCGCTAGCGCTTTATCAACCGAGGGCACGGCGTAACCATGCAGCCCTTCTTCAGCAAACTGGATGTAACGTACATCGCCCGCCTTGATATTGAGTTTTTGAACCGTTTCCACAGGCACATCCACGACGATGGTTTTCGTTGAGCTGTCGTTTTGCAATACGCAATCAATGCGGAAAAACGCCCCTAGAAACTCGGTTGCGGTAACTCGCACAGGTAAAGAGTTGTTGTAGTTTTCAACGAACTTGATGCTTTCAGGGCGCACCGCAAGGTCGAAGCGGTCACCACGTTGGATCTCACGATTGGTCAAGCTTGGCGCTGGCATTAGGGTTTCTGCAATGCGTACTTGGGAGTCCGTTGCTACTGAGGTTTCTATAAAGTTCATGCTGCCGACAAACTCAGCGACAAAGCGCGTTGCTGGTTGTTGGTAGATTTCTTGAGGTGTGCCAACTTGCTCAATCACGCCATGGTTCATTACCACGATACGATCCGCCATCGACAACGCTTCATCCTGATCGTGCGTAACCATGATGGTGGTAATGCCAAGCTTGCGTTGCAGCTTACAAATCTCGTCACGTAAGTGAACACGTACTTTTGCATCCAGCGCTGACAGCGGCTCATCAAGTAACAGTAGACCCGGAGATAGCGCCAATGCACGAGCCAAGGCAACACGCTGCTGCTGACCACCAGAAAGTTGGTTAGGAAATTTCTCGCCAGAGGTTGGAAGACCAATGGTTTCTAACCAATAATCCACCTTCTCTAACGCTTCTTTGGTCGACATACCTTGGTTCTTCAAACCCACCGCAATGTTCTCTTGCACAGTTAGGTTCGGAAACAGCGCGTAAGATTGGAATACGATACCGAAATCGCGCTTCTCTGGTGGTAGGAATGTGGTCTCTTGACCGTTTTGAAAAATCGCACCAGACGTTGGCAAGTCTAAACCTGCAATGGCACGTAGCAGAGTGGTTTTACCGCAGCCAGAAGGACCAAGAAAACAAACAAACTCGCCCTTCTCAATCGCTAGCGAGATTTTCTTTAATGCAGTGAACTGTCCGAATTGCTTCACTACATCTTCGATATTTAGGTAATGTTGGTTAGTTGACATAACACATGCTCCAAATGGTATATACCAACTTTAGTTTTGGAGTGTTACGTTCCAATGACAAATTTATAGCCAGAAGATGACAAATAGATGAAGGGAGATGAGGTTTGTTTAAGTGGTAATTAGAGATTCCCGACTCACTCCTCCGTCGCTCTCGAGAATGACGTGGTGAGTGTGGTTCATAAATTCTGAAATCACACTCATTGCCAAGAATTACGAGCTTTGACTTTCACGCCATACGCTTAAGATCGTCATTCCGGACGCGCCTAATCGAGCCATCCAGAATCTCTTACAAGCACTATATTCTGAGATTCCCGACTCACTCCTTCGTCGCCCTCGAGAATGACGTGGTGAGTGTGGATTATAAATTCTGAATCACACTCATTGTCTAGAATTACGAGCTTTGACTTTCACTCCATATGCTTAATATCGTCATTCCGGACGAGCCTAAGCGAGCCATCCGGAATCTCTTACAAGCACTATATTCTGAGATTCCCGACTCGCTCCTTCGTCGTTCTCGAGAATGACGTGGTGAGTGCGGATAGAAGCTCCCAACTTTTTAAGTCCGTCATTCCAGCGAACCTAGGTGAGACTAGGAATCTACTTTCAGCAAACTCTGAAATAACAGAGAAAACAAAAAAATCCACCTCAACCGAGGTGGATTTCAGTATTCAACTCAAAGCAAATTCAATTAAGACTTTGGCTCTGATTTCGCGTCAAACTTCTCAGACCATGCCGCTAGAATCTCTGCACGCTTGCTGCCCATTTGCGCGAAGTCCATCTTCGCCATGTTCTCTTGAACATTCGGGAAGTTAGATACTGTCGCTTTCACTTCTTTATGTGCAACCACTGGGTACATTTCTACGTAAAGCTCGTTTGCCGCTTTAGAGATTGACCAGTCGACAACGCGCTTCGCTGCATCCGACTCTTTTACTAGACCAACAGCTTCTGATTCCCAGCCGATACCTTTTGGTGTGATAACCGCTAGTGGTGCGCCTTGTGTTTTCAGCTTCGCGCCGCGGCTTGCCATCGAAATACCGATAGCCACTTCACCCATGCCCGCTTGAACACATGGCTTAGAGCCAGAGTGCGTGTAGTGTGCAATGTTCTTGTCTAGGTCACGCATGTAGTTCCATGCCTGATCTTCACCCATGTTTTGTAGCCAAGCAGAAACCTGCATGTAGCCAGTGCCTGAAGACGCTGGGTTCGGCATTGCAATGTGACCTTTGTAAACCGGCTTCGTTAGGTCTTCCCAAGACGTTGGTTTCGGTAGGTTAAGTTGTTTCGCTACCGCTTCGTTAAAACAAACTGCGTTGAAGAACGCATCGTTACCGAACCAAGCTTGGTTTGATTGAGGGTCGTTTAGGTTCGCGTGCAGCTCTTCCAAACCTTTTGGTGTGTAAGGCTTAAGAAGACCTTCATCTTTAAGCAGTGCCATTGACGAGCCAGCAAGACCCCAAACCACTTCCGCTTGAGGGTTGTTCTTTTCGGCCAGCAATTTCGCCGTCATGATACCGGTGGAATCGCGAACCCACTTAATCTTGATATCTGGGTTATCTTTCTCAAACGCAGACTTGTATTTAGCAAGAATGTCAGTTTCGAAAGCGGTGTAAACCGTGACTTCCTGTGCTGCCATTGCATTCGTAGCTAGCAGAGAGACAAGTGCAGCCAGCGATCCTTTCATCAAACGGTTTTTCATCATTTTCTCCAGTTAATTTGGCTAAGTTTCATTTGGTCTGTACCAGTTGACGATATACACCCTACTGAGCCTTTGTGACGAAATCATGACCATTAAATGGCAGTTTTACGAAAATTTGCGATGAATAATCGTTCAATCGATCCGCCATTTTCTGGATATTAAAGTTTTATGAAATTGGAGATTCGCCTATTTACTGCCCTTTTCTTCCTCGCTAGAGTGAAGTCGAAATTTGGTGTAGACCAACTAGCCTATTCTGATGGAAATCGAGATGAAAAACGAATACCTACTACTGACTCCAGGTCCTCTATCTACTTCTGAAACGGTACGTGAAGCCATGCTTAAAGACTGGTGTACTTGGGATGATGAATACAACAAAGACATTGTAGAAGTGATCCGCACTAAGCTTGTAAAACTGGCGACGGAGCAAGACGGCTACACCAGCGTACTAATGCAAGGTAGTGGCACCGCATCAGTAGAAGCGACGATTGGCAGTGCCATTGGCAAAGATGGAAAATTGTTGGTTGTCGACAACGGCGCTTACGGTGCGCGTATCGCTCAGATCGCTGATTACCTAAATATTCCATGCCATGTAGTTTCCCCAGGCGAAACATCACAGCCACACTTGAACGAGGTGGAAACTGCATTGGCATCGGATCCTACAATCACACACGTGGCGATTGTTCATTGCGAGACAACCACTGGCATGCTTAACCCAATTGAGACATTTGCTTCTGCAGCGAAAGCACACGGTAAAGTGGTGATTCTCGATGCCATGTCGAGCTTTGGTGGCATTCCTATCGATATTGCTGAGCTAGGCATCGATTTTATGATCAGCTCTGCAAACAAATGTATTCAAGGCGTACCGGGTTTTGGCTTTGTGATTGCGAAACAAACTGAGCTAGAAAAGTGCCAAGGTCAGGCGCGTTCTTTGAGCCTTGATCTTTACGACCAGTGGCACTGTATGGAAGTGAACCACGGCAAATGGCGTTTCACGTCTCCAACGCACACAGTTCGCGCTTTCTACCAAGCCTTGTTAGAACTGGAACAAGAGGGCGGCATTGAAGCGCGTCATCACCGTTACCAAACTAACCAGAAAACACTGGTTGCAGGAATGCGTTCTCTGGGTTTCGAACCACTACTGAGTGATGACCTTCATTCGCCAATCATCACTTCTTTCTACTCTCCGACGCACAGTGATTACCAGTTCAAAGCGTTCTACACACGTTTGAAAGAGCAGGGCTTCGTGATCTATCCGGGTAAGGTATCGAACGCAGATTGCTTCCGCATCGGCAACATTGGTGAAGTTTACCCAGCAGATATCGAGCGCTTAATCGGTGCGATTGAAAAAGCAATGTATTGGCAAGTTGCGTAAAGCAGCCTTCTGATTGAGAGAGCGTTATGACTCAGAATATCAAACCGACCCATTTCCGCAGCGAAGGCGATGTCAACACAACACCAGCGCGCCAAGCTTGGAATGCATCGATGGACGACAAACGCACGCAAGCATTATTGAAGCGTGATTCAGAGGTCTTTCTTCATCAAGCTATGTCGACACCTTGCTTGGATACATTGGAAGCAGCAGAAGGCATCTATATCCAAGATGCTACCGGCAAAAAGTACATGGACTTCCATGGCAATAACGTCCATCAGCCGGGCTACGGTCATCCGCATGTGATTAAACGTGTGCAAGAGCAAATTGCCAAACTGCCGTTTTCACCACGTCGTTTTACCAATGAAACCGCGGTTGAATGTGCCGAAAAACTCACCCAAATCTGTGGCGGCGAGTTGAATCGCGTGTTGTTTGCTCCGGGTGGCACATCTGCGGTTGGCATGGCGCTTAAATTAGCACGCCACATCACGGGCAATTACAAGGTGGTGTCGCTGTGGGATTCCTTCCACGGCGCATCATTGGATGCCATCTCAGTAGGTGGCGAAGCGTGTTTCCGCCAAGGCATGGGACCATTAATGGCAGGTGTTGAACGCATCCCACCAGCGGTGTCTTACCGAGGTGCTTTCCCTGTCGCGGACGGCAGCGATGTGCATTACGCCGATTACCTCGAATACGTGATTGAGAAAGAAGGCGGCGTGGGCGCGTTTATCGCAGAAGCAGTTCGTAATACCGACGTACAAGTGCCGAGCAAAGCCTACTGGAAACGCATTCGCGAAATCTGTGACAAACACAATGTCATGTTGATCATCGACGACATCCCGAATGGCATGGGTCGCAGCGGTGAATGGTTCACATACCAAGCCTACGACATCGAGCCAGATATGCTCTGCATCGGTAAAGGTTTGGGCGGAGGGTTAGTGCCTATCGCAGCCATGGTAACCAAAGACAAATACAACACAGCCGAGCAAATCTCAATGGGTCACTACACTCATGAGAAAAGCCCTATCGGTTGTGCTGCAGCACTGGCAACCATGGAAGCCATTGAGCAAGACGGCTTGCTAGATAAAGCCAAAGCCGACAGCCAGTTCATGCGTGAAAAGCTGCTAGAGATGAAAGCCAAATACCCAGTGATTGGTGATGTGCGTGGCATCGGCATGTTATGGGGCATTGAACTGGTCACTGACCACGAAAGCAAAGCACGCGCGTATGACGAAGCGGAAGCTGTGTTGTACCAATGCCTCAACAACGGCGTGAGCTTCAAGGTATCGCAAGGTAACGTGATTCAACTCAGCCCACCGCTGATCATCACTCGCGAACAACTAACAGAAGCATTGGCAATTTTCGAAGAAGCCATCGCCAAAGTGTGTAAAGACTTTAACTACTTTTAGGGTCAATAGACCTCAACAAAAACCAATTTATCCTGAGCGCAGTTCCAACGTGTAGACAAGCGCTCTAGCAAGCAAGAAAAAGGATTGAACATGAGCAACTCACCAATTCAAGCAGTGATCTTTGACTGGGCTGGCACTATCGTCGATTTCGGCTCTTTTGCGCCAACCAGCATCTTTGTGGAAGCGTTCAAACAAGGCTTTGATTTTGATATCGATCTTGAAGAAGCGCGGGAACCAATGGGGCTTGGTAAGTGGGATCACATCCAAGCTGTGGGTCGCATCCCTGCAGTTGATAAGCGTTGGAATGAGAAGTTTGGTCGCTCAATGACCAGCGAAGACATCGACGCTATCTACGCAGCATTTATGCCTCTGCAAAAAGCAAAAGTGGCTGACCACGCAGAGCCAATCCTCAATGCAATTGAAGTTGTGAACGGTCTGAAAGACAAAGGCATCAAGATCGGTTCTTGTTCTGGTTACCCTCGCGAAGTGATGGACGTACTGATTCCAGTGGCAGCGGATTACGGCTACAAACCAGATTACGTGGTAGCAACGGATGACCTGCCTCAAGGTGGTCGCCCTGCACCATTTATGGCATTGAAGAACGTGATTGAGCTGAATGTAACCGACGTTAATGCGTGCATCAAAGTGGATGACGCTGCACCGGGCATCGATGAAGGTCACAACGCCGGTATGTGGACCGTTGGTTTGCTGCTTTCTGGTAACGAAGCAGGTCTAACATTTGAAGAATACCAAGCCGCAGACGAAGCAACGCTTAATGCCGCTCGTGAAAAAGCGCGTGCAAAATTGCTCAAGAGCTCGCCGCATTACCTCATCGACACCATTGCTGACTTCCCAGAAGTGGTTGCGGATATCGAACGTCGCCTAGCAGCAGGTGAGCGTCCTTAGTCGACAGTCACTATTCTCACGCATAAAAAAACCTCTCAGCATCGAGAGGTTTTTTGTATCGCGTTTTGTCGCTAACCAAATCAAATTAGTTGATCGCAGTACTTGCTCGGCGTTTTAGCTTAAAGCCCATGTCCGTTGCGTGCTCTACAGGCTCACCTTTAATGGCTTGCAGTAACTTGTCTGCAGCTTTCGTCCCCATGCGTTCGTAGTCGAATTCCGCACAGGTCAAACTTGGATAGGCGTGCTCACCCATGGAAGAGCCTTCCAAACAAATAATCGCAATGTCGGTCGGGACTTTCAGCACTCGGCGATGACACTCAAACAATGCGCCAATCGCAATCTCTTCATGGCTACATACCAGAGCATTCAAACTTGAGTCGCGCAGCAATAGTTTTGCCAATCCTTCCGCACCTAATTGTGAAGATGGCGCTTCGTGGGTGGTTAAGAAATGGTCCGGTGCAAGGTAGTTCTCAATCATCGCGCTTTGCCAGCCGTGTAGCTTACGTTGCAAAGTGGAGTGATCCCCACGCGCACCAATGAAGCCCACGTTCTTGAAGCCTTGCTCAATCACATGCTTGGTACAGGCTTTACCCACCTCAAAATGGTCAACACCGATATTGAGGTAACTGGCTTTCGAACTTAACTCAGCAATTTCCAATACTGACGTGTTCGAGGCTTCCAAAAGTTGATTAGTACGTTGGCTGTGTTCATTACCAAACAGCACGACTCCGGCTGGGCGGCTCTCAAGAAATGTCGAAAGCAGTTTCTCTTCTTGCTCTACCGAGTAGTCGCTGTAGCCAAGCAGTAACTGATAACCCGCTTTGTTCAACGCTTGTTGAAAGCTCGGTAAGAAAAGCGCGCACGCTTTTTCAAACAGGGAAGGAATGATAAGAGCGATGGAGTAACTTTCAGCAGACGCCAAAGCCCCTGCCGCTTTATTCGGGATATAGCCGAGCTCATCAACCACTTGTTGAATCTTTTCTCTCAGCTTGTCAGATACTAGCTCGGGCGTTCGTAATGCTCGCGACACCGTCATGGTGCCTACGCCGGCTTTTTTAGCGACGTCCGCCAAGGTGACATTGCCAGTACTTCTTCGTTTGCGAGGTTCGCTCATTGTTCTTATTTAGTGTTCTCTATTTTCTGCCGCGACATCTTACCACAGCGTTTTAGTGGTTTTGATATTAGCGCATTAGAAGTCGATCACAAGCATATGAAACTCGGATGACAGATAAAAATGGTAGCGCTATCACAATTTATGATAGCGCTATCAGATAGCGCTACCATTTGTGATCATTCTCAGGTTTTTCTGACAAATTGATCGATAAAGTACCCATCAACAAAACAACAAACCGGAAAGATCCAATGCTACGTGAACTGATTACCTCTGATGTGATTCGCATCCATTCTGATGCTACTGACTGGAAAGATGCGGTGAGCAAATCCTGTGAAGCACTGATTGAAAATGGCGCGATTGAGCCAAGCTACGTGGACGCTATTTACCGCTCACACGAAGAGCTCGGTCCTTACTACGTGGTAGGTCCTGGTATGGCAATGCCACACGCTCGCCCTGAAGATGGCGTTAACCGTTTGTCTCTTGCAATCACGGTGATTCAAAACGGCGTGAACTTCGATTCTGAAGGTAACGACCCAGTGAAAATGCTGGTTACGCTAGCCGCGACAGACAGTAACTCGCACGTGGATGCGATTTCTAAACTGGCTGAGTTGTTTATGAATGAAGAGCATGTAGAAGCCATCTGCACCGCTCAAAACACACAAGATGTTCTCGCGATCATCGAAAAATACTAACTCCTGATGTGCCCTTAAAAAATGGGCATACACCCCTATAAAAAGAAAAGGTCTGAATTATGAAAATTATGGTTGTTTGCGGTCACGGTCTTGGTACTAGCCTAATGATGGAAATGAGCATCAAAGGCATCGTGAAAGAATTGAATGTAAACGCAGAAGTGGATCATATCGATCTAGGTTCTGCAAAAGGTACGGATTGTGACATCTTCATCGGTACTAACGACATCGTTGAGCAGTTGAACGCACTTGGCGTTGAACCTCGCATCGTTGCGCTTGATAACATGGTCGACAAAGTGGCAATGAAAGAGCGTCTATCTGTAGCACTTCAAGAGCTTGGCGCTCTATAAGGTGGCGTTATGGAATTTTTCAGTTTCTTAATGAACGATGTCCTATCAGAGCCGGCGGTTCTGGTAGGTCTTATCGCCCTAATCGGCTTAATTGCCCAGAAAAAACCGGTCACCGAGTGCATTAAAGGCACGGTAAAAACCATTCTTGGTTTCATCGTGCTTGGTGCGGGTGCGGGTCTGGTTGTAACTTCTCTGGGTGACTTTGCGACGATTTTCCAACACGCGTTCGGCATCACTGGCGTGGTTCCAAACAACGAAGCTATCGTCTCTATCGCGCAAGAAGCGTTTGGTAAAGAGATGGCGATGATCATGTTCTTCGGTATGTTAGTGAACATCTTGATCGCTCGCTTCACGCCATGGAAATTCATCTTCCTAACAGGTCACCACACGCTATTTATGTCGATGATGGTAGCGGCGATCCTTGCTTCTAGCGGCATGAAAGGTGTTCCACTGATCGCACTTGGCTCTCTGGTTGTGGGCTCTGTGATGGTGTTCTTCCCTGCGATTGCTCACAAGTACATGAAGCAAGTAACAGGTTCTGACGACGTTGCGATTGGTCACTTCTCTACCCTTTCTTACGTACTAGCGGGCTTTATTGGCAGCAAGTTCGGTAACAAAGAACACTCTACTGAAGAGATGAACGTACCTAAGAGCTTATTGTTCCTACGTGATACGCCAGTGGCAATCTCGTTCACCATGGGCATCATCTTTATGGTGACATGTATCTTCGCTGGCGGCGACTTTGTACGCGAAGTCAGCGGTGGTAAGCACTGGTTCATGTTTGCGCTGATGCAATCCATCACATTCGCCGGTGGTGTGTACGTTATCCTTCAAGGTGTACGCATGGTTATCGCAGAAATCGTTCCAGCGTTTAAAGGTATCTCAGACAAACTAGTACCAAACGCAAAACCTGCACTTGATTGTCCGGTTGTATTCCCATATGCACCAAACGCAGTATTGGTTGGCTTCCTATCGAGCTTTGCGGCGGGTCTTTTGGGCATGTTCCTACTTTACGTGATGGGTCTTACTGTGATTATCCCAGGTGTCGTTCCACACTTCTTCGTGGGTGCAGCAGCAGGTGTATTTGGTAACGCTACAGGCGGTCGTCGCGGTGCAATCTTGGGCGCTTTTGCACAAGGTCTACTGATTACCTTCCTACCTGTATTCCTAATGCCAGTACTTGGTGACCTAGGCTTTGCTAACACGACCTTTAGTGACGCAGACTTCGGCGCTGTTGGTATCCTACTGGGTCTGATTGTTCGCTAAGTGGTTAGTCTGAATATGACTAGCTGATAACTGACTTGATTGATGCGGGAATAGGCTCAACGGCATCAATCCTAAACAATCTCAAGTCATAGCAAATGACTGACTTTAGAAGAAACCAGTTATAGAAAGTAATCATAGAAAGAAAACAAACGCCCCTCACGTGAGGGGCGTTTTTCTTTTTGGCACTATCTTAAGAAAGCTTGGCTTATTGAAGCGTAGTTCCGTTAGATAGCAGCTTTCTTGTCGGCTCTTGCTCGGTATATTCGACCGCATCGTGATCCGCGAGCTTCTCGACTTCCGCCTGTTCGCCCACCACAACCAAGACGTGTTGTTTCACCAGAGCGTCGACCACTTCAATGTTGTGCTGACGAAGAAGCGCTCTCACTTCGCTCTCTTTCCCTTCATGATACTTAACAAAGTAACGTGCAGGTTGCTGCTCGGCTTGATCTTGGCGTTCATCCGCGAGAGGAAATCCTTGATTGTTTGCCAAGCTGCTTGAGCTCAGTCCGATTGCCAATAGTGCGGTAGCGCCTACCGCAGACAAAGAAAGTAAGGTCAACTTCTTCATAGTCACTCCTTATTGAAAGGTCAGAGTCCAACTGTTGATGGTGCCTGTGTCTCTTCTGGCATTGTCCACCGCTTTAAGTTCCCATGTGCCTTGTGATTCAAAACCAGAGAAGTCCGCTTGGAACGTATTTTTTATATCGTTAGCGCTGCCGCCGGTATTATTGTGAAGTACAACTTCTCCACCAGTCGGTGACGTTAAAGTCACTCGTAGATCACCGATGTAAGTGTGGCTAATATCAACGTCAATACTTACTGTGCCTGAATCACCAGAGCGATCGACTTCTACTGCACTGATTGCGCCAGAAGATTTATTATCTGGAATCGCGACAGGGCTGGTATTTGAGAAGCTAGAATCCGAAGAGCTACCACCATCAGGTCCATTACAGCCAGCGTCCAAGAACAGCTTCGCCGCTTCAGCATTAACTAGGCCGTGGCCAGTACGGTTGTCTCGACCAGCAACATCAATATCTGTTGCAGTTTTCACTAGGGCATTACGCACTTGCGCTGCTGTACAGGTTGGGTGGTAACTCCACACCAAGCCAGCTACGCCCGTTACGTGCGGTGTCGCCATTGATGTACCATTGTAGTATTCGTAATCTTCACCAGAGGTTGTTGCAACAGTAATTTCCTGACCAACATACCCCAACAGCTCTTGACCAAATGCACGATCAACCGTTACCGAAACCATACGATAAGCGTTGTTTGTGTCTACCAAGAATGGGTTTTGTAAACCAGGTAGTTCAGAGTTGCTGTATACGATTGCAGCTCGCGCACCCGCATTGTAACAAGCCTGAACCGCATCCACTTCAGGGTAGTTTCCTGAAGACTGGTTGCCAATACGCTCAGTCAAACAAATTTTGCCCGACATATCACCACAGTTAACGTTACCGCCAGAGACATCACAGCTATCTAGCGTTGCCGTTACTGAACCCGCGATTGGATCCGGAACATACGAAGAACCGTTATTGATCAAACGATTGTGAGGAACAATCCCACGATCAAACTGACTGACACCATTCAAGGTAATATCAGAAAGTTTACCTTCACCTACCGTAACCGTTGATAAGATCGCCACACCCGGGCCTGAGATCTCAACTTGATTAGTAGATTGTGAGAACGCTGCATGATCATTTTGATTATCAACGGCCGCAACAGACATCACTGAGTCATAAGAAGCTGGATAGCTGTGCGCTGTATTGCCATCATTACCCGCAGCGGCGATCAATAGAACGCCTTGATCGTAAATATTTTGCAGTGCATTTTGCTCAGTTCGGCTTGATTGACTACCACCAAGGCTCATGTTCACAACGTTAGCACCATTATCGGCACAGGTCTGGATTGCTTTAACAAGCCCAGATGAGTAACCCCAACCCGATTCGTTAAATACTTTCACGATGTGCAAATTCACATTCTGGTTTGGCATCACACCCTTTACACCTTCGGTGTTGGCAATCGCAGCAATCGTACCCGCGACGTGAGTACCGTGGGCATTGTTGTTACCCGGATCACTCCATGCTCCCGTACCACTATCGTTAGTACCAGCAACGCGGTTACCGCTTAGGTCGTTGTGCGAAATGTCGTACCCTGAATCGATAATACATACAGTGCGATTACCCGCATTGAAGTCAGCTAGCAGTTGAGCATTAACCGCTTCATATCCCCATGGGGTCGTTTCGCTGAGCAAATAGCGAGGTGGATCGACTTCCACGTATTCCACATCACTACGATTGCGAAGCGGCTCTAAGTCATCGCCATCCAATTCAACGCTGTAAATGGCGCGATTGCCCAGTTTTTCCACCTTACGTGCCTTCACCTGTTCTAGAACAGACTCCTGCGCGATTCGTGGCCCCCAGAATGAGTTACCACCCATTGAAGAACGGCTGACTGCATCTTCTTTGAATTTGACGATGTACTTCGTCGGTAACTTAGATTCATCAAATCCCATTGGTGGAGCCGCAAACGCTGACATCGAAGTGGTCAGTGCTATTGCTACGGCAGACAACGAAAATAAGCCTTGTTTTTTACTTGTTGTGTAGTGCATTTGCCCTATTCCTTATTTGAGCTAATTTTTATTCACTATATTCTCATGAAAAGTCATCATCATGATATTTGCATGAGAGCTTCAGCTATAGTTTACAGAGCAAAAATGCCAAACAATTTGTTTCATGAATATACAAATTTGTACAAAAGATCATTCAATAAACACTTTAAGTTAACATTAAAAATCATAAACAAAGCCTTATAAAGCAATTACTTAATTAACAAAAAGTGAATGTTAAATTAATGTTAGTGAGTAATTATTCTAAATATCACCCATTTAATCGATTGCTATGCTGAATGGATTTTTTGACCGTGGTGCCAAAACTGAAATATTGAATATTTAGTTGTTGACTGTCTTGAGCATTTACTCAGAATTAGAAGGTTTAGTGAGAAAAATTCTCATCTAAATACTGTTATAGCCGAGCGTATTCACGCATTCGGAACAATAACCATTACAAGAAGAGTGAATGATGAAAAAAACAATCACACTATTAACTGCATTACTTCCGCTTGCCTCCGCCATTGCAGAGGAGCCAACTTTATCACCAGCAATGGTTTCTGCGGCTGAAGTGGTTAGCGCGCAAGAAAATCAAACTTATACGTACGTTCGATGCTGGTATCGTACGAGCCACTCTAAGGACGATGCGGCTACCGATTGGAAATGGGCAAAAAACCAAGATGGTAGTGACTTCACTATCGATGGCTATTGGTGGAGCTCTGTTTCATTTAAAAACATGTTCTACACCAATACCTCACAAAACGTAATTCGTCAGCGTTGTGAAGAAACACTAGATCTAGCGAACGAGAACGCAGACATTACATTTTTTGCTGCTGACAATCGTTATTCTTATAACCACACGATCTGGAGCAATGATGCTGCAATGCAACCAGATCAAATAAACAAAGTAGTGGCTTTGGGCGATAGCTTGTCTGATACAGGCAACATCTTTAACGCGTCCCAATGGCGCTTCCCTAACCCGAATAGCTGGTTCTTGGGTCACTTCTCAAACGGTTTTGTTTGGACGGAATACGTTGCTAAAGCCAAAAACTTACCGCTATACAACTGGGCAGTTGGTGGCGCAGCAGGTGAAAACCAATACATCGCGCTAACTGGTGTCGGCGAACAAGTTTCTTCTTACTTAACCTACACAAAGCTGGCGAAGAACTACAACCCTGCTAACACATTGTTTACGTTAGAGTTTGGTTTAAATGATTTCATGAACTACAACCGTAGCGTGCCGGAAGTAAAAGCGGATTACGCTGAAGCTCTGATTCGTTTAACAGACGCTGGCGCTAAGAACTTCATGTTGATGACACTGCCTGATGCAACCAAAGCACCACAGTTCAAATACTCAACACAGGAAGAAATTGAAACGATTCGTGCGAAAGTATTGAAAATGAACGAGTTCATCAAAGCACAAGCGATGTACTACAAAGCCCAAGGCTACAACATCGCATTGTTTGATACACACGCACTGTTTGAGAAGTTAACCTCGGCACCAGAAGAACACGGTTTCGTAAATGCAAGCGACCCTTGCTTAGACATCAACCGTTCATCCTCTGTTGACTACATGTACACTCACTCATTACGTTCTGAATGTGCAGCATCTGGCGCAGATAAGTTCGTGTTCTGGGATGTGACTCACCCAACCACAGCAACGCATCGTTATGTGGCTGAAAAAATGTTAGAAAGCAGCAATAACTTAGAAGAGTTTCGCTTTTAATAAGCCGTTGTTGTTCATTGCAAGTTAATCTGCATAAAAATGACCACGATGCTTCGTGGTCATTTTTTATCGATATCGACCCCCGATAACGGGTTTATTTGAGCTCGCTTAGTTCAAGCCGTTGATTTAGAGACGTTGACTTTGAGCAGCCTCATTCAGCTTTCTGTTTTTGGTACGTTACCGCGGAAGCTGTCCACCATAATAGAGATCAACGTCTTTAAGGTTACATCATCACTACGGTATGAGTAGGCTCGTATACCCGTAAACTGAACCTGGAACAACTGAGCAAGAAGCAATGTATCCTGAGCTTCAATTTCGCCATTCTCGATTGCTCGCTCAAACAGCTTTGCAAGAAAAGATTCAAATTGGTTTGCTAAGCTGTTTGTTTGATTGCGCAGCGCATTAAAATCCTCAGCAAATTCACTTGCTGATTTGACTAACATGCACACTTCACTGGGATTGGAGTCTCGCTGATTGATAACCACATCAATCGCGAAAGCTTCTATTGCATCTAGAACCGTTGTGTTCTGAGCTAAATGCAACTCAAACAGGGCTTGTAAGTTCGCAACGTACATTTTTAGCGCTTCACAATATAGCCCCTCTTTTGACCCAAACGTCGCATAAATACTTCCAGGACGCAGATTAACGCTATCTTGTAAATCACGTGTAGATGTTGCATGAAAACCTTTCTTCCAGAATAGATCCGAGGCAGCTTTCACCACTTCATCACGTTGGAATTTCTTTGTATTCGCCATGAGCAATTATCAATTTTGAACATATGCTCAATTTTATATTGAGCGACCGCTCAAAATCAACTATCCTGTTCTTGCCTAATTCGCTCATATCCAACTACAGGAGATTTAAACATGGCAGAATTTAAACTGTATACCGCAGAAAACGCACCCGAAGGATCAAAGCATCTGATTGAAAATTCAGTCAGAGCGTTTGGCATGCTACCAAATCTTCATGCTGTTATGGCTGAAGCGCCAACCTTGCTTGAGGGTTATCAAGTTGTGCATGAGCTCTTTCAACAAACATCATTTAACGCAGAAGAATTGACCGTCGTATGGCAAACCATCAACGTTGAACATGGTTGTCACTACTGCGTTCCTGCTCATAGTGCGATCGCGGCGTCAATGAAAGTGGATCAGGAGATTGTCGATGCTCTCGTCAACCAAACACCATTGGCAGACGAAAAACTTGAAACACTACGAGAAACAACGCTTCAAATGGTGCGTCAACGTGGTGTAGTGGAAGAGTCTCAGATAGAGAAATTCTTTGCGGCAGGTTACGGACAGCAGCAACTGCTTGAAATTGTTCTTGGTCTAGCGCAAAAAGTGATGAGTAACTACACCAATCACCTAGCTGACACCCCGGTTGATGCACCTTTCAAGAAGTTCGCCAAGTAACTTAAGCTTTTATTACTGGTCCCATTCATGGGACCAGTAATACCTTCAAAAAAGGCTTTGTTGCATGGCGCTTCGCTAGTGTGAGCTGACACCTAATTACAACGGCGCAACGTCGGCTCCTCCTAAAGACTGGTAAAGCGTAACCTGAGTGAGAAACTGGTTGTAGCGGTTCTCCAACAAAGAAGCTTGTGCGTTTCTGGTGTCTTCTTGGGCATTCAAATAGTCCATGATCGATGTCGAGCCATACTGATACCGCGCGGCATATATGGACTCAGAGGCACTTGCGGCATCATATTGTTCTTGTAAACGCGCCGCCTGATACTTCAATTTCTCGCGTGCCGACAAGGCATTTTCGACATCTTGGAATGCGGCGTACAACACTTGGCGATAACTTACAATAGCCGATTGATAGTCTAAATCGGCAATGGCTTGGCTATTTTTCATCTCATTCCACTGCAAAAACGGCAACGTCATATCTGCACCTAAACTGCCGATCGGGTTGGAAAGCAGGTCTTTGAGCGCTTGTGACGATCCACCCAAAGCCCCAGTGAGCGTCAGCTTAGGCAAGTAGTCCAAATCTGCTGCGTCTTTATTTGCTAGCGCGGCTTTGACTTCATAAATCGCTGCTTTAATGTCGGGTCTGCGGATCAATAAATCAGACGGAGCACCAACACTCAACGATGGCATATCGCCTTCAGGCAGCATTTGGATGTTTGCACTGATGCTCTTCGGCGGTTGATTGAACAAAATCGCAAAGGCGTTGTTTGCCTCAAGTAAACTCTGTTCAAACTCACTTTGCTGCGCTTGTAAGCTTGCCAACGTACGTTTGGCTTCAAGCACATCTAACTGATCCACAGCGCCAAGTTGGTACTGTTTTTCAATCAATTGTAGCGTTTGAGCTGCGTCTTCCACATTACGCTGACTGAGGTTTAAGCGCTGTTTCAGATAGCCGATTTGCCAATATAACGATGCCGTCGTTGCCACCAAACTTTGTGCGGTCGCCTCGCGATCTTGTTGACTTGCCATCGCCGTCCACTTGGCTTGGTCAACGTCCGCCGAGATTTTTCCCCACAAATCCAACTCGTAATTGACGGACAAGTTAGTGCTGTAGCTATCTGCCGATTCCCCGCCATCAAGAGATTTTTGAACTTGTCCTGATGTGGAAGAACTCAACGTAGGGAAAAGGTCATCTTGCGCTAAACCCAGCTGTAAACGCGCTTTCTTTAGCGTTAGCGTTGCCAGCGTCAAATCGTTGTTTTGAGCCAACACCTGAGTAATGTATTGATTAAGCGTTGGGTCGTTAAACGCCAACCACCAAGGATCCATACTGACATCACCCGCAACATGCATCTGTTGCCAATTTGCAGGCACTTGCACCTCAGGAGCTTGATAGTCGCTACGCATAAGCGAACCACAACCTGACAACCACACTGCGCTTAAGGCAGCCGCGACCAATCGAGTTTTGAATTTCATTGTGTTACTCATTTTTAGTCTCTCGCTAGCGCTTCTATCGGATCGAGTTTGGCGGCATTGCGAGCGGGTAAAAAGCCGAAAGCGATGCCAATCAACGTTGAGCAAATAAACGCCCAGATGATCGAGTTCATTGAGTAAATCATTTGGAAGCTGCTGCCAGATGTACTGAATGCAAAACCAATCAAAAACGCCAAGCCAATACCAGCAATGCCACCACACAAACACACCAGTACCGCTTCAATCAAAAACTGACGCAAAATATCCGCTTGCCGCGCACCCACAGCCATTCGCACACCGATCTCTTTCGTGCGCTCTGTCACCGACACCAACATAATGTTCATTACGCCAATTCCGCCGACAATTAGGGAGATCACCGCAATCGCTGAGATCAGTAACGTCATGGTTGCGGTGGTTTTCTCGATGCTCTGACGAATGGTGTCAGTGTTAATCGTGAAGAAATCTTCTGTACCGTGGCGCATTTTTAACAAGTTGATGATGCTCTGCTCTACCGCCGCACTTGGGGCGTTCTCATCAATCCGTACAGTAATGCCGTTGAGGTAGCGTTGTCCCATCATGCGTCCCGACATAGTGGTGTATGGCACCCAAATTTTCAGCGCGTCGCTGTTACCAAACGCGTCTTCTTTTTTCTGCGTGACACCCACAATACGCACTGGCAATGAACCAAGAAAAATCACTTCACCAATCGGATTTCTATCCGCAAACATTTCCTTTCTGGTGTTGTCATCAATCACTGCTTCTTGGGCGAGTGAGTTCACGCTCTCTTCATCCCAAAACTGACCTTTGGCAATCTCATAACCGCGCACACGGAAATAATCTTCCCCAACCCCTTCCACAGACGCGGTTGCATCCTGATTGGCGTAACGCACGGTTAAGCTGTTGGATAAAGACGGCGTGACACTGTCGACAAAAGGTAGACTCTCCAACGATTTAGCATCGTCGGCGGTTAGCGTTTTCACTCGTCCGGAGCGGCGGTCACCAAACCCTTTGCCCGGCCTGACATCAATGGTGTTTGTTCCCATGGATGAAATATTCGACAAAATTTGCTGTTGTGAACCATTACCTAGTGCCACCACGGAAACCACCGAGGCTATACCAATAATGATGCCGAGCATGGTCAAAAACGTGCGCATTCTGTGGCTAGACATCGCCAGCAGCGCCATTTTTAGCGCGTCAATAAAACTGTCCCACTTCCACCACTTACTGGCGGCTTGCGCTGGGCGATGAAAAGATGCGCTCGGTGTCTTTGCTGCTTGCTCATTGATTACAACTTGTGCATTTGGCGTATCTGCAATGATTTCACCATCTTTGATTTCAATGATGCGATCCGCAAAGTTCGCCACGTTCATATCATGAGTCACTAAGATGATAGTATGCCCAAGTTGATGCAACTCTTTAAGCAGTGCCATCATCTCTTGCCCACTGTGACTGTCTAATGCGCCAGTGGGCTCATCAGCGAGAATCACCTCACCACCGTTCATCAGTGCACGAGCAACACTCACGCGCTGTTGCTGGCCACCACTCAGTTGGCTGGGCTTGTGGGTCAAACGATCTTCCAGCCCCAAGCGAGCCAATAGTGACTGCGCTCGATCCGTTCTTTGACGATGAGGAACTCCCGCGTAAACCGCCGGTACTTCCACGTTTGCCACCGCGGTTAAATCCCCCAGCAGATGGTAACGCTGGAATATAAAGCCAAAATACTCGCGGCGCAGTTCCGCCAGTTGATCAGATTCCAACGTCGAGACATCTTGCCCATTAATGAAGTATCGACCGCTGGACGGTTTATCCAAGCAGCCGAGCACATTCATCAGCGTCGATTTACCTGAACCTGATGCTCCCACGATCGCGACCATTTCACCGCGTTTTATCTCTAAATTAATGTGGTTCAACACAGTAAGCGATTCGTCGCCAGAGACAAATCGTCGAGTTAAATCCTCAACTTTTAAAAGCACGTCACTCATCTTAGAACCTCATTGGAGGTCGACGACGATCACCTCGGCTTGATGATTCTCCATCCATAGCATTGCCAAGAACAACTTGGTCGCCCTCCTTCAAACCTGAGAGAATTTCTGCGTTCACTTTGTTGTTAATACCCACTGTCACGGGCTTTTGCACCACTTGGCCCTGTTCAAGCACTGGCACGGTATAGTTGCCTTTGCCGCCAGATTTTTGCAGCACTTGTGAAGGGACAATCAAGGTATTTTCCGATTGCTCAAGGACAATCGAAACTTGCGCAGTCATGCCGATGCGCAAAATACCTTGCGGGTTCTTCACATCAAATACAGCGTTGTAGTAAATGGCGTCGCTATCTGAAATGCTCAAATCGCTGTCATCGCCATCCATGATGGTTGGCCCCGGCTCAATGGCGCGCAATGTACCTTTAAACTGCTGATTCGGTTTGCCTAAAATGGTGAACAGCGCCGTTTGGCCTGGGTGAACAAAAATCACATCGGCTTCCGAAATTTCGGCTTTCACCGTCATCGTATCTAACTTGGCTAACTCGATAATCGTTGGCGTGGTTTGATTGGCGTTTACGGTTTGTCCTTCTTCCACCGCGGTGTAGACCACCGTGCCATCCATCGGTGCGTTGATGGTGGTGTAACCGAGATCTAACTGCGCATTGTCGACGTTGATTTTGGCTTTCTCGATTTCAGCATCCAGTTGCGCTAACTCGGCTTTGTAGATGGCGAGCGTCGCTTCGGCATTCTCGTAATCAGCTCGTGAGCTCGCTTTCGCTGCCAACATGCCTTTTTGGCGCACGTATTCATAGTTTGCTTGTTTAATCTGCGCTTGCTTAGCCTGGTACTGAGCGTTGAGACTATTAAGAGACGCTTGGGCTTCTTTGAGGCTGTTTTGCTGAGTCAGGCTGTCAATCTGAGCAATCAAGTCTCCCTGTTTTATCTCATCCCCTAAGTTCACAGCGAGACGTTGAATTTGCCCAGATACTTGCGCACCTACATTCACCAATTTGGACGCTTGCAACATGCCGTTGGCTAATACCGCCTTTTCGATATTGCCTTTGCGAACGACTTCTGTCGCGTAAGGAGAAATGGGTTCTGGACGTTGCAGATAATGATAACCACCAGCACCAATAGCAAGTAGGCCACACAAAACGAGCCATTTTTTATTGAGTTTCATAGCAGGATTGAAGTAAATAATCGTTTTGATTTTATACTGCTATTTTTCTTAGCCGTACAGGGTACGAGACGTAAAGATAGGTAAATTAACGTCAAGAAACTGAATGAATAACTTCACTAACGTGAAAAATCCGAGATATTATAGTCACTTCAAAACTATATTATTCAATACGTATAGCAAAGACCATTTTTAATATAGAAATTCAAGTTATAAGTATTATAAACAAAATTTTTAAATACCAACAAACCAGTAAAGTCCAAAATTATTCAATATGCCATCAATTTAAATTTCATTATGGCCATTTTTAATTATTGAATTTCAAGAGGAGTTAAGTGACAAGTTAAATAAAAAATACCCACATAACACAGGTAAGACCGAGAGGAGTGTGTCATGTGGGTTTAAAACGATAGTTCTCTTGCTGATTCGAACTACCAACGTTGGGATGCAATGGAAATACAAATGACTCAGAGTTTCCATCACGGACACTTTATCGCTGGATTTGCCTCTGTTTGTTAGGGAACAGTCAGCACAATAAAAATAGAGAAGTAATACCGCAAAAATAAAAATAGAGGCTCTGAGTTTAATTTACACGTAAAATAATCACCACATTCACGACATGAACCATTAATAAATTCATCAATAAATATTTATTAAGTTAAATTTATTTATTGTCAACATACTGTTAGTTTTACTCCTAAATATACTGGTCAGATTTGTTTATTTTACTGCTTTTCGTTGCAATACAATCTCTAATTAATTCATGAGAAAAAACATGCAGCGACAATTCACTCTTTCACCGATTTATTTATTAATCGGTTTAGCCTCATCGACGGCGTATGCCGGTGGTTTTCAAATTAACGAACATTCGGCGACGGGTCTTGGTCGTGCTTTTGCTGGTGATGCCGTCATTGGTGATAATGCGTCTGTAGTCAGCCGCAACGCCGCAGCGATGACGCTGTTTAAACAAAATGCCTTATCGTTCGGTGTCACTTACGTCAAACCTGGCGTTACCGTTAAAAATGCGCAATATCATCGAGCTAATATTAATGCGGATGTCGATGTTAGCATGGGAGGTGGATTGATACCCAACCTTCAACCACCAAGTGTAAGTGTTACCCCATCAGAGACCGTGACCGACATTGATGACGTCGATGGCGTTGGTCAACCAGCCGTTGTACCCAATTTTTACTTTATTCACCCTATCAACGACGACTGGTATCTAGGCTTATCGGCATACTCCAACTTCGGAACCGACATGGAGTTTAAACCAAACTATGGCGCACCTGTTTTTGGCGGTGTCACCAGCGTAGCGAGTGTCAACCTTGGCGCAAGCTTGGCATACAAGGTGAACGATCGTTTTAGTATCGGTGGTGGTATTGATGTGATTTACGGCTCTGGTGAGCTGTACCGCGATATGGACGTGGGTGTTTGCGTTGGTGGGAACATACTTGGAAACGAACTAGACCAACGTTGCGGAGCAGTAAAAGGCAACGCACTTGATGTGGAAGCTGGCGGCATTGGGCTTGGCGCGAACATTGGCATGATGTACGAGTTTAACGAACGTCATCGCTTAGGTTTAAGCTACAAGCACAGCCCTAACATAGATGCCAAGGGCGACATCCACTTTGCTGGCGAATCGTACGACTCGCTTGCTATGCCGCTACCGGATATTGCGGAGTTTTCCGGTTATCACCGCGTCTTACCTAAATTTGCCCTGCACTATTCTGTGCAGTGGATTGGTTGGTCAGCATTTGACAGCTTGAAAGCTGATGATCAGTTGCTAAAAGATTTTCAGTGGCAAGACTCCGCGCACTACTCCATCGGTGCGACTTGGTACGCCAATGAACGTTGGACACTTCGCACGGGTTACATGTTCGACAAAACACCTGTCGATGAGCTGACTTCGCTTTCTATCCCAGATTCGAACCGTCACTGGTTATCTGCGGGTGCCTCTTACCAATGGTCATCAGATACCACGGTTGACATCGGCATGACGTACTTGATTGGTGAAGATGTCAACGTAGAAGAGTACGCGTATGAAGGTGTTCCTGCACCGATGGTAACGGGCGTGACCCATTCAAATGCGTTCCTAATTGGTGCCCAACTCAGCCACCGTTTCTAATTTGTCAGGCAGTGATCAAACCTCTAGGTCATTGCCTTGTAACAACGCTTATCAAAGCGACCGAACAGAGACATTATTATGAACAAAACACTACTTGCTTTTTCACTCTCACTTCTCACTCTAAGCGCGGCTCAGGCTTCGGAATGGGGCTATGGCAATGACAAACACGGGCCAGAACACTGGGGAGAAATCGCCAAAGACTGCGCAACCACGAAAAACCAAAGCCCAATCAACATCGACAACCCAGCCGATGCAAAACTGGAAGCACTGAACCTTTCGTACACAGGTCAAGTCATTGGTTTAACCAACAATGGTCATACGCTGCAAGCGCAAGTGAACGGACGTAACAGCTTCACCATCGATGGCGAGACGTTCGAGCTGCAACAGTTCCATTTCACACACCTTCAGAAAACCAAATCAAAGGCCGCCAATATCCACTTGAAGCGCACTTTGTGCACGCCAACGCAGATGGCGAGTTGGCGGTAATTTCGGTGATGTTTGATGCTGGCGATCAAAACGCAGCGCTGTCTAAACTGATCAACGCAATCCCACAAGAGAATCAAACCACTTTCTTTAAAGATACGTTTGAGATTAACGACTTACTGCCAAAAACTGCAAACTACTATCGATTTAACGGCTCTTTAACCACACCGCCATGTTCAGAAGGTGTGCGCTGGTTTGTGCTTAAAGACACTCAAACCTTATCCAAAGATCAAGCCGCGAAACTGATGGAAGTCATGGGACAAAACAATCGTCCGCTGCAACCGCTAAATGCGCGCGTTGTACTTTCTAACTAAACGCCACATCCGATAAGGGGCATCGTATTTGCCCCTTATTTTGATTCGCTCTAACCTCACTTCGTTACAGGAACCCCCAATGAAAACTCCATCTGTTCTGTCACTCTTACTCGCACTCGCCCCGACATTCGCCTTCTCTCATAACCTTTCTGTCGGTCAAACCACCCCCTCCGTCAGCATTGATACCTATGGCGAAATGACGCTGCAAGGAGACGATGTGGCTTATCAACCTTGGGCAACTCAGCAGATGTTAGGCAAAGTCCGTGTGATACAAGCCATTGCAGGTCGTAGTAAAGCCAAAGAGATGAACGCGCCGCTGATGTCAGCAATCACTGCCGCTCACTTTCCTGAAGATCAGTATCAGACCACAACCGTGATCAACCAAGAAGACGCCATATGGGGAACCGGTACATTTGTAAAATCGTCGGCAGAGGACAGCAAAAAGACATTCTCTTGGTCTTCCATGGTGTTAGACAAAAATGGCGTATTAGCAACAACTTGGGATCTGCAGCAAGAAAGTTCTGCGATTATCGTACAAAATAAACAAGGTGAAATTTTATTCGTGAAAGAAGGGGCTTTAACTCAAGACGAAGTCACACACGTCATCGAACTGATTAAACAGAATATCTAAACCTAAGGTAAGGAAAAGTTATGAAACTGTTCAACACCATCGCGCTCTGTCTTTTAGCGGCTGTAGCCTCTTTCCAATCGATTGCTGGAGACAACGATTGGGACAAGATTGCAGATAAAACCGTCAGTTTTAAATCGGAAACCGACACAGTCAATCCACTGTCACCATTTGCTAACGCTCGTTTCAGCCACATCAAAATCAAATGTACGCAAGGTACGGTCGATCTGAAAAGCGTTAAAGTAATCATGAAAGATGGTCAGGAAAAGACGTTCGACAGTTTAGGTGTTCTGACTAAAGGCATGTCATCAAGAAGTTTAAGCCTACCAACAAAAAATAACGCGAAATTAGACAAGATCGAGTTGAACTATGAATCGGTTGGCAGCACAGCGCTGCAAGTCGCGGGGGTGACCAAAAAAGCGCAAGTGGAAATCTTAGGTAAGAAAATCGACGAGTAAGCGATGGCTCAACGAACTCACCCAAACTAAAAACAGCGGCACTAGGCCGCTGTTTTCATTAAAAAATCGTCATGGATAACTAAATGAATTTCTTCAGCTTCGCCAAACCATAAGCGGCGATGGTGACACAATCTTTGATCGTGCCGTCGATCATCATCTGTTCGAACTCCTCAACAGAAAAAGCGCGAGTGATCAAATCCTCTTCTTCACTGTCGAGTTGATTGCCCACGTCCGTTAAATCAGTGGCGAAGTAGACGTGACATGTCTGATTCAAAAAGCCGTATGCGATAAACTGCGCGCCGACATACGCCATTGCGCTCGCCTGCATGCCCGTTTCTTCACGCAGCTCGCCTTTGGCAAGCTCAAGATGATCCGCATCTGGGTTTGATTCCCACGCCCCTTGTGGGATCTCCCAACAACGTTGACCTACGGTGTAACGGTACTGCTGAACCAAGTGAATCATCCCGTTATCGATAGCCAGAATCGCAGCACAATCAGGTTTGTCGACCACACCATAGATGCCCTCTGCGCCGCTCGGACGTAAAATTTTGTCCTCACGCACCGTCATCCACTTATTCTGGTAAACGACTTTGCTGTCTAACTGTTTGATGTCTGACATGGTTATTCCTTGATTTTTCTGAGGGTTACTGCGGAATAATACCCGATTCGGTTACGCCACCAAAATGTTCTTTAGTTCACTCAAAGACTCAACGGTGTAATTTGGTGCGATACGCTCATCGACGCTTGCGCCTGTGGTATTTAACCAGCAAGTTTCAATACCAAAATTATTACCACCCAGAATATCGGAATGCAGGTTGTCACCCACCATCAGTACGCGCGTTTTGCATGGGTTGCCCATTTGCTGCATCGCGTATTCAAAAATACCTAAGTCCGGTTTTGCTACGCCCACTTGTTCAGAGATCACCACTTTATCGAAGTACTCAGTCATCCCTGTGCGCTCAAGGCGAATTGCTTGCAACTCTGTAAAACCGTTGGTGATGATGCCCATTTTGGCTTTGCCTTGCAGCGCTTCCATCAGCTCTTTTGCACCTGGCAACAAGCTGCAAATATCGGCCATTGCTTCTAAAAATGCGCTATTGAGATCTGCTGTTGTGGTATTCAGCTTCTCAGCCCACTCGGTAAAACGCTTATGTTTTAGCTCATCTGCCGTTACTTTGCCATCTTGGTAATCCACCCAAAGCGGTTTGTTTACGGTTTGGTAATGAGCAAAATCTTGTTCAGTAAAATCTACGCCTTTGCGAGAAAACATAAGCTGCAAACCTTTGAAAGCATCAAAGTGGAATAAGGTTTCGTCAGCGTCAAACAGGATCCAATCGTACTTCATTTTCTTCTTCCCAAAATCAAGGTCGTAATACTGGTGCATAGTCTAGATTGTTTTCTTCTTGAAGATAATCTCTATAATTGGAAATTAATTGTATCCTTGTGCTCAACAATAAATGCTTCACGATAATAGGAGATTGATGTGAACGCGATTGCCTCCCTGCCCGTTTTTGTTGCTGTTGTCGAATGCGGCAGCTTTTCCCTTGCGGCCAAACAGCTGAATCTGACGAAATCGGCGATCAGCAAACGCATCAACCAACTAGAAGACGATTTGGGCATTCGTCTCCTTAATCGAACTACGCGTAAGCTGAGCCTGACCGAAGCAGGAGAACGCTATTTTGAGTACGCCTCTCAAGCGCTCAACCTAGCCCAGCAAGGCGTAGACGCGGTATCGGAACTGCAAGGCTCTCCACAAGGTCGGCTCAAAATTACCGTGCCGATGTCTTTCGGTGTGCTGCATATCGCGCCTTTGATCAGCGAGTTTCTCGCTCGTTACCCGAAAATTGAAGTGGATTTAAACCTCGAAGACAAAATGGTCGATTTGGTTAAGGACGGTTTTGATTTGGGGATACGTATTGGTGAACTCACCTCTTCCAATCTCATCGCAAAACGTCTCGCCCCTTGTAAAAGTGTGCTTTGTGCCTCGCCAGATTACTTAGCGGAGTTTGGAACACCACAAAAACCAAGTGATTTAGTCAGTCACAACTGCCTGCGCTACTCCTATTTCCGTGGCGGCGTCGAATGGATGTTCATCAACAACGGCAGCGAATACAAGGTGCTTCCAAAAGGACACTTTATCGTCAATAACAGCGAAGCTATTCGCCAGTTGCTGTTAAGAGGTTCGGGCATTGCGCAACTGCCAACATTTATTGCAGGAAGAGACTTTGCCGCAGGAAATCTAAAACCGGTGATGGAAGAGTATTCTCTACCAGAACACGCCATTTATGCGGTTTTTCCTGAGCGCAAGCACATGACGTTGAAAGTAAGAGCCTTTATCGATTTTATCAGCGAAAAACTCGGTACAGATTTACCTTACTGGGATCGTTACAACAGCCCAGAAAAATAGCCATATTGATGATAAGTGAGTGAGATTTCACTACTGACATGTTCTGACATTCCATCCGCGTAACCTTATTTGGAACTCAACAGGCAATCCGCCAAAACCAATAAGGAATCACAATATGGAAACCGTTATCGAAACTGTGCAATTTCGTCTAACCGCAGGCACAACAGAGCAAGACGCGATCGCCGCTGCCAAACAGTCACAAACGTTTGTGAAGAATCTGCCGGGCTTTTTGTATCGCTCACTCAGTCACGAAGCGACGGACGATGTGTGGACAGACATCATTTACTGGCGTTCAATGGACGATGCAAAACAGGCGGGAAACCAGATTAAGCAAGCCGTTGAATTTCAGCCTCTGTTATCAATGATTGACTGCGAAAGCTTCGAGCTTAAACATCACAACTTAAAAATGTGCAGTGAGCTAGAGAAGTAATCAGCCACACTACCACTAACAACCAGTAGGTCTAGATAAGGAACATCATGAGCAAATCAGAACGACTGTTTGAGCTACTGACGCTTCTGCGCGCAAAGCGTTACGCCGTGACAGCGAAAGAGCTCGCAGAAAGAATGGAAGTTAGCGAACGTACGATTTATCGCGATATTCAGTCGTTGCTCAGTTCTGGTGTTCCGATTCAAGGTGAAGCAGGTGTCGGCTACCTGTTGCAAGCTGGCTCTCATCTGCCGCCTTTGATGTTCTCAGAAAAAGAGATGATGGCGCTTGAACTGGGTATGCGGATGGTTCGAGCCTGGTCGGATGTTGAACTCGCCGAAGCGTCTCACTCTGCGTCCACCAAAATACTTTCGGTATTGCCCGATAAGCTCAAACAACAAGTGGAAGATTGTCCGCTGATTGTGCCCGATTATCACACCCAATCCGAGACTGCCAAACGAGGGCAGCTTCTGCGCCACGCGATTGATCATCAGTTTAAGGTCAGTTTGGATTACCAAGATGAAAGCGGACAAGTGACCGAAAGAAAAATCCAACCGTTAGGCCAGTTCTTTTGGGGCAAAGTCTGGACGCTGGTCGCCTGGTGCGAATTGCGCGATGACTACCGCCAGTTCCGCCTCGACCGTATCCAAGCACTGCGTATGCACGATGAAGAGTTTCAGAGTGCGGAAACCAAATCTCTCAAACATTATATTGCGCAGTATGAATCGAAAGATTGAGTGTTCTTCATCCTTCCATCACAAGGATTCTACATTGCTCTGCTCAATGCGAGATATTTGGAAAGGCACATTTAGTTAAACTAATGTTTCATTTTTAACAGATGCGCAACCAACCTAAGATCGTTAACTTAAGTAGCACGTCAACCACACCGGAGCGTGAAGCTATGAAAGTACTGATTCAATACACCCAAGCAGGGAAATATCGAGATCAAGCGTGGGAGTCTTTAACTCTTCGATCTAAAGGTGATATGCAGGCAGTTACCCCTTCTTATGCTGCCCAACTTATCGAACAAAGCAAAGCGACACTTGTGATGACAGAGGAGCAACAAATCGTTATTCATCCATAACCGACTATTAGCCTTGTTTAACCAACCTTTGTTAGTTGTGCAAGGCTTACATCTCGCCATTTAAGTTTATCAATTTTATACACGACCAACTATATTTGGAGGTTGGCCTTAAGCATTTTTCCGAACATTGATGTTTGTTCGTTTAATCATTCAACCTAGCTCAGGTGAAAAGCGAAAGTTACCCGATGTATCCCAAGAGGTGCCTAGGTGGTACCGCCTATTATCCTTCATAATAATATGGGTAATTATCATAAACTCTACAATGTTAGCACTTGTATTTTTTATCGCAGGTTTTTTATCACTAGCAAATCATGTATGACCTTCACTTATCCAACCAAGTTTAATATCACACTTTAAATGTAAAAAATCACATTAACAATTTCATACAAATAATAAATACATCAGCTAATTTTTAACTTTTTAAAATGAAAGTCTAGAATACAAAAAATAAACCTTATTAAATATAGTTTTTTGTTAGTATCTGCACAAACAAATTATTAGCTAGAGGTGCTCTGTGTCGGGATTATTTGAGTATAAAATAAAAACTCATGATAACTTATCATCAATTATATTAAACATGTATGGTGCTCCATATGGTAGCAAGGACTATCAGATGGTACTGACTCATATAATGACATTAAACAAGCATATTTCAGATCCTAACCGCATTAGAGCTGGCGATATCATTTGGTTATCAGCTCTACCCAAATCAAGCTCTCAACTTAAAACTCAAAGTAACAATGCGTTACCTCCTAAAAGTATCGCGAAGCTAGGGACCTACCCAGCGTCTAAACCTCAAATGCCCAGCTCTCCTCCCCATAAAGTTTTGCCTCCCAATCTTCTCAGCTACAATCAACCTCCAAAATCAATCTCAAATCAAGTTCCACCGCAACATGCTGACATGTTTTGGGCGTTGGCATGGTTAGAAAACAACGCCAATATGATTACTATTCCAGGAGGTACCTTGATGGGTGCTACAGGTAACTTGATGAGTAAAGGAAATATTAAGCTCATTGAGAACATCAACGACCTTTACGCAAACTATAAAAACGGAGTAATAAGTAAAGGACAATATGATGGTCGACGTAAAAAACATTTAGACCTACTAAAGAAAAATGTTGGCCCTATGGAAAAGCTGTTATTTGGCAACAAAACGACTCACCAGTCTATTCGCATAGCTCGAAGTGGAGGGTTACCTGCGAATGCTCATATAGTTAAACAAGCCGAAAAACTGAATAAAATAGCTCAAGCATCTAAAGTGGGCGGACATGTTTTAGTCGGTGTTGGTCTGACGGCTTCCTGCATTCAGATTGCGAATACACAAGACCAACATGAGAAGAATGAAATTTTTGTTGAGTCAATAACTAGCACAGTTGTAGGAATGGGTACCAGCGCGTTAGTCGGTCTATTTTTAGTATCAAACCCTATTGGCTGGGGGACTGCCATTGTACTCGCTGCCGGTACTACCGCTATTGGGTACGCCTCCGGTAAAGCAGCTGTGCTTACATACAACAACTTAGGCTCTCAGCCTGACTTAGTTTCAAAGACAAACTTGGGTGCCATATGCAATTAGTTTGGAATATTATTGGATACTTAATGTTTTCTGGAATATTGATTATTTTTCTCCAGACATTATTTATAGGTATCATGCATATTTTAATGCCAAAAAAAGTTGTCAATAGTTACTTTACAGAACCTTATTTTAACACTTTCGAACTAGCTCTATTTACGGGATGGCCTTACGCATTTTTCCGAACATTGATGTTTGTTCGTTTAATCGTCCAACCTAGCTCAGGTAAAAAACGAAAGTTACCCGATATCTCCAAAGAAGTGCCTAGATGGTACCGCTCACTATCAATTCTATTAATAGGAATAATTATTATAAACTCCTCTATGCTGATAGTCGTATTCTCTTCAGCTGGAATACTCGCATTAGTAGATAGTTTAAACCCTTAATACCTTATTGTTTTTCAAGTTCAAGTTGAAACTTTGAAGTTGAATAATGTAGAAATAGCTTATTTGGGCTTAATGTAACTCGAATAAGCTATATTCTTCTCGAAAGCTATATAATTGTCACAACGACGCTTGCTCTCTTACAATAATTCTTCTTCGTTGAGACGACGAATCAACTTAGCTGGCGTGCCTCCGTATAGACAATCTGGCGGCACATCATGGTTAACGACCGAGTTCGCCGCAATCACCGAGCGAGCGCCAACTGTTACACCTTGGTTGATGACGGAATTTCCGCCAATCCACACATCATCTTCAATCGTGATAGGTTTACAAAACGTTTCCCAACGTCGACGACTTCGGTAATCAACAGAATGAGAAGCGGTATAGAATTGCACGCTCGGTCCAATGAGCACGTGGTTCCCAATGGTAATTTTGGCACCATCGAGCATGACCACGTTCATGTTGATAAAGGTTTCTTCACCTATTTCGATGGTCTTACCAAATTCACAATGAAAAGGGGACTGGACAATACAACGGCCTACCTTGCCAAATAGCTGCTTTTGCAATTCGTCGCGCTGACTTTCGTCGGTGTTATTGTTAAGTGCTCTAAGTGCTTGAAGAGCATGGCTTCTAATGGCGTCAATTTCTTTGTCCATGCCATCAAAGACCTGGCCAGACATCATTTTTTCTAGTTCTGTCACTGGAAGACTCCTACAACCTGCAATTACTGCTTTCAGATTCTTCACAAGGTACGTGAACTGTGAAATAAAAAAAGAGAAAAGCCCGGACTTTTCTCTTTCCTGTTTTTATATTTTGTGGAGTTTGTCGACTTACACAATTTCCCAACTGTGGGTCATCTCAACACCTTCGCCTAGCATTAAGCAAACCGAGCAGTATTTTTCTAGCGAGTCAGCCGCCACTTTTGCTACGACTTCTGGGTCAAGCTCGTCACCTGACACTTCAAAGTGGATATTCACTTGCGTAAAGATACGCGGCGCGGTTTCACGACGCTCTGTGGTTAGCTTGGCATTAACTGACGAAACCTTTTGGCCTGCTGTTTTCAAACCATCAACAACATCGACAGAGCTACAGCCACCAGCAGCCATTAGTACCATTTCCATTGGGCTTGGTGCGGTTGCACCGCCATTGCCATCCATCACTACGGAGTGGCCCGACTGAGATTGCCCAAGGAATTTAAAATCTTCTATCCATTTAACTTCAGCTTGCATGATTTACCTCATTTAGCATCGCTTATTCAAGGCATCGTTGCCCTTACTAGCGGTATGTTTCTTGTCGATACTTTAGCTCTATCGCATAAAAGGGCAACGGAATTTTCAACATTACTGTAATTTTTTCGCTCGGTTACCTTTCTCTATACGTAACACTTTTTATTCAAGTAACACTTTCTACAAAAATAACGATGAGGTAGCTATGAAGAATATGTCTAAGTTATTGGCCGGTTTCTCCTTCGCACTTCCAGTCTTGTTTCTACTATTGAGTAAAACAGGTACCGCCGATACGATGGATAAGCTGAAGGCTTCAGAGAATACAAGAATCGCAACGCTAGCTGGCGGTTGTTTCTGGTGTACAGAATCGGATTTAGAGCAACTGCCCGGCGTAATCGATGTTGTATCAGGTTATTCAGGTGGTCATATTGAAAACCCGACTTACCGCCAAGTCTCTTCTGGTAAATCTGGTCATATTGAAGTGATTGAGGTGAAGTACGATCCTGCTGTTGTGAACTACGAACAAGTGCTGGATTACTTCTTCCGTCATATCGACCCTACCGACGATAAAGGTTCATTTGTTGACCGTGGTCCTCAATACCGTCCGGCGATCTTCTATCATAATGCGGAGCAAAAGCAGATTGCTAAGCAGTTTATGATGGAAATCGACAAGGCGATGATCTATCCAAAACCGTTGAAAACAGAGCTGATCGAGTTTGAAAAGTTTTACCCTGCGGAGTCTTACCATCAGGATTACTACAAAAAGAGTAGTCTGAAATACAAATACTACCGCTACGCATCAGGTCGCGATAAATACCTCGACGAAGTGTTTGGTGAAGATCGAAAAGAAAGCCCTAAAACACTTCGACAGTTGATTGAAGAAAAAAAGCTGCTTTCGAAAGTGAAAGCGTACAGTAAACCTGCTCAGTCTGAAATCAAATCAAACTTAACAGAGCTACAGTATTACGTGACGCAAGAAGAAGGCACGGAGCGTCCGTTTGATAATGAATACTGGGACAACAAAGAAGCGGGAATTTATGTTGATATTGTGACCGGTGAGCCGCTATTTTCTTCTACTGATAAATACAAATCTGGCACAGGTTGGCCAAGCTTTACTCGACCAATTAACCCGGGTTACATCGTGGAGAAAACCGATTATAAACTGCTCTACCCTAGAACGGAGATCCGCAGTAAGTTTGGTGATTCACACCTAGGTCACGTGTTTAAAGATGGTCCTAAGCCGACGGGATTACGCTATTGCATGAACTCTGCTGCGATGAAATTTGTACCTGTGAACAAGATGGCGAGTTTAGGCTACGGCGATTACCTGTACCTATTTGATAAGTAATTTTAACCAAATTAGGAGTGAACATTCAGCGCGATGAAAGGTTTTAAATCCAACCTTCCCATGAAAGTCTGTCCGGTCTGTCAGCGCCCGTTTTCTTGGAGAAATAAGTGGGCGCGAAATTGGGAGGAAATCGTTTATTGTTCTGAGCGTTGCCGAAGAAATAAATCAACGAAAACGTAGGTCACTCCGACCCTCTCTGGAGTATGTTATTTCATTTGTATTAACGTTTGTACGCGTTCTCTTACCAAGGTAATAACGTCCCATCATAAGCCCAAAACGCCCCGCTATCTTGCGGGGTTGCTTTTTCTATCAAGCCTAATAAATCCTTAGCAACTCGCTCTGGCGTGAACAACTTTCCCTCTGGGACATTGGTTTGAAAAGGTGCCGACAAAGCGGTATCTGTGGTTCCAGGGTGAAGTGAAAGCACCGTGCCATGTTTGACCATTCTTTGCCATTCGATCGACATGGTTTTGAGGAACATGTTTAATGCGGCTTTTGATGCTCGATAGCTGTACCAACCACCTAACTGATTATCGCTAATGCTGCCAACTTTGGCCGAAATGGTCGCAAACTTAGGTGCAGTACTGCGTTTTAGCTTGGGCGTGAAGTATTTCGCCAACAGTAAACTTGGCAAAGTATTAACCGTGATGGTTTGCTGAAAAAAGTCAGTGTCGAGCGAGCTAAGGTTCTTCTCAGGGCCTTTCTCTTGGGTGTGCAACATACCAACGCAGTTCACCAACCAATCGACGTGTTCAATCTGCTCACTGAACGCTTTTACCTCCCCTTCTTGCGATACATCCACTTGATGCCAAAAGACATTTGGGTGTTGCCAATCTGGTTGCTGCTTACGATAAGTGGCATGCACGCGAGCTTGAGGGAACCGAACTGCGGCTTCTTGTACCACCGCCAAACCAATTCCACCATTGCCACCGATGATGAGAATTTCCATCACAAGTTCTCCACGTTTTCTATGTAATGCTCTGCGGTATCGAGTATCGCTTGGCGCTGCTGTTCTTCCATGTTGTCCCAAGAGCGGAAAATCATCCCGATTCGTGGATTGGTTGCGAGACGCTTGTCGTGCTTGTTCATAAAGCGCCAATAAAGACTGTTAAACGGACAAGAGCCTTCTCCACTGCGCGATTTGTTGTCGTAATGGCAGCCCTTGCAGTAGTCGCTCATCTTGTTGATGTAAGAGCCACTCGCTGCGTAAGGTTTGGTGCCAACAATGCCGCCATCTGCAAACAATGCCATACCACGAGTGTTCGGCATTTCTACCCACTCAATTGCATCCACATAGATACCGAGATACCACTCATCCACTTGATCTGGGTCGATCTCGGTTAACAAGCAAAAATTACCAGTCACCATTAAACGTTGGATGTGGTGTGCGTAGGCATAATCGAGAGACTGACTAATCGCATTGCGCATACAGGCCATTTTGGTTTCGCCATTCCAAAAGAAGTCTGGCAACTTTCTTTCTGCGCCCAACTCGTTCTTTTTCGGGTAATGAGGCATATTCGCCCAGTAGACGCCTCGGATATACTCTCGCCATCCTAAGATTTGGCGAATAAACCCCTCTACTTGAGAAATGTCGATGTCCGCGTTGGAATGAAATGCCTTGAGTGATGCATCTATGACTTCTCTCGGGTGCAGCATTTTGCTGTTCAGCGAGAATGAAATTCGGCTGTGATACAAGCTCCACTTAGCATCGTGCTGACCTGTCATGGCGTCTTGAAAACGACCGAACAGCGGTAGACAGACTTGGCAGAAATGCGCGAGTAAAGACAAGCTCTGCGCGCGATTGTTCGGCCACAACAAGTCTCCTTCAAGATTTCCGATGGTTTCGATGTCATGTTTTGCCAACCGCTCAACAATGCCACGCACGTCGGTACTGAACATCAAAGGTTGTGGCAGTTGTTCAATGTCTTTGGCTTTGAGCTTGTTACGGTTGTTGGCATCGTAATTCCATTTCCCGCCTACAGGCTTTCCGTCTTGCATCAAGATGTCGAAGCGCTTGCGCATGCGGCGATAAAAGTGCTCCATCATGATGTGTTTGCCTTGAGGAAACTGCAATTCTATTTCTTCAAACGGCAACAAAAAGTGTTCCGAATCGACACAACGTGCCACGACCCCATCAAGCTTTAGTTTGGCTAACTGTTCTAGTAAACGGTATTCATCGGGGCGTTGATATTCAAACTTACTTGCACCAACTTCGCTTACGTAGTGTTGCAAGACTTGCTCAAGATCGTCGAAGGTTTGTGTGTCATCCAATGTGAGGTGCAGAACTTGGTGACCCTCGCTCTGACGCTCTTTCGCAAACTGTTCCATTGCAGAAAAGAACGCACACACTTTCTGAATATGGTGCGTGACGTAAGTATTCTCTTGCTTGAGTTCTGCAATCAGGTAAAGCACTTGCTCATCCGGTTGCTGAAACCAAGAGTGCTCACTGTTAAGTTGATCGCCCAAGATCAATCGTACGGTTTCAAATCGCATTACGGTTTCTCCGATGACGAAGCTTTATCACTGCTGCCCATTACGATAGGCCAATCGACCATGTCTACACTATCCAAATGTGCACCAGCACAACGACCTTGCCACTTATCGATGAACTCCATGTGCGGATCGTACATTTCGGTTTGCTTTTCGAGGTTGAATTGTCGTGAACCACGCGGATCAGCACCAACGCCTGCTAAGTATTGCCAGTTTCCCCAGTTCGATGCCACATCGTAATCAACCAGTTGTGACTCAAAGTATGCCGCGCCATAACGCCAATCGAGGCCAAGCTCATGCACTAAACAACTGGCGACTAACTGTCTGCCACGATTCGACATATAACCGGTTTCATTAAGTTGGTGCATACACGCATTGACGATAGGAAATGGCGTTTCACCTTTCTTCCATTGTTGGAAACGGTGCGCGTAAAAGCTGGTGAGTGGTGCTCGATTTTGGATGCCACCGAATCGGAAGAGCTGTCGCTTGTATCGACGGGCATACCAATAAAAGTATTCACGCCAAAGCAGTTCGAAGTAAATCCAGTAGGTTGAATCATTTGCGCCATTCTCCGCTTCATAACGTTTCAACATGGCATAAACAGTTCTCGGAGAAAGGCACCCATTAGCTAACCAAGGAGAGAACTTGGTAGAGTAATCCATGCCATCTAAACCGTTGCGTGTTTGTTTGTATTCACTGGCTAGTGTGGAAGCAAAATACTGGCGACAATGTTCAAGCCCGCGGCTTTCTCCACCATGAAACGCAGCTTTTGTGTCAAAGTAATATGCAGTAACGGAAGGAAGATTCACACCTAAAGGAATTGGAGGTAACGAACGGATACTCTCGTGGGGCCGAGAGATGTCTAAACCTTCAACTTGCTTTCTAAACTGCGTGAAAGTCGTAGGCAGATTGCTCAAGTCAAATGGCAGTTGTTCTTCCCTTAACAGGGTCCGGATTGCTTGCTGTTTTATTTTTACATGAGACGCGCCTTCAACTGCGCGATCTAACGCTTGTTGCTCATCCGAACCGGGAAAGGCGTCAGCATATATATGTGTGACGCCGAAGCGATTAACAGCATACTTGATTGCTTGATCGGGCGTTAGTTCAACCGCCCATAATCGCTGACCAAGATGATTCAAAGATTGATTGAGTTCACTAAGCGATGCGTCGAGAAACTGCAATTTCGCACGCCCGAAAGAGGCTTCCTGCGCAAAGTGATGCAAGTAAGGCGTCATTGAAGGGTAGCAATACAAGCAAATTAACTCGTCCATTTCTACACTGGCGCTTTTCAACAGTGGGTTGTCGTGCAATCGCAAGTCGTTCGTGAACCAATAAAGTCCTATTTTCTTTTTCAATTCGCACCCTCAGATGTTAATTCTTCGTCTACGAGTTCTTTTCACGGAGACCCTGACGTTAAGCCTTTTGATTTACTTGCTTTTATACGAAAACGAGAGTTTGACGATCATTAGGTTACTAACGTTCACACGGAATCCATTTGCTGGATATCTCAAAACACGCAATACCACCAAATGCCTGTACATGTTTCATACTGATATTTTATAAAATTTGAATCCAACGGTATTGATCACGATCTTAATCACTCATTTTCTATATAAACCATGCAAAAGTGATAAAAATTAAAGCGACATTAGTTAATATCCGTTAATCTAAGCCCAATCCCATTTTGCTAGTACCATCGCAGAAATGACCGACGAGTTTAAGAAATCAACCGCTAATTTAAAAAAAGCGGTCCCACTGATGATCAAAAACCATGTTGCTGCCACGCCAGCCAACTACGCGCTTTGGTATACCTACGTTGACAAGACCATTCCAGAACTCAACTTTGAGTTAGACACGGTGTTAGAAAACTACGGTATTTGCCCGCCAGCAACCAATAAACAGCTTTACAACAACTATGTGGCCAGCAAAGCAGAAACCAGCCTTGAAGATCTTAGAACCAATGTAGAAGTTCTGCTACATGAAGTATCCAGTTCAATGAGCGATACGATTTCAGATACTTCCTCCTTTTCTGAGATGGTAGACAAAAGCTTTAATAAACTGGAAAAAGTTGAGGACAATAGCCTAAGCATTGAAGAAGTGATGGTGGTGATTCGTCAACTTGTCGCAGAGTCACACGAAATTCGTCACTCAACAAAGTTTTTGAATAGCCAATTGACTAACGCGAGTGAAGAAATTTCTCGCCTCAAAAATCAACTGGCTGAAGTACAGCAAGATGCGTTGTTCGATGGTTTGTCAAACCTATACAACCGCCGAGCATTTGACAAAGATCTCTCTTCACTTATCGCATCAAATCAGGCAATGACCTTAATCATGCTTGATATCGATCATTTCAAATCATTTAACGACAATTACGGGCACCTTTTTGGCGATACAGTATTAAAAGCCATTGCCCGCCGGCTACAACAAAGCTGTCGAGATGGGATATGTGCGTACCGTTTTGGTGGTGAAGAATTCGCGTTAATTGTACCTAACAAATCTCTGCGAATTGCTCGCCAATATGCAGACACACTACGCCGGATGATAGAAAAACTGCGTATCAAAGATAAGCGCTCAGGCACACAAGTTCACAGCATTACCGCTTCTTTTGGGGTAGCAGAATTTGAGCCGGGTGATACGCCTGAAGCCTTAATCAATAAAGCCGATAAACAGCTTTATGAAGCAAAACAACTCGGTCGTAACCGCGTGATGCCAATTTAAATAAACTGGCTAAGAGAAAACGACTTTTATGATGAAAAAGAAAACCCCGCGCTGTAAAGTGCGGGGTTTTTGTATCTAATCATGAGTATCTTAATCGACGCTGTAACAGTAACTTAGAATGTAGTCGTCACCATTTTTTGCGGTATATTCTTTATCTTCACTGCATGCCATCGGCTTACCTTTTTTGTCGCCTTTGATTAGACTTATCCAATGGCGCATCGCGGTTGGTGCATTGCAAGTTAGTTCAGGATGAAACGTCGTGCGAGTTTCCAATTGAATATCATCAATGTCCACTAATTCCACGCAACCAGTGCCTTTATGACAGCCAAACAGCACTTCTACATGATTGCCCGAATCATCTTTAAACAAAATCGATTTTGGATCTTCCTTTTCACCAGTGTACGCCACGAAGTGTTTTGGGCTTTTCAGGCCGCTGTGTGTACCGTCTTTGAAATAAGCCAAAACATGGCGGTAATCAATCACGTAACTTGATACATCTTGGTGCGACCCGTTCTCCAATGGGAACATGCGGTCAAGCAGTTGCTTCGCTTTTACTTGTTTCTCACTCTGCTGCTCAGCACTTACCGCTTCGACGGCAAATACGGCTTCAGCGATAAATGGGCGTTGTTGTTGTTGCATCTCTTTTTTATCGAAGTTCAGCATATTCATCGTCATATCCTCGCACTTAAAAACTCGTCCTAGAGTAAAAACTTAAATCCTTTATTTAAGTTTCAGGCAATTCTGTGAAGTGGATGGTTAATTTCCTTGCCTGCTCATTATGTAGACTAGCGAAATATTGACTACAATTTCACAACAAAAATTTTACAATGTGAATTTTACAAAATGTCTGTGTCAAAAAGCCTTATTCGTCAGTCTCATTTTCTTGGTACGAAAATTCGTAACCTAAGAAAAAACAACCATTTAACGATGGAAGATTTGTCTGCCCGTTGTGTAAGAATTAATCCAGAGTACGCTCCTTCGGTTTCTTACCTTTCGATGATTGAGCGCGGAAAACGCGTACCGAGTATCGATATGCTCGAAGTGATCGCGGAAGTTTTTCAAAAAGATCCGGCGTGGTTTTTAGATGATGAACCCGAATTAGAAGCCATCACACCCAACAAAGGAAATCGTGGCGGGATTAGTGGCATGGCGTTGGAGCCGAGCTTCCTGTTTTCCAATGATATTCTTCAAATCGCGATACCAGAAATGCTCTCCCAAACAGGTATCACGGGGCGTCAATTCGCCCACTTACTGATCCGCGCACACCAAGAAAACCATCAAAACCATTTTCCTGATTTAGAGCGCGCCGCCGAAGAGGTCGGCTTGAAGCGGTTGAATCTATCTGTAGAAGATCTCGTAGACATTGCAAAGAGTATGGGATTGGATATCCGCTGGGTAGATCGAGCGCCACAAGATGTGATTGATGAACTGGGCGTCAGCGCCAAACAGTTGATTACGTCTTTCATGGAGCCACCTGGGACTATTTATCTCAATAAACGAATGCGTGACTATCCAACCCGATTGAAGTATGACTTGGCGGTATATATCGGCCATCGAGTGCTCCATAGCAGCGATGCAATGAATAACGTTTTATCTATCGGGCATCAAAACAATTGGGAGCAAATGGACAGCCCTGTGTCTAACTCTGAACTCAATTCGCAAGATATCCTGCAAGCTTGGCGTGATTTTGAGTCCAGCTTCTTTGCCGGTGCCCTACTCTGCCCCAAAGTACCCTTTCGTCAGTTGCTTGACCGTTCTGGTTACGAGATTGATGTTCACAAAAAGGCGGGGGTTTCTCCTTCTGTTGCAATGCGTCGCATGACGGTGGTCTCGCCTTACCCTCATTGGCACTATTTTGATGCCTATGGCCCTGGCAAGTTAAAAGCCGTGTATCGCGGAAATGGTATTCCATTGCCTTGGGGTAACATGCGCAAAGTGAACGACCCTTGCCAGCACTGGGCGGTATTCCGACGCCTTTCCCAGCCTTTGGATACCAGTTCAGCGCAAATTTCGATTTTAAATGTTGGCGACGAGCCACGTATCTACTGCTGCGAATCGGTCAACGTATTTGATCCTGCGGGGAATAATCGCGTGCTATGTGCCGGTATTGATCTTAACCCTGCCATTTCTGCACAAGGTGGCGATGCCGTTTCCATAGCGGAAGAACTTAAGTCCCTTTGTGTCGCTTCCGGCGGAAGTAGTGTTATTCCTCCCCACATCAAAAAAGACTTAACGACTATCGCTAAGATATTAAACATCAACTGGATAGAGCGCGGGATTCAAACCCAAGCAAGGTTGATCTGCTCCAGAGGGGCGGTTTGTCCAAGACAACCTAGTTGTTACAGCAAGTGCGGAGAAGCTGATGAGACGGGCAGCGACGTGAATATCATCGGGCTTTAGAAAGAAAAAACGCCAATCACAATAAACGTGATTGGCGGTATATACTTGTGAACAATTTGTATTCACTAACAACGTCAGTTGGCTAGGTGACCCTCGGCTTAATAAGGGTCACTCTAAGTAATGCACGATGCGTGCCAACTTTAAAAAAGCCGTTTTTTAGTAGATCCAGATGCATATCGTTGCTTTATTAACCATTAATTTCGCAAACTGCATTTGCAAAATGCAACATTATGCAAATATGCCACTGAATGCACTGCTAATAACGACTCTCTCAGCAAAGTGTCTGTGAACATATGAAGTCACATATTCTTGCACCTCAATGATGATGAGATTTCGGGCTCCCAACTTTACCATTCTTCTAACCCCTTATTGAAACTGGGTTCAGGCTCATCCGCCATGCTTTTGTTGATACATTCTCTCATCGGCTATTTTCATCATTTGCTCAGGAGATGACATTTTCGGGTCAAATATCGCGTACCCAATACTGGCTTTCAAATAGATAAGCGTTTCATCGTAAATGACGGGCGTCGAGCATAGCGCTAATCGAAGTTTTTGTAGAAGGGACTGAACATTTTCTTCCGTTCCTGGGTGATGAACTACAACTAAAAACTCATCACCGCCCATTCTGGCCACGATGTCTGATTTACGCAGAGAGCTTTTTACCCTTTCAGCCGTAGCGATTAAAACTTTGTCACCTGCGTCGTGACCATAGGTGTCGTTAATGTGTTTAAACCTATCTAGGTCAATATTAATTAAGGCGAAGCTATAACGCTTTTTATAACGTTTCGCTATTTCGAACTGCTGCTTGTAAAACTTCATAAAATAGCGACGGTTTGGTAAATTCGTGAGTTCATCGTGTAAAGCTCTGTCATCTGCAATGGTATACAGTCGATAAATGGCGAACAGCGCGAGGCTAAGTGCGAATATAATGGGATAGCCGATTACTCTAGCTAAATGCAACTGATGCCAAGAGATTTGGCGATCAGCTTTGCCTCCAGAGAAAACCACCATACTCCACCCACCATAAGGAAAATGAACCATCTCTTTTGCATATACCATGCTATTTACACTTTGCGCGCCAAAGAAAGCATCACCAAATGAGCCACCGCTATCGTAACCACGGATCATTAAAGGGTAACGATACGAGAAATCAATTACGCCGGTTTCTCTCATCAGAGCATCGAAATCAATCACCGCACTGATCACTCCCCAGTAGTCCTGATTCATTGGAGGATCAAGAAAAACAGGCACACGCACGATCAAACCTCGGCCACCTTGAATCAAAGTCACTGGCCCTGCGATGAAAATTTCTTGTACATCCTTGGCTTTTTGCACCTGTACCCACTGCTGTGGCACTGCGCGGTAATCAAGGCCGATTAGGCGCTCATTACCTTGGCGTGGAAATACATGACTAATTACATCATTTTTCGCGATACCGATGATTGTAATATGTTTACTTTTATTTAGGATTCGGTGAGCGGCGATACTCAATTCTTCTTCTTGGTTTTTAGGAAGTAACGTAATGAGTGTCGCTAAAGTACTGGCTTTGTAGATATCCGCCATAAGTACCGCTTCCAAATTGGAACGGAGAATGGAAAGTTGTTCTTTGGCCTCAACTTGAACTCGCTCTTTGTGAAGCTCTTGCTGGTTTCGATTTAACAGCTCGATAACCCCAATACACAAAGCGAAAAAGGTGAGGAAGAACAATGCAAAATAGCATCGTTTTCTGGGTAAATAACGCATTTTCTCCCCACAACTCGTATACAACTACGAGATTTTTTATTTATTGTTAAAATTCTTATTATCACAAGAATAACCAATCATAATCAGAAAGGTAACAGTGATTGACAACTTTTATGTTTTAGGTGTGAGATGATGCATCAACAAGGCGATTTATTTGGCGGCGATCTATGGCAAGAAGTAGAAAGAGGAAAACTTTATTATGATCCTCAATTTCTTAACCATCTTGAGGCGGATAATTACTTTGACCAACTTCGAAAGACACTGCCATGGCACCAAGAAGACATTACTATGTTCGGCAAGTCAGTACTTCAACCTCGCTTACAAGCGTGGCACGGTGATGCAGCATATACTTACTCAGGCTTAACCATGCAGCCTCACCCTTGGACTCCTGAGTTAACTCAGCTCAAGGTGCGTTGTGAATCAGTTGCTGATGTCACTTTTAATTCTGTTCTCGCTAACTTATATCGACACGGCCAAGACTCAATGGGCTGGCACCAAGATAATGAACCAGAGTTAGGTAGAAACCCTGTTATCGCATCTTTGAACTTAGGTGAAACACGTCGATTTTTGCTTAGAAATTTACATTGTAAAACTGAGATTGAATACGAGCTTTCTCACGGCTCCTTACTGATTATGGCTGGCGAGCTTCAGCATCACTGGAAGCACTGCGTACCAAAAACCGCGAAAACCAAAGATGAACGTATCAACCTGACTTTTAGGCAAATTTTCAACTATTGACTCAGCTTTTACATTCTCAATTAATATTGATGGTAGGTTTAGGCTCAGGACTTCATAGGGAATGGATTTATGCGTATTAAACCTCTTAGCTTAGCGGTCTTACTCTCTTGCTCACTTACCTTTGCTGCTCAGGCATCACAGGAAGACGTACCGCTTCTCGATAATACTCAATCAGCGCAGTTGATTCGTAGTACCTACGAACAAGAACTGTTCACTTTCCCGGCGTTTAAAGAGGGCCATTTTGGCTTACGCATGTACCGCCAAACATTAGATGAGAAATATCACGCTGCCATTTGGACCGACATGGCACAAGTAGCCAGCCGGTTAAACCAATTTGCTAATGAAGTCGTTGAACCAGAAGACATCATTCTCTATTCATCTCAAAGGCTGACCACGTATCAAGAGAAAGAAACCGAACGAGGTCAGCGACGCTATACCGTGACTAAACACCATCCTGAGTACCTTTATCTTGGTGTGGATTTGCTTGGCGCAATAGCAAGAGCAAACGAATACGGCCTACAACATAAACAAGACAAAACGCTGAGAAAAATTATTAGGCGCTACGATTTCTCGCGTTACGTTACGGACAAAGAGATGATAGAAGCATGGGCAGCTCAGCTTGCAAACCAAGTCTACTGGCTTCGTCAGTTAGGAGAGCAAGATGTGGTCGAGAAATTCAATCAAACCTTCCGTGACACCTACCCCGACGATAAAGATAAGATGCTTTCAGCTCAGCAGTATTGGAACAAACTCTATGGTATGACGCACATCATCTTTGCCGATTCACAGTATTATCAGGAGCGAGTAAGCGAGAAGAAACACCAATGGATTTATGATTACTTTCGCAACAATATCGACACTATCCTACTGCGCGCCAAAGAAGACGTGATTGCGGAAGTCGGCATTTCGTTTTTGTTAGCAGGCTTGGACCATGATCCGGTCGTAAAGAAAACCCGCCAAGCCATTCGTCACGCAATCAACGCAGAAAAAGGGATGATTCCGTCGGTCGACGGTAACTTTGATCTCAAGTACGGCGAACACCGTAACGTGCTAGCCATCATGCTGCTCGATTGGAAAGGCGTACATAAAGCGCCAACTTATCAAGAGCACCCAGAGGCTTTTAAATCGATACCTTACGGCTTAATGCCCAAGCCTTAGAAATAACAAAACCCGCCATTTAGGCGGGTTTTTAGTGTGGATCTTCAATCTAAATTAGAGAGAGATAAAAATGCCCGCTAAGCAAGCACTCATCAGGTTAGCGAGTGTACCAGCAGCAACCGCTTTTAGGCCTAGACTTGCAACATCTTTGCGGCGCTCAGGTGCCATCACGCCAATAGAGCCCAACTGAATCGCAATTGAGCCAATGTTCGCAAAACCACACAACGCAAAAGTGATAATAATTTGAGCATGCTCAGACAGTGTCGCTTTGTGCTGCACAAAATCGATAAACGCAACAAACTCATTCATCACCACTTTCTGACCAATGTATGAACCCGCAGCTAGGATTTCGTGGCTTGGCACACCAATCAACCACGCTAGAGGTGCAAACAAATAACCCAAAATCGCTTGTAGCGTTACGCCAGAGAAACCAAGTATCTCGCCCAAGTTTTCTAGCCCCGTGTTCACCATCGCGATAACACTCACGAAAGCGATAAGCATGGTACCAACAGCAACAGCAACTTTCATACCGCCCATAGCACCGCTTGCTAGCGCATCAATTACGTTGCTTTCTTCTGATTTATCTAGCTCAATATTGTTGTAATCGCTTGGCGTTTGACGCTCAGGAACGATGATTTTTGCCATCATCAAACTACCTGGTGCTGCCATAAAGCTTGCCGCGATCAAGTATTTGAGGTCGACACCCAAACCAGCATAACCACCAAGCACACTGCCCGCCACTGAAGCCATACCACCAGCCATCACAGCAAACAGTTCAGAGCGAGTCATGTTAGAAAGAAATGGACGAATAAGAAGTGGTGACTCGCCTTGAGATAAGAAGATGTTCCCTGTTGCAACCAAAGACTCTGCTTTACTCGTACCCAAGAACTTCTGGATAGCGCCACCAATAAATTGAATCACTTTTTGCATAATGCCCAAGTAGTAAAGGGCGGAGATAAGAGCACTGAAGAAGATGATGATAGGGAGGACACGAATAGCGAAGATAAAGCCAGAAGAAGCGAGGTCACCAAAGAGGAATTTAATCCCCTCATCAGCAAAGCTGAGTAGCCCCGCGACACCATTACTTAAACTCGCCAGCGCCGCTTGACCCAACGGGAAATAGAGCACTAACGCAGCAAACCCCATTTGTAGCATCAAGGCGCGAGATACAGTTTTCCAATTAATGGAAGAACGACCCTCAGAAAGTAGGAAAGCACAACCTAGCAGTGCAACAATACCAAATAGACTAAATAGAACACTCATGAGCTGGACCTACTAAACGTTGAAAAAGAAAAAAGAGCCAAAGGAATTGGCAGAAGAAAGGGACAACGCAGTGAGTGATAACTCACTTTTAGATCCAGAATGTAGACAGAACGAATAGTTCGACATCTTATTTTTACCTTATACAAGCAATTGAACGTAGCTGGTCCGGTCCGTGGGGTCATTCACTGCTGGCGAGCATGTTGCTTGGCCTGCTCCATGTGACGGCTTGTATGGGTAAGGGTCCTGAACAACTAAACCCTAATTCCCGCTTAAACGGGACGCAAGTATAGCCAACAAAAAGAGATATTCATCACATTTATTTACGCAAACGTTCAAGCGTTCAAAATTTAGGCAAAAGCACTCTTTTATCGTCATACCATTAATAAAAGTAAGGAAATAACGATAGGCGTTGATGGTAAAAAACATAAAAGTGACCAATAAATATGCAATCAAACTCGAAAGAGCCAAAATTCGTCATTTTGCTCTCGCCAACAGGTGGATTTTGGTTATAATTCGCGTTGCTTCTTTCGAGGCCTCTGAGTATTCAGAGCATCATGATGCCGAGATGGTGAAATTGGTAGACACGCTAGCATGAGGTGCTAGTGCCTTTGGTGTGAGGGTTCGAGTCCCTCTCTCGGCACCATTATCCTTCTTCCCTAATTTTGTTCGAGTGTAATGCAAAGTTCTAAGCAGGCAAGACAGTCTACAGATGCTAATCAACTTCTGAGTGAGCTTGCGGTTCACGCTTTATTACACCTGCACTTTAAAATTCACGCGTCCTCGCATGGCCTCTCCCTTAAAGAACGTAATGACTTACTTCAGAAATGGCTGAAACCAAAACTGAAGAGTAATCGCTATAAGCTGATTAAAAAGCCGTTAAAGTCTTTGACTCAGCAGGCAAAAGGTGAGAACGGAAATCTGGAAGTATTACTCGAGCGCTGCGTCGGTGCAGACAAACCCAGCAACCCTCAACCCGATCTAGATAGCTACTTGCTGCTGATCAACGAGATTGAGAAGAAACTGGGGACTACCGTGTTATTATCGCGACCGGAAGACGTCGACTTATCTCACGACCAACACGGCTGTTTGCTGTGTGTGCTTTCTGAGAACTTAAATCAGCACTTCGATGATAATAACGCCCTAATCGCTCCTATTTCGATGCTGTTCCGCGGACCAATGAGTCAACGCTCACTTTTCCTTGGCAGCATTTACGCCAGTGGTACCTTCAATTATGAAGTGCAGTATCAAGACGACCAGTTCGTTCGCATCACGTTAGAGTTAGCCTAACTGTAACGCTAAGAAATAAACGAATCGAAAAAGGCCGCGAAACTCGCGGCCTTTTGATTATCTAGATTTAAACTTGAGTTAATCGATCTCTTTAAATCGAGCAGTAAAGTGGCGCAGCACTGGTGGCTCGTACTCGAAAGTGAGCCCTTTTAACTCATGTGCACGATTTTTCAGTTCGATAATCGCATCCGCAATGTAATCCATATGATCGTTTGTGTAGACACGACGTGGAATGGTCAAACGCATCAACTCAAGCTCTGACGCTTTTTGTTTACCCGTTTCCGGATCTCGACCAAGCAGCAACGATCCTATCTCTACTGCTCGAATACCCGCTTCCAAGTACAAAGCATTACACAATACCTGCGCAGGAAACTGATCAGCTGGAATATGTGGCAAAATCTTAGCGGCATCCACAAACACCGCATGACCACCCGTTGGGTATTGAATCGGAATACCGCCTTCACGTAAGCGCTCACCTAAGTATTGAACTTGGCTAATTCTATAGTGAAGAAAATCCTCATCCGCGGCTTCATACAAACCGCGAGCGAGCGCTTCCATATCACGCCCAGCCATGCCGCCGTATGTTACAAATCCTTCCATGGGTACGCAGCGCGTCTGCACCGCCTGGAACAACTCCTTATGATCACGAATACAACACATGCCACCAATGTTTACCATCGGGTCTTTCTTAGCTGACATGGTGAGCATATCACCGTACTGGTACATCTCACGGATGATTTCCAGAATCGATTTATTCTCGTAACCCGCTTCACGCTGCTTGATAAAGTAGGCGTTCTCACAGTAACGAGCCGAGTCAATCACCACTGGAATATCGTACTTGGTTGCAATCTCGTACACACTGCGCATGTTTTCCATCGACACAGGCTGACCACCGGAGCTATTACAAGTAATCGTGGTGATAATTGCACAGATGTTATGCGAACCGTGCGCTTCAATTGTTGCCACCAGCTTATCGATATCAAAATTGCCCTTCCAATCATAAGGCGTAGTGGTGTCGAATGCTTCTTCCGTTACCACGTTAATCGCTTTACCGCCATTGAGTTCAATGTGACCCGCTGTGGTATCAAAATGGTAGTTCGAGATAAAGACTGGCGTTTCGCCACCACGCACCTGACGCATACGCTCAATCAAAGCTGGGAACAAAATTTGCTCGGCACCACGCCCTTGGTGTGCAGGCACGGTGAGCTTATAACCGAAGAAGTGCTCCACTGCATCACACAGGTTGTAGTAATTTCGACTCCCCGCATAGGATTCATCCCCCATCATGATACCAGCCCACTGATTATCACTCATGGCACCAGTGCCTGAGTCAGTCAGCAAATCGATATAAACATCATCACTACGAAGAAGAAATGGATTATAGCCCGCTTCTTTTAACGCGACTTCACGGTCTGCCAAAGTCGTCATTTTGATTGGCTCAACCATTTTGATACGGAAAGGTTCTGGAATACGTTTCATTGTTAATTTCCTTATACTCATTGCCCTACGCAGTTTCACGTAAGACTAAAAAACAAATAGATAGAATGCTTTTCAATGCGATTGCATTGAGGAAATCAACGAGAAGAGATTTTACTAAGAAGAGACAAGCAGTAGTCTAGGTTATACCAGAACGACAGCACCAAACGGCTATCGAGAATATCCTTTATTCTCATCGTCTTCGTCCTCCTGATAAAAATAAAAAGTCAGAAACCCCATGTCTCTGACCTTTTCAATATAGTGCAGTTTTCAATCAATTTTCAGTGAGGTCACCCTCATTTTAAGAAGGTCTCGCCCTTTTCATTCTGCGTTTGATATTACTTTCTTTGACTAGGTAATCGAAAAGTGGCGCGAATAAGTTAGCAAATAAAATCGCTAACATGATGCCTTCTGGATAAGCCGGGTTCAGCACTCGGATAAAAATCGTCATCACGCCGATTAATAGTCCGTATGCCCATTTCCCGTTATTGGTAAAAGCTGCCGAGACAGGGTCTGTCGCCATAAAGAAGGTACCAAACGCAACCCCACCAATCACGAAGTGCCAGTAGAACGGCATGGAGAACATGGGGTTAGAGTCTGAACCGATCGCATTCAATAGTAGTGAAGCTCCGATTAAACCGACCAACACGCCCGCAACAATTCTCCACGATGCAATCTTCATAAAGATGAGAACCAAGCCTGTTAGTGCGATCAACAACGTGGAGACTTCACCCATCGAGCCTGGTAAATTACCAACAAAAGCATCTCCCCATGAAATTGTTTGTCCTGTCATATTATTTATCAAAGCACTTTGCCCGCCTTCATACCATTGACTAAGTGGAGTAGCGCCAGAGTAACCATCAGCCGCGACCCACACAGCACCACCGGACATGTTGGCAGGATAGGCAAAGTATAAGAACGCTCGCCCTGCTAAAGCTGGATTTAGGAAGTTTCGTCCAGTACCACCGAAAATCTCCTTCGCCACAACAATACCGAAAGTGATACCTAAAGCCGCTTGCCATAGTGGAATTGTCGGGGGAAGGATCAGCGCAAAGAGTATAGAGCTGACAAAAAAACCTTCATTTACCTCATGCTTTCGCACAATAGCAAACAGAACTTCCCAGAAACCACCAACGATAAACACCGTCGCATAAGCCGGGAGAAAGTAAGTAGCACCAAGCCACATTTTACTTCCCCACCCCGCTTGTGAAACCGCATCTAACGAGCCCCATACCCAACTCAGTTGCCATGAAGAAACAAGCGCTTGCTGAGCTGAGGCTTGATCCATTCCATACAACAAGGCATCACTCGCTTGCTGGCCTATGTTGTACATACCCCAGAACATGGCAGGGAAGACCGCCAGCCACACCATGATCATAATACGTTTTAAATCGATGCTATCTCGAACGTGAGTCATGCCCTGGTTTACCTTACCAGGCGTGTAAAAAATGGTTTCGACAGCTTCGAAAAGTGGGTAGAACTTGTGATACTTCCCACCTGGACCAAACTTAGGTGTCGCTTTCTCAAAGTAATGTTTAAGGCTCATAACGCTCCTCCTTTATCTAAAAGATGGTACGCACATGTGTAAAAAGCGATCGTTTTTTAATCTCTTCGTCTTCCTTCTTCGTATTTCACCTTGTTCGCCACTCTTCTGTCTCCTCTTTAAATCCGGCGAACAGTTTATCCAACGAAAAAGGGACCGCTCATGGACACACTCGCCATTGACCTAGCTAGATTCCAATTTGCCTTTACTGTCTCTTTCCACATTATTTTTCCAGCTTTTACGATTGGTTTGGCAAGTTATCTCGCTGTATTAGAGGGCTTGTACTTAAAAACGGGCAACAAACAGTACATGCAAATCTATAAGTACTGGATCAAAATCTTTGCCATCAGTTTTGGTATGGGTGTGGTGAGTGGCATCGTGTTGAGCTATCAATTCGGTACTAACTGGAGCGTGTTTGCCGACAAAACAGGCCCAATCCTAGGCCCGCTAATGGGTTATGAAGTTTTTACTGCGTTTTTCCTCGAAGCTGGTTTTTTAGGCGTGATGCTTTTCGGTATGGATAAGGTGGGTAAGAAGCTTCACTTCACCGCGACTTGTATTGTTGCATTCGGGACGTTTTTGTCTGCGTTTTGGATACTTTCGGTTAATAGTTGGATGCAAACACCAGCGGGCTATAGTATCAACGAAGCCGGACAGTTTGTCCCAGAAGACTGGTGGGCGATTGTCTTCAACCCTTCTTTTCCTTACCGGCTCGTTCATATGTTGCTCGCCGCTTACCTTACTACTGCCTTTGTTGTAGCTGGCGTTGCCGCTTATCACTTACTAAAAGCAAACCATAACCCTCTAGCCAGAATTATGTTCTCGATGGCAATGTGGATGGCTGCCATCGTGACACCAATTCAAATCGTTGCTGGAGACATGCATGGATTAAACACCCTTGAACATCAACCCGCCAAAGTCGCCGCGATGGAAGGGCACTATGAGTCTCACCAAGGCGCGCCATTGATCCTCTTCGGTATCCCTAACGATGAAGAAAAACGCATGGAATACGCACTGGAAATCCCCAAACTCGGTAGTTTGATTTTAACTCATGACCTCAACGGTGAAGTGAAGGGATTAGATGCTTTTCCAGAGGAGGAACACCCTCCTGTATCTATCGTTTTCTGGTCTTTCCGAGTAATGGTCGCGCTTGGTTTTGGCATGCTTGTTATTGGTTTGTGGAGCCTTTGGCTAAGAAAACGTCGCAAACTTTTTGATTCAAGGGCACTTCAACGTATTTGTGTGCTGTTTGCCCCAGCGGGGTTCATTGCAGTTTTAGCAGGCTGGATAACTACCGAAGTCGGTCGACAGCCTTACACCGTATACGGTCTTTTAACCACAGCCAATTCGGCATCGCCTATTGATGCCGCCGCGGTGAGCGTCTCCCTGACGGCGTTCATCGTGGTTTACTTTGTGGTTTTTGGAGCTGGCTTCTTCTATCTCCTACGTTTGATGCGTAAGTCTCCAACTCGATATGAAGAAGGTCTAGATAGCCGACTTCCTGATGGCACGAAAACCGATGCCATCACACATTCTAACCATCTAACCTAGGAGCTAACTCATGGATTACGCATTAATTTGGTACGCTTTGATTGGGCTCGCCGTTCTGATTTATGTCGTGTTAGATGGCTTTGATCTCGGTATTGGTATCCTATTCCTCAGCGCTAATGACGATGAAGAGCGCGACATGATGATGAACAGCATCGCTCCTGTTTGGGATGGGAATGAAACTTGGCTAGTTCTTGGCGGTGGTGGGCTTTTTGCCGTGTTCCCCCTCGCCTACGCGGTCATTATGCCAGCACTCTATGCTCCCCTGATTTTAATGCTGCTCGGGTTAATTCTGCGCGGGGTTTCTTTTGAGTATCGCTTCCGAACACAACGCGGAAAGTTTTTATGGGATAGCGCTTTTTTCATTGGTTCACTCACCGCGGCATTGATGCAAGGCATTATGCTCGGAACCCTGCTCCAAGGTATAGAGGTTAGTGAACGAGCATACGCAGGTGGATGGTTTGATTGGCTTTCACCATTTAGCGTATTTTGTGGCCTGGCGCTTGTTTGTGCTTATATTCTGCTCGGTTCATGCTGGTTATTAATCAAGCTTCCAGAAGAGCTGATGGGGCGCTATTACGTGGTCGCGCGACGATGGGGACTAGCGATGGTAGCCTGTATATTCATCGCCAGTTTGTGGCTGCCATTGAGCCAAAATATCGTATTTGAACGTTGGTTCTCATTACCAAACTCGCTACTGTTTTTCATTTTACCAATTATTACAGCGGCACTTATTTGGCAGCTATTCAAAGCCTTACTCGACCACAAAGCCGTCCGAGCCTACGTTCTTGCGATCGGCCTGTTTCTTGTGTCCGCGATGGGTTTCGGTGTCAGTACATTCCCTTACTTGGTCCCATTCGCACTCACTTATCAAGACGTCGCCGCGCCAGACAAAAGTTTGGCATTTTTACTTGCCGGTGCGGTGGTATTACTTCCTCTGATCATAGCCTACACGGCTTATTCGTACTGGGTGTTCCGCGGCAAGATGAAACGTGGAGAAGGATATCACTGATGAAACTAAAGCCCATTTTGTGGTTCATTGGCATTTGGCTGGCAAGCGTGGTCGCCTTGTTTATCATCAGTTCGTTGATACGAACTGCGATATTGTAGGCCCAGAGTCTACTGCACCACATCTGAAGCCATTGAGGTCTATACTCAAGCAAGAGTAAAACAACGGAGTGTTTTTATGACCTTAAAGCGGTTTCTGGTAACTTTGATTCCTTTGACGGTTCCACTGTTTTCACCAAATGCTTTGGCCGTAGACAAGCAGATGTCATCCGCCATGAAAAGTAAAATGCGGTCTATTTGCTCCGCAACAAACGAGCAGGGCCATTGGCAACTTGCTGAGGCAACTCCTGACGCCAGACGCTCACTCAACATGGTGCTTTATCAAATGAATGCCGATGATAAATTGAAAGCAATTCATGAGGTGAGAACGAAAATAGTCGGCGGCACCCATTATGCGTTTGAGTTCGAGTTGCAAGATGGTAAAGTCTGGAATGCAATTGTATTGCACAGTGCCCGAGGCGATTACATGATAGAAAGACACGCCAAGAAAGGGGAACTCTGCCCTAAATAGCAATAGACACTACAACTTTACAGCCGACACAATAAAGTCGACTGATTCAGTCGCCTTTATTGTTGGTATGTTTAGGTATCGCTTCAAAAGCTTGGGAAAAGTAATAGCTTTCAACCTGAGGCCTAACTAAATCACAAGCTAACCCAAGGTCATCATTTTTTGTGAAAGGTAAATGTTCTGACACTAATTCCTGGGAATCTTTGTCCACGGTCTGGAAAGATTCAACAATTCTAAGTGGCCAGTAAGCTTTATTCTCAGTAACAAGAAAAAAGTAATATTGGAGCTGCTCTCCATGAGTCACGGCATTGTTAATTTCACTTCTAATTTTAACCACTTCGATTTTGCTACCAACACAAGTGAAGTCATATGCATCAGTAATTTCCGCTCCCTTCGCGCCCGGAGTATATACCATATAATCCGATTCAAACTTATTATCAGTCAACAAATAACCATCGTCGACACTAGTTAACTGAAAGGAAAATGCAGGGTAATGTACTATCAAACAAGCTCCAAAAGCCCTACTTAAAAATTTCTTTGAAAATACCTTTTTTATACAGTTCGGTAAATATCTCATGTCGTTGTCCATATGAATCTGTATTTTTATTAATAACCCTAGTAATACTATCAGTCACCGTTCTAGATGCTCCCTTATCGGCTTTTAAATATAGTTTATTCTTCAGCCAAAAAATCATAGCAGTCCTGATGGCATATTTAGGTTGAGCAACTAACTGGGGCGAAGAAGAGAAACTCGTATTTTCATTCCAAATATTTGCGTGTATGCTTTCTGTCGCTAAATAGTTTCCTTTCCCTGTTAACTGTATCATTCCTCTACCGCGATATTTCCATCCATCTCCGGTACTTGCATCACCATTGCCTATTTTCATGGCATAGGCATTATTTGCTATCGCTTCTTGGTTTGCTTTTTGATTGATGGCATTTTTTCTCCCGTGCTTTTCAGCTAACGCCGGCCTATTCCGATAGACTCTGAAAGTGCTTTTCAATCCTTGAACTGAATAATTCAGGTTTTCCTCCATTCTCATTCCAGGACCAACCTCTTTTGCTAATTGAGCGACAAAGTGTGACAGTCTCAGTTCACTGTCTAACTTACATTCAGAGATCTTCATAGAAAGTTCTTTGCTTATAATCACTAAATAGTCTTCTGAAACTTTAGTTTCATTCTTCCATACTTTTCTAAGGTGCTGTTTTGTAATCATAGTCCCTCCATCTGATGAAGATTAAAACTGAAAGAACAAAAAATCACCTATAAAATTTGAAGTTGACATTGTATTACGACACTTTAAAACCATTTCTTACATACTAATTACATTATTGTGCGGCAAATAACATACCAGTCAATATTCTAGAAAAGCATTCTTTTCGCTCATATATTTTAACATGGCTTTTTACTGTTAAACCGTCTCGGTTTTCGCCTCTATCTTCTCATTCACTTTATCGCAAATGTACTCTCCAATCGGCATTGCAGATGTCGCTGCGGGAGAGGGCGCGTTGCAAACGTGTAGGCTTCTGGCGCTCTCGGCAAACAAAAAGTCATGAACCAAGGTTCCGTCGGATAACACCGCTTGTGCGCGAATACCCGCAGGATATGGTTTGAGATCTTCTACCTTGATGCTAGGGCAATATTTGTTGACCAACTTGAGGTAGCCCGGCTTCCACCACGAGTTCTTAAACTCATCCAGTCCGGTTTTTAGATGCTTTTGTGTCACCTTCCAGAAACCGGAGAAACTGAGCATTTGCATGGTATCTTGCAAGCTGAAGTTAACCTTGTCGTACCCTTCCCGCTTCCAGCCTTGAACCGCATTTGGACCAACAGTCACACTGCCATCAATCATGCGAGTCAGGTGGACGCCCAAGAATGGCAAATCAGGGTCGGGAATTGGATAAATAAGATGATTCACCACTTGGTCGTGTTTGCTATCTAAGCGGTAGTATTCACCACGATAAGGGATGATTTGGAAATCGGTTGGAATAGACATCATCTTCGTCATGCGATCCGCCATCAAGCCGCTGCAAGTAACCAAGAACTTGGTATTAAGTTGCATGGTTTGCCCGTCTGAAATGCAGGTCAGTTGAACTTCTTCATCCTTCTCTTCGGCAGCCACCACTTTGGTTCTCAGACTGATTTGACCGCCGAGCTTTTTGAACTCTTCCGCCATCTGCTCAGTGACCAAACGATAATCGACAATACTGGTGGTTTTGACATAAATCGCGCCCAAGCCCGTGATGTTTGGCTCAGCCAGCTTGAGTTGAACTTCATCGAGTAGCTTTACGTCGATGCCGTTGACATGACAGCGCTCATAGAGGGCATTCATGCGTTCGACTTCTTGCTCATTAGTCGCAACCAACAACTTGCCACAGTTCTCCACCGGAATATCGTGCTCAGCACAGAACGAAATGGTTCGCTCTACCCCACGCTTACAAAAGTCGGCTTTTAAACTGCCCGGAGCGTAGTACACCCCGGCATGAATCACGCCACTATTGTGTCCGGTTTGGTGCTTGGCAAAACCGGACTCTTTCTCAACCAATAAAATGGATTTGTCTGGATGACGTTGCTGCAGTTGCCATGCTGTCGACACACCAACGATACCGCCACCAACAATGATGTAGTCATAGACTGATTTCATACGACCTCTTATAAAACCGATAGTTGAGATTGTTGCAATTTGAACTTGCGACCACTGTAAATGAACACCGCGACAAATACCGCGCAGCTTGCCACACGAATCAACATTGGGATGTCGTGCCAAACCAGCAATGTACCCACCACAATCAACACAAGACGCATCAGAATGTTTAGAGGACCTTCCAAGTAGCCTTCAATCGCACCAATCAATGCATAGGTACCGATGATGGCAAAGAAGCCTACGGTAATCACTGACGTCACATCCCAACTGACTAAGCCTGTGTAGGCAATAAGTAGCGGTACAAGATACAAACCTTTGGCGATTTTCCACGCCATCAGACCAGTACGCATTGGCGGTGTTTTCGCGATGGTTGCCGCAGCAAATGCGGTCAAACACACTGGAGGCGTTACGTTGCTGTCTTGCGATAGCCAGAAGATGATGAGGTGAGCAGCCAGCAATGCCAAGCCTACCGCTTCCATACCCAAACTTTGTTCTAGTAGAGTTTCCATAAAGTCCGCGGGTACTAGCGCCACCATTTCTTTCGCCGTTTCCAACGCCATTGGTGCATTAAGCAGTTCCAGCTTTTCTGGCGCCGCCAACATAAAGATGGCTTTTGCTTGTTCAGGCAATTGACCTGACACCATCAATTCAAGCAATTGGTTTTCCGCAATCAACTTGTAAAGCGCAGGGGCGGACAGTGTGCCCAATACAATATACGCCGCTGTCACGGGTAAACCCATACCTAAAACAAGAGAAGCGAGCGCAATCAGAACGATCATGATGAACAAATCACCATTCGCCCAACCGTCGATCATCAATGAGAAGGTGTTGCCGATGCCCGTTGTACTGATCACGTTGATCACCAAACCGATACCCACCAGCAATACGGCGGTTGTCGCCATGTTTTTCGCACCTTGTGAAAGTGCTTCGATGATCGCTTTTGGTCCCATCTTGTGATCTTTTGAGAACCAAGAAGCCACCACCACAGAAATGATCGACAAGCCAGCAGCGTAAGTTGGCGTAAAGCCTTGAACCAACAGAGTAACCAATACCGCCAGCGGGATAAGGTTGTGCCAACCGCTGATCAGCACTTTCAGTAGAGACTCATCACTGGTCGTGATTTTTTGAACGCCGCTGCGTTTGGCTTCGATACGCACAAAGAACGCCACAGACAAGAAATAGATAAGAGCAGGAATAAAAGACACCGCAATGATATCAACATAAGGAATTTGCGTGTAAGACGCCATGATGAAAGCACCCGCCCCCATCACTGGTGGCATCAACTGACCACCTGTCGACGCTGCAGCTTCAACCCCCGCCGCAAAGCGCGAAGGGAAACCTGCTTTTTGCATTAAAGGAATACTGATAACACCGGTGGAAACCGTATTTGCCACACTAGAGCCCGATACTGAGCCCATCAAACCGGAGCCAATCACTGCGATAAAACCCGGACCACCAATGATTTTGCCAGCCGCAGCACGTGCCACATTGATGATGTAATCACCAACACCAGAGCGAACGAGAAACGCACCAAACAGAATGAACATGAATACGAAAGTCCAACTGATGCGCGAAATAGAGCCAAACATGCCCTCAGAGGAATAGAAACTGCGGTAGAGCAAGGTTTCCATGCTCAAACCCGGAAAGTGGAAAATACCTGTTGCCCACTTACCCCAGAGCACAACGTAACTGAGACACACCACAATCAGCACTGGAATAAACCAGCCCATGGTGCGTCGAATCAGCTCAATAACAATCAGAATTGCCATGATGGCGAAGACCCAATCGCTGGTCACGAACTTCACACCGCGTTCGTACAGCGCATCTTCGGCATAGGGAATGTAGAGCAAACACGCGACCGCGCCCATAGCAATTAACACATCGATACCGAGTGCAATCTTACTCTGCTTGAGAGAGATATGAGCCGGATACCAAAGCGCACAAATCACCGCAAAGCCAGCAAAGTGGGTCGCGGAAATCCATAACTCTGGTAACGTCGATAAGGTATTAAACCAAATGTGCAAAGCAGACAACACCACGCCAAACACTGTAATTGTGGTGGTTACCCACGGAAAATCAGTGCGCGTGGGCAGCTCAAACTTCTGCAATTCCTTTTCTATTGAGTCGCTCATCTCATACTCCAAGCTCTAGCGGCTTTTTCCATCTTAGAAATCGGTAGGGATAAAATGCCCCGAGCCGAAACTCGGGGCGAAGTAGGCGTTATTTCGCCATTAGGTCTGATGGGATTTCGATGCCCATTTCTTTGTAGTAACGCGCCGCGCCTGGGTGAAGAGGCACTGGCAAGCCAGCAATCGCTTTCTCAATCGCCATTGCTTTTGTTGCTTTGTGGATGCCTTGTAGGAAAGGCAGGTTCTCGTAGATCGCTTTGGTTAGCTGGTAAACGTCTTCTTCCGAGATATCTTCACGAACTGCCAAGAAGTTTGGCTGTGCAATGGTGGTGATCGGCTTATCTAGACCCGGGTACGTGTTCGCTGGGATCTCGTACTTCGTCCATAGGTTGTAGTTACCGTTCGCCTCTTTAATCTGCTCATCGGTAAACGAAAGAATCGAAATGTCTTTACCCAACGCAGCAAAAGCTTGAGTAACCGCACCAACAGGTACACCTGCAGGCGTGTTCATGCCGTCAATGGTACCGTTTTGAAGTGCGCTCGCGCTGCCGCCGTAGCCCATGTAAGCAAGATTGAATTTATCAGGGTCGACCTTCAGACCTTTCATGATTTGGCGACCCGAGTTCTCAGTACCAGAGTTCTTCTTACCGATAGAGAACTTCTTGCCATCTAGGTTGTTCAGGTCAGTCACTGTGCCAGTTTTTGCTAAGTCAGAGCGAACAATAAAGTGCTCAACGTTTTGCCACAGCATAGAGACTGAACGCAGCTGCTCTTGGCGACCGCTCTTCTCATAAGGACCTTCTCCAGACCAAGCCCACGCACCGTAAAGACCTTGTAGAATCGCGAACTGTGCTTCGTTTTCGTTCAGCAGTTTGACGTTTTCACCAGAGCCCGCAGAGCTGATTGCAGAAAGGGAGAAGTGGTGCTTTGGTGCCAATTTCACTTTGCTTAACGTCGCCAACGCTACGCCCACAGGGTAGTAAGTACCACCTGTCGATGCCGTTGCAAGAATGTAACTACGATCTTCTGCCGCAGCGTTAGCAGCAATACCAAAAGAAGTCACAGCGACAGCCAAAGCTTTTACCAGCTTATTCATTTTCATTATTACTCTCCGTGTAGTCGTTTCACGATTGGGGATTTACATCATGTTAAATCTTTATTAACAACAAATTCCCTAAAGCAATTGAAATGCCAACTTTTAAGTCATTGTATTTATTGACATAAGTACAGAAAGACATCAAAAGTGAGCAAAATTATGCTGATTTGATAGCAAAGCGATGAGCAAGATCTTGCTTATTCAAGAGGAGAAGGTTGCACGCCTAGATCGCAAAAGGTTAATAAAATGTGATCAAGACAAAATAAATGCACGATTGGCTGATAAGCAATATTTTGCCGACGTGATTTTGGATTGGACTACAACTAATGAGCGTCTTAACAATAAGAATAAAAAGCGCATCATTCTAAACTGCTCACTTTACCAGCGGAGGCTTATAGCCTAAACGACTACAAATAGCACAAAAATACAGCAAAACAAGCCATGTTAATGAAATGAAAAGTCATTTATTCTAATTTTGAATTTAAAAACCAGTTCGATCCACCAGTTCAGAAACAAACATTGACCGTATCAACTTATTTTCTACTTCGGGGTTGTGCCAATAGCCTCATGTTCGTTAGGGTAACTACACACCAAGGCAAACGTATTCCTTGGTGCTTTTTTGTCACTCAGGATCACTCATGTCAGCAACTGCGCAATCACAATTCGCTTTAAAACGCCCATCTGGCGTTGCTGCTGCGATCCTCCTGCTCTCTCTGGAACTGATTCAGAGCTGACAGGCTATATCTAAACTTTCTGTCAGCTTGAGAAGAAGCTGACGGGAACACCACATACTCCTCCCATTCCTTTCAGTTTCTTCCAAGCGAAACATAAGAGGAATAACAATGTTAAGCGCACGCAATATCGCCGCTTTGGGCTTCATGACTTTCGCCATGTACTTAGGCGCGGGTAACCTGATCTTCCCTCCATTTTTGGGTTACCAAGCAGGTGAAAACTTTCTGAGCGGGATGTCTGGCTTCCTCTTGACGGGTGTAGGTCTGCCTGCGATGGCACTGGTGATGGTGGCTATCGTAAACGGTTCAGACAAATTAACCGCCGCCCTACCTAAACCTTTGGCGACCAGTTTTTGGGTAATGGTATTTATCGTGATTGGTCCTGCATTCGTAATACCACGTGCGATTACCGTGGCTTACCAATTTAGCTTTGCACCAATGTTTGGTGATGCCGCTTTGGTACCTTTCACAATTGCTTTCTGTGTTATCACCATTTTGTTTGCGCTATACCCGGGCAAATTAGTCGACAACCTAGGCAAGATCTTAACCCCGGCATTGATGGCTATTTTAGTGATCATGTCTGTAACCGCTCTGGTTTATCCAGCCGGCGAGCTTACTACTGCAACGGGACCATATGTATCTGGCGCATTTGCTGAAGGCTTAACCCAAGGCTACATGACCATGGACGCGCTAGGTTCTATCGGTTTTGGTTGGATCATCTTCCGAGCGATTCGCAGCATGGGTGTGGATTGTCCGAAAGCCACCGCAAAATACACGCTAATTGCAGCTTTGATGTACGCCGTTGCCATGGCATTTGTTTACATCTCATTGGCTTACATTGGATCAACAAGCTCATACTTAGGTTCTGAATTCAGTAACGGTGGCGACATCTTAACGGCATTCACCTTCAGCCACTTCGGCGCATTTGGTTCACTATTACTAGGTGCCGTGATGGTATTGGCGTGTTTGACTACTGCTATCGGCGTAACCACCGCAGGCAGTGAGTTCTACGACAACACTTTCAGCAAAGTGAACTACAAAGGCTGCGTTATCACGACCATGGTATTGGCTGGTTTGATCGCCAACGTAGGTCTAGAGCAACTATTGGCTATCACATTACCAGCGGTTGTGGCGCTTCACCCAGTAGCGATTGCGTTGATGATCATGGCACCAGTGCGCGACAAGATGTCGCAAATCATGGTCGTCGCAACCGCGTTCACTGCTCTAATGTTTGGTTGTGTTGATGCGCTGCACATCCTAGGTTACATGCCAAGTTCCACTGATGAGTGGATGGGTAATTACATGCCTCTGTACAATGACTTTGCTAGCTGGATTGTGCCTAGCGTATTTATGATGATTGTTGGTCTGCTGTTTACGACGAAAACCAACCAAACCGAACAATTCGAGCTGGTGAATGAATAGCCGTTTAACATAAGACATCGCTCAATAAGTGCGTTACTATGTAGCTCGCTTATTGATATCAGGCAAAGGAGTTGCCTGAATGAAAGATTGATATGGGTCGCCTATGGATAATCAGTATCTAGACATCAGAACACTGAACTTTATCGTTATTCTGTTCTCTTGCATTTACTCTATTAGTCTGCTTTGTTATCAATACACTCAGGGTAGAGTCAAAGGCTTAAAAACCTTCTCGATATCACTACTGTTTATTGGTTTAGGCCCTTTTTTACTTGGCTTTAGAGGCTCTGCGCCAGAATGGCTGACCATCGTCATAGCCAACACTCTCATATTAGTCGGCTTCTTGCTTACGCTATATAGCGTAAGCATTTTTCGTCAATATCCTTTAAAATTGGCTCACTGTCTTACCTTGTTAACACCTGTTTTCAGTGGTTCATTTTACTATTTCACCTTCCATGACCCTTCTATCAAAAGCCGCATTATTTATCTGAGCATGTATATTTGTATCGTCACCTTCTTTAGTGGTGTCGCCATGCTTAAAGGTACCCAAAAGGACTTAAAGCTCCCTGTTAAAGCAATGGCTTACTCTTTCTTTGGATTTAGTTTTTTTATGGGATTTAGGGCGCTTTGGAGTACTTTTTCAGGTGAGTTACCAAGTTTTATGGTCGCAGGCCTTATCCATCAGCTGACTTTCTTATTTAGCATCTGCCTGATCGTTGCTTTGAGCTTTAGTATGCTGTGGTTAATTAACGGACGCTTGGTGCAATCCATAAATGATCTCTCTCATTTAGATGCACTCACAGGGCTATATAATCGTCGAGCCATGGAAGAAATCGTTCCAAACTTGGTTAGTAAAGCACATAAAAAAAGCCAAGCAATCAGCATTATTATGACTGATGTCGACAAGTTCAAAGCGATTAATGATCACTATGGTCACACGGTTGGCGACTCCGTCATGGCAACGATCTCCACTATTTTTAAAAAGCATCTTCCTGAGTCAGCCTGCATTGTGCGATTTGGTGGTGACGAGTTCATGATTGTTTTGCTCGAAAAAGCACAGCAAGCCAAAATTTTCGCAGAGCAAATTCGCCTTGCGGTCGAAACTGAAACCGCTTTGCAATCATTTAAAACTGAAGTGACCATGAGCTTTGGTATCAGTCAGTTATCTGAGGGGCAATCACTTCAAGAGGCGCTTGCTGAAGCAGACGAAGCGCTATATAGCTCTAAACATACTGGAAGGAACCTCGTTACCTTGTTTGGAGAAGGGAAAGACCTAAATTATAAGTTTGTCCCAGCTCCAGCCAAAAGCGCATAACGTGTTTGTTATGCCAGTAATTTCGAATTAGCTAGAAATCGCACTAAGTATAGTCGGAGCGATTCAAACCAAACTTCTGCATCTTTTGGTTAAGGGTTCGACGTGGTAAATCCAACTCCTGCATCACCTCATTGATGCGTCCATGATGCCTGACTAAAGAATCATGTAGCACCTTACGTTCAAAGTTATGTAGCTGAATCGCCAACGGCACGCCCGCATGCGTCTCTTCGGTTGTTGAGGATGGTCGACTGGAGAGAATTTCCATCACGGAGACGGTTTCATCCAATGCAAAACGCATCGCTACATTCCTAAGCTCACGTACGTTACCGGGCCAAGAGTAAGCAAGAACGGCCTTTCTATCGGCTTCACTCAGCGGACGACTCTCAGGATTACTTTTCAGAGCAAAGTGTTCGAACAAGATCAACGCATCTTCTTCTCGCTCACGTAGCGGTGGCAAATAGATCTGCGCCACATTAAGACGATAGTACAAATCCTGACGAAACTCGTCATGATCATTGAGATCTTCTTTCGCGGCGGCGATCACTCTTAAATCAACCGAGATCTGTTGGTTACCCCCAACGCGCTCAACCGTATGTTCCTGTAATGAACGTAAGACTTTAACCTGCATGGACAGCGGCATACTCTCGATTTCATCAAAGAATAAAGTGCCTTTATCCGCGTATTCCAACTTACCAATGCGCTTTTTACCCGCTCCGGTAAATGCCCCCGCTTCATGCCCAAACAGCTCACTTTCAAACAGGTTCTCAGGAATAGCGCCACAGTTGATTGGCACAAAGTGATGGGTTCTCCGTTGGCTTTCATTATGCAAACTGGTCGCCACCAGCTCTTTACCACAACCTGTTTCGCCGTAAATGATCACGTTGGTATCAATGCGTGCTAACTTGGCTACTTGTTCTCTAAGCTGTTGCATCACTCGGCTTCGCCCAATCAACACCTCTTCTAAACCGCTAACGCTAGATAGGTACTCTTGGCGATCTTGAGTAGACGTTTGTGCGCGATAGCTCTCGACCGCTTCGGTTACTCGTTGGGATAGGCGCTCAGGTTGGAAAGGTTTCTCGATAAAATCGAACGCACCGTTTTGCAACGCCCCAACTGCCATATCGACATCACCATGTCCGGTGATCAAGATAACTGGCGTTGGGATGTGATTAGCAATCAGGCTTTCTAGTATCGACAAGCCGTCGGTGTCCGGCAGGCGAACATCACTGACAATCGCATCAAATTCTTGGCTAAGAATGGCCGCTTTCCCTTCTTCTCCTAAACTGAATGCGGTCACGTCGAACCCCGCCAGTTGCAGCCACTGACTGGTAGCCTGACGAACAATGTCATCGTCTTCGATAAGTGCAATTTTAGGGATGTCGTCAAAAGCCATGAGTTACTGCCTGCTTTATGGGGTGGGAAAGAAATCGATCTTTATTAACGGTAGCAAAAACCACTGAGGAGAAAAGGAGCTAGATCTCACTTCTTGCTTACAAGTCTTTAACATCCAACCAGTTAGGCGCACTCTTTAATGACTGTTGGTGAGAACGCACTAGCTGAATGGAGTCGGTATGCAGCGCAAAAGGAATGGCAAAACATGGCTTGTGGTCGCAATTGCGGCAGTGCTGATGTTGTCTTGCTATAGCGCCAGCAGAGAGGTTGCCCGTCAGTGGTTGAGTGTACAAACTCAAACCGAAGCTCAACAAAAACTACTCGACTATATTGGTGAAGTTCGCCGTGCACTCAAACGCTTCTACCACTTACCTTACCTCGTAACCAATAACCCAGAAACCATCGCGTTTGTGAAAGGGAATCTGACTTATTACGAGCCATTGCAAACCCAACTGACTCAGCTAGATAAAGCCGCCAATACCGAAGGTTGGCTAATCCTGTCAAACTCTGGCGAAGTATTGGTCTCAAGTTTGATCGAAGAGCGCTTTAGCCTGTCTGACCGAAAAGCCATTGTGGAACAAATTCACAATCAAGGCGGTGGTGTTTCCTTGGTGAACAAAACCAAAGGTTCGAGTCCGTTGTATTACCTTGCAGCCCCTATCTACGACGGTCTGGATATCGCAGGCATTGTGGTGGTGCAGATCAACCTCAGCTTGTTGACCGAACAGACCATTACTAGCCAAGACATCATTACGTTGCAAAATCGCCAGCAACGCTTTTTCCTATCAAGCAGCTCGCTTTATAACGCAGACTGGTTTAACGAACCGAGCAACACCGTTCAGTTAGAAACGCAGCGCTTATACGACAACACCAATATCAGTGTGTGGACGCTCAATCAGCAACGCTATTTTGCGCACACCGTAAAATTGGATGATTTGAATTGGTACGTAAGCTACCTCACCCCTTCTAAGCCGATTCAGCAAACCATCAACGTAATTGGTTGGAGCGTAGCAGCGCTACTCTTATTGGTTATATTACTCGTCATCATTGGTCTACAACGTCGCCAAAAGCACATCAATCAACAGCGAATTCAAGCCCTGTTGGAAGAGTCCCAACGCCGCTTGAAACAGATGATCAATAAAACTCACGTTGGTTTGCTATTGATTGATGAACAAGGACAACTGTTCGATCTCAACCCAATGGCGAAGCGTTTGTTCTGTTTACCAGAAAGCGTCAATCGACACGCTTTTGCTTGGGAATTATTCGACGCAGGCAATCCTAATTCCACCACACTTAAGTTGCTCAAGGATTTACCTAAACATAAAGAGCTCGCAGAGATCAGCACGGTCGAAACCATTGCCAGACGCAGTGACGGAAGCGTCTTCCCTGTCCTGTTCTCGCTAACCAGTTTCCCTTGGCATGGCGAGCAGTTTTTCCTTGCGACGATCATCGACATCAGCAAGCGGAAAAAAGCCGAACAGTCACTGCAACAGGTCAACCAAGAACTGGCACTACGGGTTGAAGAGCGAACTCAAGCGCTAAAAGAAGCGCAAAGCCAGTTAATTGAATCGAGCAAAATGGCCGCCTTGGGTCGTATGTCGAGCGCGATTACTCATGAGCTCAATCAGCCACTGACAGGCTTGCGTACCCTGCTCACCACGAACGAGCTGCTAGCGGAACGTGGCGAAACCGAGATGATGAAAGCCAACAATGTTTTGGTACAGAAGCTGATTGATCGTATGGCAAGCATGACCAGTCAGTTAAAGACGTTCGCCTACAACAAACCAGAAAGCTTACAGGCAATTTCTCTCACCTCTGCACTCGAAGAGACCTTACGCGTTTATCAAACCCAATTAGACAAAGTGGATGTGCGTGTTCGAGTTCCTCATGACTTACCTAACATCATGGGCGAAGAACAACGACTGCTTCAGGTGCTCGGTAATCTTGTCTCGAATGCGCTAGACGCAATGAACCATACCACCAACCCGCAGCTCAGCTTGATCGTCAATCCAACCGACAATCAGGTCGAACTGATCGTCAGTGATAATGGCTGCGGCGTGTCGAATGAGATGCTTGAATCCATGTTCGAACCCTTCCAAACCTCAAAGAAAATTGGTGAAGGGTTGGGGCTGGGTTTAGCGATTACAGCCAACAATATGCGTGATATGCAAGGGAAAGTCAGCGCACAGCTCAACACTACTGAAGGAATGTCCTTCATCTTAGTATTTAAACTCGCTCCTCACCGAAGCTGACCTAACTTCTCCCATCTCTCAATCCTTTTCTCTCAATAAGAGAGCAATATAAATCCTGTTCAACTTTATAAAGCGAGTTGCCTAACCTACGCTTAACCTGATGAATCGCCACATACCATTCATCAGAACAATTTTTGGTGGTTGACACCAGTTTTAGCTCCCACCGTCTAATTTAATGATAAGTAATTATTTAAAAGTAAGAATGGATGCGTTATGAGAAAAATAACTTTAGCTGCAACAGGAGCGCTTTTTATATTATCACCTCACGCTTTTTCTGCACCTTACGCTGCCGACGCTCGAAGTCATGGTATGGGAAATACAGGCGTCGTTTCTGCTGACTATTTGACCGCGCCCCTACATAACCCAGCCTTGGGTGCCCTCTATCGAGAAAATGATGATATCGGTCTGCTCATTCCGGCTGTCGGGGTCAATATCCACGACGAGGATGAAGCGTTGTCAGCCGTAGATGACGCCCAAGACCTTTATGATAGTATTCAGGGCATTCCTACTCCAGCGAACGAGGCCGAGCTTAATCGCCTCCTCGATCAGTTGGATAAGAGCGTCCCAGTTGTCATTAACGGAGGGCTAAGCCTCGCAATTGCTATTCCGACGCGCTACATGTCTGTAAACCTGTTTAGCACTGGTTATGTGGAGATACTTGCTGCACCCGATATCTCAGATTCAACAAACACCGCAGATCGATACCTCAATTCTGCCGTTAACCTAGCTGCTTTCGGTAATGTGGAATATGGTATTGCTCTATCTCGTGCTTACACTATAGGCGAACAACAATTCGCATTTGGTATTACACCAAAATACCAACAACTTAAAACCTACACACAACGTACAACACTAGACGACTTTGATATCGAGGATTACGACAAAAGTGAAGTATCAAAGAATACTTTCAATATGGATCTTGGGGTCGCTTGGTATCACAACGCATTTAGAGCAGGCCTTTCATTAAAAGACGTCTTCGAGCAAGATATTGAAACAAAACTGGGCAACTATACCTACGAACTCACACCACAAGCGACAGTTGGCATCGGTTATGTCGGGAACTATGTAGCTCTGAGCTTAGACGCCGATCTCACCAGACAAAAGCGCTTTAAAGAGCTCGACGATGACACTCAGTTTATTCGTGTCGGTATCGAGGGGAATGCTTGGGGGTGGGCACAACTTCGCGCTGGTTATGAAATTGACCTAGAAAATAATCTCGATAACTCAGTGACAGGTGGCATTGGCATCAGTCCTTTTGATGTGATCAGTTTAGACCTCGCTGGCTCTTACGCTGGCGATAACCAGTTTGGTGCGGCGGCGAATTTAGCATTTACGTTTTGAATATGAATGCCAATCTAAATTCACTTAGGTTGGCATTGTTAACAACCATCCTATATATCAATGTTTATCATTACTGACGTTTGGTGATGAACTGATAAAAATACGATCTCGATACAAGTATCGAGGTGTCTCCTACACTATTCTCAAGCAATAAATCCACAAACATTTCCTAAATATAAAGAGTGAGAAGCATGATTAAGTTTCCTGAACATTTTCTTTGGGGTGGTGCCATTGCTGCAAACCAAGTAGAAGGGGCGTACAACCTTGGGGGTAAAGGGTTATCGACATCAGACATGCTGCCAAACGGTATTTTGAGTCCGCATCAAACCCGTGAAGAGCGTACACCGGGTATCAAAGACGTGGCGATCGACTTCTACAATCGCTACCCAGAAGACATCGCGCTGTTCAAAGAGATGGGCTTTAACTGTCTGCGTCTCTCTTTGGCATGGAGCCGCATCTTCCCGAACGGGGACGAGTTAGAACCGAACGAAGAAGGTTTGGCGTTCTACGATAAAATTTTTGACAAACTTGCCGAGCACAACATCCAACCTTTCGTGACCTTATCTCACTACGAAATGCCTTACGCACTGGTTGAAAACTATGGCGGTTGGGGCGATCGTCGCGTCATCGAATTCTTCGAACGTTATGCTCGCACCGTGCTGGAACGCTACAAAGACAAAGTGAAGCTGTGGTTAACCTTCAACGAAATCAACATGTCTCTACACGCACCATTTACTGGTGTTGGTTTGCAAGAAGACGCCAATGAACAAGAGATTTACCAAGCGATTCACCACCAGCTAGTCGCAAACGCAAAAGCGGTAAAACTGTGTCAGAAAATCGTACCAAACGGCAAGATTGGTAACATGCTGCTTGGCGCAATCAACTACCCATACACCTGTAACCCTGATGACGTGCTTGCTGCCATGCATGAAAACAACAAGTGGTTGTTCTTCGGTGATGTGCAAACACGTGGTCAGTACCCTGGCTACATGAAGCGTTACTTCCGTGAAAACGGTATCGAAATTCAGATGGAAGCAGGCGACTTAGAAGAAATTGCATCGGCAAGTGTCGATTTCATCTCATTCAGCTACTACGCAAGTGGCTGTGCAAGTGCAGACCCGAAACAGAAGGAAGTGGGTAACATTGTCGATAGCGTACCAAACCCATATCTTGAGAAGAGCCAATGGGGCTGGCTGATCGATCCAAAAGGCCTGCGCATTCTGCTGAACTTCCTTCACGATCGCTACCAAAAACCACTGTTTGTCGTAGAAAACGGCTTAGGTGCACGTGATGAAATCGATGAAAACGGTGAGATTCAAGATGATTACCGCATCGCTTACTTGAACGACCACCTTGTGCAAGCACACGAAGCGATTCTGGATGGCGTTGAGTTGATGGGCTTTACCAGCTGGGGGCCAATCGATTTGGTCGCGAACTCAACCGCTGAGATGAGCAAACGTTACGGCTTTATCTATGTCGATCGTCATGATGATGGGCAAGGAACGCTAGAACGTAAACGTAAGAAAAGCTTTTTCTGGTATCAAGACGTGATTCGTACTTCAGGCGGTTCATTGAAAAGCTAAGCCTGTTGTCTAGGTATAAAGTGCAACTAGGCATTCGCCTAAACCATCAAGCCCTGCAATTGCAGGGCTTGAATTTTAAGGTGTTTATTCATTTAGAGATTAAACTGCAATCTCTCCACCGTCTTCACGGCGAATAACCACTGTCGCCGCTCGTGGGCGCACAGAAACACCAGCAGGCGTTTCTTCGGCTGCATCTTCACTGTATGGCCAGTTGCCTGGGTGCTGAATATTCACAAACAATGATTTGTAATCAGGGCTGATGGTAAAGCCTGTTACTTCACAACCATTTGGTCCGACAAAGAAGCGTTTCAATTCAGCTTGATTATCCGCACCAATCACAGCTTGATCACCATTCTCATCTGTTAGCTTAGATGGCACAACAGCCAACATTTGATCATTGGTGTAAGACGTAACTTCATCTGCGCCGTTATCAGTCTGAATCCACAAAATACCACGGCCATCAAACGCTAATCCGTCTGGGCTCGCGAACTGGTTAAGCTCGGTCAAGCTCGAACGGTTAGTGTCCGCATCACCGTTTGCCGGAGAGCCAAACACGAAGATATCCCAAGTAAAGTCAGTTGCTGAAGCACCTTCATCCCAACGAATAACATGACCAAACTTATTATTCAAACGTGGATTCGCAGGATTGGTTTCATCTGTACGGCGCGTATTGTTCGTCAATGTTAAATATACTGAACCCGTGAATGGATCAACCGTACACCACTCTGGTCGATCCATTGGTGTTGCCCCAACTAAATCCGCCGCACCCGCAGTATTGATGATAATTTCAGCCAGTGAATCAAAGTGATCCGCTAACGTACCACCAGCGGTTGTTACGCTATCAAGCGTTAATGGTAACCAAGTACCTGTGCTGTCTTCATTGAAGCGCGCCACATACAGTGTGCCTTCGTCCATGTACTTGTCACCCATCGCCAAGCGATTATCAGGGTTAGCATCTGCTGGATCCCACGCTGCCGCAGATTCAAATTTGTATAGGTATTCAAAGCGAGAATCGTGGCCAGAATAAAATACCACTGGTTTGCCTTCTTCAAGCTTACCGAAAGTACAGCCTTCGTGACGGAAACGACCTAGCGCAGTACGTTTCTTCGCACGTGAGTTTTGCGTGTAAGGGTCAATCTCGACAATGTAACCGTGACCATTGGCTTCATTACGGTAATCATCCATCGCACTTGCTCCTGTTGGAGCCACATTAAAGCGAGAGAACTCATCAAGACGCTCTTCTGCATTTCCTGCTAATGTCTCCCACAAGTAGCGTGTACTTTGATCATCGACACCAATGCGATCTTGCTCTTCTGTACGAGTCCCGGCATTAACAAAGTAACCTGGCCAGTTCTCTTCACACGTTAAGTACGTGCCCCACGGCGTGTAGCCGTTGCCACAGTTGTTTAACGTACCACGCGCTTGGCTGCCATCTGGCGAGAAACGAGTGACAGTTAAAGATGTGTGGGCCACCGGGCCAGACAAATCCATGACGGTCGCACCAGTATAACGACGGTTTAGTGGATCGGTATCAACCAACTTCCACATGTTGTCTTCCAGTTGAATGCGAACCACTGACACACCGTGCGCGTTAATCTCTTTACGCACTTCATCTACAATGGTACGTACGCCATTTTCAACCGTCGGACCATTTGGATGCAGTGCTGATGTGTCGATGTACTCGTGGTTAATACATAGCAAGCCATCTGTAGTGCTATCGTTCAATGGGAAAAAATGCATGCCGTCATGGTGCATGCCTAGCGCATTTAACTGATCGGTACTGGTGTTGGTACCATCATTTTGCCATGCGCTGCCTTGTGCATTAAGTGGTGTTCCCCAAGGTACTAGTACTTGTGCGGTGTAACCTTGTGGAATTGAAACTGCGTCAGTGAGTGAGCCAGGGATAGATTCAAAGTTAAGAACGGCTTTAGATGCGCCCGAACCACTGCTTACTGTACTCCCTGAGTCAGACGAGTTACAACCAGCCAATCCGAAAGCACCAAACGCTGTCATCGCACTGATACCTAAACCACCTTTCAGAATGCTGCGTCGAGATAGGCTCGCTTCTAATACTTCTTCAAATGGTTTGTTTTCACTTTGGTTATAACGCGTCGCGTCAAAGGTTTCCTTGCTCATTTTTACTTTCCCGATCTTATAGTTTAATTAATAAATAAGTGATTAGTTGAACGGCAAGAAGTTTGGATAAGAAAAATGACAAAAGTGCTTAAAACATATGAAACTTGTGTTTCAACAATACTGCGAACCAACCAACACAGCTAACGAAGCAATTAAATTCTGGTCACATAATCACCAACTGTATCGCTTCATTCTGATTTTACTTGGGCTAAAGTGTGATAGAAGGTATAAGGTGTACGAAATCAAATCATCTACGAGAGATAATCATGAAATTAGACAAGATCGATAACAAGAGCCGTCGTATCCGTAAAAAGCTGTTCTTAGGTGAGTTCGCAATCCTAGGTTTCGAGATCAGCTGTGAAACAGACATTAACGACTTCGACCGTTACGATGCATTCGTTGATGACTTTATCGACTACATTGACGAGCTTGGTCTTTGCTTCGGTGGCGGTGGTCTAGAACTGTTTGAAGGCTTCCTATGTTCTACTGACCGTTACGGCAGTGCGACTGAAGAACAGAAAGCGCAAGTTATCAAATGGTTAGAAGCACGCCCAGAAGTGAAAAGCGCGCAAGCGGGCGAACTAGTTGACGCCAACTACCTGTAACTAAAGGGCAACCTGTAATACGCAGAGCTCAGTAAATGGTAGAGAAAGCTGGTCTTAAGACTGGCTTTTTTATTTTTTGAAGAATGCGATAGTGAAAATAGGGTGCTTGGGAAGTTGCGCGGAGTGATTGTGGCGTTTTTGAGCTGGCAATCAACGGGAAACTGCGTTCCACAGCCAGCTCGTGCCTTTAGGTATAATTAACTATGATTTTTTAGCTGGGGCGTCTTTCGTGTCTTTCCAGTATTGAATACGCACACGATGTAGCTGAGCTCTTCTAGTCTTTTTCATAGTAAAGTCCCTCATCTTATATAAGTAACGCTCCTCATGGAGCTTATTGTCTAAGGTCGTATCCCCTTCAATCTATAAGGGAATCAATCATTTAACCGTGACCAATTTCACAACATAATGATAATTACCGGTTTCTTGCAGCCTGTTTTTACTGGCAAACGGCATATTATCTATCTGACACAGTTAACTTACTCACCAGATATGACAGAAAAATGGCAATCAAGTTCCCTACTTATACTGTCATTGAATCTTAATAAGGATTAACAAGGTGGGCATTTCAGATTTACCATACTGTTTATAAAAACCGCAAGATTTTTTATTTCTTTTCAAACAAATCTCTACTCAAGATCAATTCACTTTCATCTTTATCGTCTCCCTTTTAACGCATTGTGATCCAGTTCAATCCACAGAACTCGGAACAAAAAGCGCTCATTAATACATTCACCACCAAACTTGTGCGAGATCTCTTACAAGAGTTGTAAGCAAATAGATTAACCACGTCTAAGAGCAATGCCAGAAAAAACATTAAACATATGATTTAACGGTAATATTTAAATTCACTTAAAATAATAAGTAAAAATAATTTAGAAAAGTTAATTGAGTCAAATCAGCAAAACATCAATACTCAATTTGTCGACAGGATGTTGGCGGGAACAGGAAAAAAGCCTAAAGGATTGGGTATCTTCAGGATGAAGGTTTGATAGCTTAGGATGAGTTGTCAGCAAGGATGTAGTTAAGCTCTAGGATAGAGTTCGCCCGTCAGGATGATAGGCAAGAATGGACACCGCTAGGAAGGCGATGAACAAGGAACTCGGTTAAAGGACTTAGCCACAATCAAGGATAGATGCAGGGAGCACCTATTAGTAGCTGGATTGCTGCGAAAAAGAATAAGCCCCGTCTGGGAAACCAGGCGGGGTTTTATTTTGTCTGTAATGTATTGATAACGATTCATCTTTTATCGTTTAAGTCTTCTCTGTTTTCATAAAACACCGTGCTATCATTTTCTTTACGTCTCCCAACAAAGCTCTCAGAAAATCACACACTATGCTTAATCCTGTTTGGTTACATACATTTAAGACATTGATTGAAGTCGGTCATTTTACGCAAACGGCAGAAAAACTTTTTATGACTCAGCCTGGCGTCAGCCAACACATCAAAAAATTAGAGCAAAGTTGTCAGCATGCCTTGATCAAGCGCGAAAACAAAAGCTTCGAATTAACCGAGCAAGGCAGGATTGTCTACGCATATGCGCTCGAGTTAGAAGATAGAGAGAAGAAGTTGCTCGAAGAGCTCAGTTTTGATGATGCGTTTTCAGGCCATTGTAAACTGGCTTGTTCTGGTGCAATGGCGTTAATGTTGTATGGGCCCATTTTGGAGAAGCAAAAACAGCACCCGAGCTTATCGTTACATTTAGAAGCCGCGCCAAATCAATCTATTCTCAATGCCATAACGCAAGGGCACATTGATATTGGTATCGTGACTGACGTTCCCAACAAAGGTCTGTTTCACAGTGAGCGAATTGGTAAAGAGAGGTTGTGCTTGGTTCTGCCAAAGCATTATCAAAATAAGCAGATAACGCCACAACTCTTGCATGACTGTGGTGTCATTAGCCACCCTGATGCCGAGCATTACATGACACTTTTTTTTGACCAATGTGAAGAACCACAGCTCCAAGAAATTAAGATGAGCGATTTACCATTATCCGGCTACGTAAATCAATTGAGCCAAATTTTGCTGCCTGTCAGCAAAGGACTTGGCTTCACCGTGCTGCCTCAAAGTGCGGTCGACAATTTTCCACTAAAAGACACGTTATACATTGCTCAACTGAAAAACACTGTATGTGAAGAGCTATTTCTGGTTCGTAAGCGCAGTCGTGCTCTACCTCTCCGCTATCAGACCATCAAAGAAGTGTTATTGGATGTGATCGGTGGCGCGCATCAATGATGTTAGCCACTCTTCGCTGGTAATGGGTTCCTCTTGGCAATCCACCCAATATGGTTTGCCAGATAACCAGCTCTTTGACGCGACCTCTTTTATAAACACATCCACGGAATCAACGTCATCTTTGGCGTAATCCCATTTATTGCGCATGTGTTCTGCCGCTTCTTGATTAGTGTACGCCTTGCCGTTGCGGATAAAGGTGCAAGAGGATTGCTCAACTCGTTTTATCAACGTCGAGATATCTTGCTCTACCCCTGCTAGTGCAAAGGTAGGCAGAATGCTTAATGTAAGTAACAATGTCCACTTTGCTTTCATCGCACCTTTATCCTTATCCCTGACCACGTAACTACTAATAGTAACTACTGATAAGTGACTTAACTATTCTGATGTTTGGCTGCTTAGCTCAGCAATTATTGCCACCATGCCTTAGCAGGCTGAGGCTCCGCAATCGCCAAGCGTTGACCAATCTCAGGGCTCACTAACGTTACACCGCGCTCTTCACTAATATCTAACGCGCGTTGCATCGGTTCATTCCAATCGTGCATCGACAGATCAAACGTGCTGTTATGGATCGGCATCATCACTTTGCCCTGCACATCGATGTGTGCTTGAACGCTTTGCTCTGGGAACATGTGAATGTCTGACCAGAGTTCATTGTACGCACCTGTTTCAATCATGGTGAAGTCAAACGGACCGTACTTTTCGCCAATCTCTTTAAAGCCATTGAAGTAACCAGAGTCACCACTGAAGAACACTTTATGTTGCTGTGCATTGATAACCCAACTGCCCCACAGCGTCGTATCGCGGTCTGTCAAACCTCGACCAGAGAAATGCTGAGTCGGAGTTAGTGTATATTCAATGCCGTCAACAGAGTGTGACTCCCACCAGTCTAGTTCGATCACTTTCTCTTTGGGTACACCCCAATTCACCAGTAATTGGCCAACTTTTAACGGCACCAAGAAAGTGCCCACCTTGTCGCCTAGCACTTTAATAGAAGCTTTATCTAGGTGATCGTAATGGTCATGACTGATCACCACCACATCGATAGTTGGCAAATCTTCTATCGTGATGGGGGTTTGGTGAAAGCGTTTTGGCCCTGCCCATTGTACAGGAGACGCGCGATCACTGAATACAGGGTCGGTCATCACCAGTTTTCCATCGAGCTTCATTAATACGCTTGAGTGACCCAGACGATAGATGACGTCATCTTGCTCTTCTAACAGTTGCCGCGCTGTGATCGCATGCACTGGAATTTCAATCGTTGGTGTTGGGTTAAGGCGCTCAGTCGTAAAATACGCTTTCATGATTTCGAACATGTCGCCCAAACCGCTTTTGTATTCCAACTCTGTATTTGCAAATTTGTCCGGGTATGTTGGCGCTTTTTCAGTATCAACATTAGAACAAGAAATCATTGATGTACCCATCGCGAACGCTCCTACTGTGGCTAGCAAAGTTTTTTTCATAAAAAGTTAACCCGAACAAAAGTAAACTACACGGTGCAGTTTACATTCTAATTATCAAAAGTAAACTACTTAGTGTAAAATAGATCAAGAAATGATCTTCTTAACTTAGCAAGCTTATGAATGTAAAAAGAAAAAGTCGTAGCGAAACCAAAAGAGAAGCCATCTTGTGCGCGGCAAGGCAAGCGTTCCAAGAGTTTGGGGTGCAAAACACCAGCATGGATAAGCTCTCTGCAATCGCACAAGTCTCTAAGCGCACGGTCTATAATCACTTCCCTTCTAAGGAAGCGATCGTGACGGAGTTGCTGACTGAGCTTTGGCGTTCGTCAATGATGGAAAGCGATATTAAACGCTTGGCCACTCTGCCACTCAAAGATCAATTGATTGAATTACTCTACAGCGAGATCATTGTGGTAACGGAACCAAACTATATTGAGCTGGCAAAAGTGGCATTTGGGCACTTCTTATTTAAGCCGGAAGATCTCAAAGAACAAGCAGAACAAATGTCGAAACAGGAAACCGCCCTGTACCGCTGGCTTACGGAGAAATCGAACAGTGGCGCTTTGCAAATTGATGATGTACATATAGCAAGCACTCAATTGCACAACTTACTTAAAGGCAGTGCATTCTGGCCGCAGTTAATGGGAATTCGCCCCTCTTTGTCGAATGAAGAATCTAGGCTGTTAGCTACCCAAACGGCGGAACTTTTTTTAAGTCACTATCAAAACAGCTAAAAACAGCGGTCAAATTGGCCGCTTTTTTAAGCGATAATTCGTGACAAAACGATGAAATTTTTGCTCAATTTTATTTATCTCACCCTTGACAGTCTCATACCGCAAGGCGTGAGCGTTCGATAAAATATTTTTGTCGTGTCGACGATGCTTTTTCGTTTTCATCTCACAAAAAAACGCCCTAAGGTGCGCACCTCTGACGACGTGGTTGTTCAACCACAATTCTAAATCGTTGAAGTAAGTAGGTTATGTCATAACATGATCACCTGCCTACTGCATTCTATGCTCTATACTTATATTTTAATTTGGTACTGACTTACTAAGGAATTGCCATGCGTATTGCTATTCTCTCTCGTAATGAGAATTTATATTCAACCATGCGCCTAAAACAGGCGGGTGAAGAACGTGGGCATCAAATCGATGTGATCGACACGCTTCACTGTTATATGGACATTACGAGCAACAACCCTAAGATCCGCTACAAGGGTGAAGAATTACCGCAATACGATGCTGTTATTCCACGTATTGGGGCATCTATTACGTTTTACGGCACTGCTGTTGTACGTCAGTTTGAAATGATGGGTACATTTTGTGTCAACGAATCTGTCGCGATCAGCCGCTCTCGTGACAAGTTGCGCTCATTACAACTGCTATCACGTAAAGGCATCGGTTTGCCACGCACTGGCTTTGCTCACCATCCTGACAACATTCAGGACGTGATCAAAAACGTTGGTGGCGCACCTCTAGTGATTAAATTGCTAGAAGGCACTCAAGGCATTGGTGTTGTACTTGCTGAAACAAATAAAGCGGCAGAAAGCGTGATTGAAGCTTTCATGGGTTTGAAAGCTAACATCATGGTGCAAGAATTTATCGAAGAAGCAAAAGGCGCGGACATCCGTTGTTTTGTTGTCGGAAATAAGGTGATTGCCGCAATGAAGCGCCAAGCAAAAGAAGGCGAGTTCCGTTCCAACCTTCACCGTGGTGGCTCTGCACAACTCGTGCGTTTGAGCAAAGAAGAGCGTGCGACCGCTGTAAATGCAGCGAAAGTGATGGGCTTGAACCTTTGTGGTGTGGATATCCTTCAATCTAAAAATGGCCCAGTGGTAATGGAAGTGAACTCTTCCCCTGGTCTAGAAGGCATCGAACTAGCAACTGGTAAAAACATTGCAGGTATGATCTTCGATTTTATCGAGAAAAACGCTAAGCCAAATTCAAACCGTACTCGCGGTAAAGGTTGATTTTTGTTTAACGCACAAGAGAGCCAAAAATCGGCTCTCTTGTTACTCGTCGCTAGGATGACACTATGAATCAGAAAATGATCATTGGGAATGCCGAAGCTATTTGCTTGCCAGAGTTAGGGATTACTCACCTTGAAGCGCGTATTGATACAGGCGCTCAAACCTCTTCATTACATGTAGACAATATTGATTGCTTTGAAAAAGATGGTCAGTCTTATGTTGCATTCGATCTACACCCAGATGTATACCATTTAGAACAAGTGGTTCGCTGCACAGCGAAACTAAAAGCAAACCGTAAGGTTAAATCTTCTAACGGTACTTTTGAGCACCGCTGCGTGATCACAACGATACTGCGTATGGGCGACCAACAATGGCCAATCGACATTACGTTGACTAACCGTGAAAAAATGACTTACATGATGTTGTTAGGTCGTCAGGGCATGGCAGACAAAGTGCTCGTTGATCCTAGCCAATCTCACTTATTGGCATCTTAACCCCGTAGCTTCAGATGAGTGATCGAACGTTTTTGTTGAGCATCACTCGTCTGGCTTTATCCTCGCCTACTTCCTACGAAATAACGCAAACAACAATCCCTTCGCTTTAACTTTTGTCACTCGCCAGTGCGTCATTGGCTTAGTCGGCGCTGTATTCAAAATGTGCTGATACGCTTTTTCATCCAAAGTCACCTCTCCCCCATGTGCCAAAAGCAAACATTGCGGATTCATCTCAAACACACGCTTTAATGATTGCCGATATTGATTCGGATGAAATATGGGAAACGGCGCAATCAGATGCTTTTTCACCTGCACCATTAAATCCGCCACATACAACACATCTTGTTCAGAATGATAAACCGACAGATCTCGGTCGGTATGCCCTAGCGTTTCTAGCACCTGCCAATCATCAAATCCAGGAATAAACTGTCCATCAATAAGTTCAATATCTGGCTTTAGCTTGCGGGAATACCACAGGTTTTGCTTTGGTTTACGCATCCGATTCGCCATCCAGCGTGCTAACATCAAATCGGTCAAATGCATTAGCCAACCGTCTACACCGCTATACCACTGGTTCTCTCGCTTTGCGGCCAATAGCTTGCATCCTGTTAAATCACGTAGTTTGTGCGCACCACCAGCATGGTCTGGATGCATGTGGGTCACAACAACCAACTTTAGGTCAGAAAAAGGACGATGGAGTTGATGTTCAATAAAGTCTTTAAGATGAGGGATGTCTGCTCGACTGGCACCATCAAGCAACAATAATTTATCGGGATATTCGGCGAGATACATGGTCTGAATGTACCCCTGAATTCTGTGCAGCTGCAAAATATGTCCTTATTTTAGTGAGATGCTTCATGACCGAATCCTTACTGGTCAGACCAACTATAACAGCAGAATGGACGCTTCGGTAAACAAATATTCACACGTAGCGACGACAACAAATCATAATCGAGATGATAGATTTTAATCATTAGACTCAAGGGCCCTTTTATCCGTTAATGCGCGCACACGGAGTTCGTGTCAGGGTATGAGGTAAATGCCTCATGATTTGCTTTTTTGTACTTTTCCTTCTAATTAATTAAGGAGTTAAGTACATTTTTGTGAGAATCGAGTTGGAAAAAGCAACTAAATTAGACCGCATCCGCGCGGACTACAACGTTCACTACTGGAGCCAAGGTTTCTACGGCATTGATGACCAAGGCGAAGTATATGTATCACCACGTAGTGATCGTGCACATCAAATCCCTTTCAGCGCTATTGTAAATGAGCTAGAAGCGAAGCAGTTAAATCTGCCTGTATTAGTACGCTTCCCGCAAATCGTGCACCAACGTGTGCATGGTATTTGCCACGCATTCAACCAAGCAATTGAAGAATACCAATATCCAAACAAATACTTGTTGGTGTACCCAATTAAAGTAAACCAACAACGTGAAGTGGTGGATGAAATTCTAGCGAGCCAAGCTCAACTAGAAACCAAGCAGCTTGGTCTTGAAGCGGGTAGCAAGCCAGAATTGTTGGCGGTACTTGCATTGGCTCAACAAGGTAGCTCCGTGATCGTGTGTAATGGCTACAAAGACCGTGAGTATGTGCGTCTTGCACTGATCGGTGAAAAGCTGGGTCACAAGGTATTCATCGTACTAGAGAAGCTTTCTGAGCTGGATCTGGTACTAGAAGAAGCGAAAAGTTTGGGCGTAAAACCGCGCCTTGGTTTACGCATTCGCCTAGCCTCTCAAGGCGCAGGGAAATGGCAAGCAAGTGGCGGTGAAAAATCGAAGTTTGGTTTATCAGCATCGCAAGTGCTTAGCGTTATTGAACGTCTTAAACGCGAAGGCAACCTAGACGCGATGCAACTGGTTCACTTCCACCTTGGTTCACAGATGGCAAACATCCGTGATGTACGCAATGGTGTGAACGAGTCTGCACGTTTCTACTGCGAACTACGCGCACTCGGTGCAAACATCGAGTACTTCGATGTGGGCGGCGGCTTGGCAGTGGATTATGACGGCACACGCAGCCAATCATCTAATTCGATGAACTACGGCCTTGCAGAATACGCACGTAATATCGTCAACACAGTGGGCGATGTGTGTCTGCAATACGAACAACCAATGCCAGTGATCATTTCGGAATCGGGTCGCTCGCTAACAGCGCACCACGCTGTGTTGATTTCTAACGTAATTGGTACCGAGTCGTACCTACCGGAAGAAGTACATGAGCTTGATGATGACGCTCCGCTTTTGCTACAAAACATGTGGCGAAACTGGGAAAACTTGCAAGATGGTACAGACGCTCGTGCGTTAATTGAGATTTACAATGATACCCAAAGTGATTTGGCAGAAGTGCACTCTCAATTTGCTACAGGTGTGCTTAACTTGGAACAACGTGCGTGGGCAGAACAATTGTCACTACGCATTTACTTCGAATTAAGCCGCAAGATGAGCACTAAGAATCGCTTCCACCGTCCGATTCTGGACGAGTTGAGCGAACGTCTTGCGGATAAGTTCTTCGTGAACTTCTCTCTCTTCCAATCTCTACCAGATGCTTGGGGTATTGATCAGGTGTTCCCTGTTCTGCCACTTTCTGGTCTTGGCGAGGCGGAAGAGCGTCGTGCAGTGATGTTGGACATCACATGTGACTCTGATGGCGCGATCGATCACTACGTTGATGGTCAAGGCATCGAGAGCACGCTACCTGTACCAGCTTGGAGCAAAGACAAACCGTACCTAATGGGCTTTTTCCTAGTAGGCGCATACCAAGAAATCCTTGGTGACATGCACAACCTATTTGGTGATACCCACAGTGCTGTAGTCAATGTTGATGAACATGGTCAATTTGAGATCAGTTACATCAACGAAGGTGATAGTGTAGAAGACATGATGCGCTACGTTCATATCGACGTGGATGCGATTCGTGACAATTATAAACAATTGGTTTCACAGCGAGTTGAAGCCAATGAACAAGCACAAATCCTAGCAGAACTAGAACAAGGTCTAGCAGGATACACCTATTTAGAGGACTTCTGATATGAATGATTTGTTTACTAAAACTGATTATTCGCTTTACTCCAACTCTATGTCGTTTTTACGTCTGCCGTACATTCGTAACCCGGTATCGGCAGACGCAGACGTTGTGGTGTTGGGAGTCCCTCTGGACATGGCAACATCTGGTCGTCCAGGTGCGCGTATGGGTCCAGATGCAATTCGCCGTGCCTCAGTCAACTTGGCATGGGAAGGTAAGAAGTTCCCGTGGAGCTTCAACGTATTGGATAAACTGAAAGTGATCGACGCAGGTGATCTCGTGTTCGATTGCGGTGATGCGGAAGATTTTACTTACCGCCTTGAAGCGGCAACCAGTGAAATTCTAAAAAGTGGTAAAACCATGTTGGGATTGGGCGGTGACCACTTCATTACGCTACCTATCCTGCGTGCCTATGCGAAGCATCATGGCCAAATGGCGTTGATTCACTTTGATGCTCATACGGACACCTATGCAAATGGCAGTTCATACGACCACGGTACGATGTTCTACCATGCGCCGAAAGAAGGTTTGATCTCAGCAAAGAACTCAATACAAATCGGCATTCGTACGGAGTACAAACAGCAAGATCACGGCTTCAATGTGATTAATGCGATGCAAGCGAATGACATGTCGGTGAACGAGATCCTAGAAGAAATTCGTCGCACCGTCGCAGACAAGCCAGTATATGTCACTTTTGACATCGACTGCTTAGACCCGGCCTTCGCACCGGGAACTGGTACACCAGTTTGTGGTGGCTTGAACTCAGACAAAGCGCTGAAAATTATTCGTGGTTTAGCCGGCATGAATATCGTGGGTATGGATGTTGTCGAAGTATCGCCTCCATACGATCACAGTGATGTTACCGCACTAGCGGGAGCAACCATCGCACTAGAAATGCTTTACGCATATGCATCTGAGCGCGAATAGACATAATCATTTCTAAGGGAGCTTCGGCTCCCTTTTCTTTCTGATGCCTTCCTCTACCTTTTATTCACTCGTTTCATCTTGAACTCACCTCAACCGATCAGACGCTTTATTTTTGCACTTTAACCATTAAAACCAGTTACCTATAAGGCTCATACTATTCACGAAAAGCAAAAGATTTAACGTAAATAGACAAAGAAATGCACCTCTTTTTGAAAACAAAATCGGATTAGTTTTTCTAATTGAAATCATAGATTTTTATCTTGCTCGACTTCACACTTTTCGATTGCTAATTATACAAGCAAGCACTATTATCTCGCGCAAATATCCCCGCAACACAAGAAGTCAGTTGGCACTCTGTAAAAGAGCGCTAAGGGTTTTTACGTCTTAAACTTTTTGGAGAGATACGCAAATGTCTGCTTCGTTTCCATTAGCGAAACTTACCTTTTTAATCGCTATATTGACTGCCGTGGGTCAAATGACCCAGACAATGTACGTGCCTTCAATCGGTCATATGGCGGGCGAGTTTTTGGTATCTGCGTCATCACTTCAAGCTGTGATGGCTTGTTACCTAATCCCATATGGCTTGTCGCAATTTGCGTATGGCACACTATCGGACCGCTTGGGACGCAAACCGATCATCATCGTCGGGCTGCTTATCTACATCGCGGGTACACTGGTAGCATTATTTGCACATCAATTTGAATGGTTCTTGATTGGTAGCTTTATCCAAGGCTTAGGTATTGGTTGCGGCGGTGCGATGTCACGCACTCTGACTCGCGATTGCTTTGAAGGCTCTAATCTACACAGAGCAAACAGCTTAATTAGCATGTGTGTGATTTTCTCACCATTAATGGCACCAGTATTAGGCGGCTACCTAACAGAAGCTTTCGGATGGCGGTCGAGCTACTTGTTCTTAGCGCTATTTGCTATCGCGGTTGTGATCACCATGATGACAAGCATGATGGAGACGCTACCAAAAGAGAAACGCAAATTCGAACCAGTAGCCAAAAGCTACAAACACGTTTTGTCTGACCGTCGCTTTCAAGGCTTTTTAATTTGCCTGGTTGCAACATTCGCAGGTGTGGGTGTATTCGAAGCGGCGGCTGGGGTGTTGTTAGGTGGGGTATTAGAATTACCTGCAACAACGGTAAGTTTGCTGTTTATATTGCCGATCCCAGGTTACTTGGTGGGTGCGGGCTTATCTAGCTACATCGCAAGACGTCGCTCTGAGCGTCGTGCTCTAAATGTAGGCTTGGTCTCTATTTTTGTAGGCTCTGCTATTGTGCTCATCCCAGGCTTGTTTGGTTTAACCACGGCATTAACGCTGGTTGGAGGCGCAACCGTGTACTTTTTGGGTGCGGGCATTCTCTTCCCAGCAGCAACAACTGGAGCGATTGCGCCATTCCCATACCATGCAGGAACAGCAGGCGCGACATTGGGTGGCATGCAAAACTTGGGGGCAGGTGTAGCAACTTTGCTCGCGTCACTATTTCCAGCGCATAACCAGATGCCTTTGGGCATTTTGATGATGGCAATGTCGGTAATTGCAATGCTTGGGTTAATGTGGGTGAATCGAGCACACAATCACTCAAACGAAGTACCGCAAGTTATCTGATCATTATCAGCTTACTTTCAAAATCCAAAAGGGACACACTCAACAAGTGTGTCCCTTTTTTCATATCACACTATATCGATTTCCCGATGAGAATGATTTAACTTTCGAATTGATATTTGTTAAAAATAACAGCTGCTTACACAATGTGTTTTCAGCTTCCTTCAAATTGAGTAGCCAACTCGAAAATATTGAGGATTCTCACTTTTTCGGCATACCCCATAACAAAGAATGGACAACTGAAAACCACTAACAAAATGAAAGCCCAGCCCTCAGGATGAGGCCACTTGAGTGTACAATAAGGATAAAATCAGATGCGTTTCACTTTAACTACGTTGGCCGTCTCGGTCGCGCTTGTCGCCGGATGCAGCAATCAAGGAATCCCCAGCATGACTCAATACTCCCAAACACAGATCGTTGCTCAACAAACTCAAGCTCCGGTTGCGAAAAAAGTCCCTCACTCGATGACTATTCATGGCGATACCCGCGTTGATAACTACTACTGGATGCGTGACGACGAACGTAAAGACCCTGAAATTTTACAGCACCTAGAGAAAGAAAATCAGTACGCAGAAACCGTTCTAAAGCACACTGAAACACTTCAAGATACGCTATTTGAAGAAATTAAAGGGCGCATCGCAAAAGACGACAACTCAGTACCGGTTCGTAAAGGCAACTACTTCTACTCCAGTGAAGTGACCGGAGATAACGAGTACGAAGTCCATTTGCGAGCTAAAGACTTTGCAGGCAAAGACAAACAAATCATTTTAGAAGTCAATGAACTAGCAAAAGAACATGAATTTTTCAGTATCGGCGGCCTATACGTTAGTCCGAATGAAAACTTATTGGCGTATGGCGAAGACACATTAAGCCGCCGCGTGTACACCCTTAAGATCAAAGACCTGACAACAGGCAATTACCTACAAGATGAAATCGAAGGGGCCTCAAGCGCTGTCGCATGGCAGAACGATAACAACGCCTTTTACTACATCAAAAAAGATCCACAGACCTTATTGGGCTACCAAGTTTATCGTCATGTATTGGGCACACCACAAAGCAGCGATGAGCTGATTTTTGAGGAAACCGACAGCGCCTATTACACCTCACTAAGCAAAAGCAAAGATGGCGAAGATATTTATATCTGGCATTCGAGTACAGAAACCAGTGGGGTCTCTATCATTGATGCGAACAACCCTAAAGCAAAGGCGAAACCGTTCTATCCTCGTGAAGATGGCATTGAATACAGTATTTCTAAGCTAGGCGATTGGTACTACATTTATACTAACTATCAAGCCGTCAACTTCCGTTTGATGAAAGTTCATCAAAATGACATGCATGACCGCTCTAAATGGCAAGATGTGATTGCCGCAGACGACAACACTCAACTTGTCGACTTCGAGTTATTCGATGATCACATCGTCTATGAGCAGCGCTCTAACGGCCTAGCAAGCGTCACTGTACGTCAGCTTTCAACAGGAAAAGAACTCCCCCTCACATTTAATGACGATGCGTTTGCTGCCTATTTGACAGGTAACCTAGAGCTGGATAACGAGAAAGTTCGTATTTATTACAGCAGTTTAACCACTCCAGGAACCTACTACGATTTCGATCTAAAAACGGGCGGGTCAGAAATCATGAAGCAAACACCTGTACTTGGTGATTTTAATCCTGACAATTACCAATCAGAACGCATCATGGTCACAGCCCGTGACGGTAAAGAAGTACCCGTTTCTTTGGTGTATCGTAAAGACTTATTTAAGAAAGATGGTACAAATCCACTCTACCAATATGGTTATGGATCTTATGGCGCAACCATTGAGCCAACTTTCCGCTCGACACGTTTGAGTCTATTGGATCGCGGCTTTGTTTACGCCATTGCTCATATTCGTGGATCTGAAATGCTTGGCCGCCCTTGGTATGAAGACGGTAAAAAACTAACCAAGCAAAACACATTCAACGACTTTATTGATGTGACTAAAGGTTTGGTTGAACAAGGCTACGGCGCGAAAGATAAAGTCTTCGCTGTTGGTGGCTCTGCAGGAGGTCTCTTAATGGGGGCTATCATCAACCAAGCACCAGAACTGTACCGCGGTATCGGTGCACATGTTCCGTTTGTGGACGTGGTAACCACTATGCTCGATGAATCAATTCCATTGACCACCAATGAGTATGATGAATGGGGTAACCCAAATAACAAAACATACTATGACTATATGTTGAGTTACTCGCCTTACGACAACATCAAGGCGCAAAACTACCCGAACATGTTGGTAACGACTGGCTTGCACGACTCTCAAGTACAGTACTTTGAACCAATGAAGTGGGTCGCCAAACTTCGTGAAATGAAGACAGACGATAACGTCTTATTGTTCAAAACCGATATGGAAGCCGGACACGGCGGCGCATCTGGTCGATTTAAGCGCTTAAAAGAAGATGCGCTAGAGTATGCCTTCTTCCTCGATTTACTCGATAAAAAATAAGCGTATTAATAGAACTGTATCTCTAACAACAAAAAATGCCCGCAAGTTGCGGGCATTTTTATAGACGCACTCTCTAAACAAAGAGTGGGGTTACCTAAGCACAGAATGACTAGCGTCTCTTATAGCCAAAGGATAGCAGAAAGAAAAACGCCTACTCACAACGAGTAGGCGTTAACACAATAAATGTGTTTAGGCAGTAGAAACTGGCCTATTTATTAGAAGTAGTAACGAGCACCTAGAGTCCAGTAGTCGTTCTCTTCATTGTTGTAGTCGTTACCTAGATCAAACTGGTAAGCTGCAAACGTTACGAAAGCAGGAGTTACAGCGTACTCTGCTTGTAGCGCAGTTTCGCTTGAAACTGTCTTATTGTCTTCTTCGTCTTCTACGCCTTCGTAGTTAACGCTGAATGTCCAATCGTTTACGCCGTATGCCAAAAGAGCTTCAAGTTGAGAAGTGTCTTTACGCATTTGGTAGAAGTACTCGTTCATACCGTATACTACTGCTGCGTATAGACCTGAACCGTACTGACCGTAGTTTACAGAGAATAGGTGTGATTCAGCGTTCTTAGTACCTAGAGTCGCGTTTTTAACATCACCACCGCTGTATACGTAGCCTAGACCAAAGCCAGCTACAGAACCGCTCAATGCAACTTGACCACGTTGCTCGTATGTTGTTGCATCTGAAGTTTGCTCACCTTGCCAACCTAGACCTAGGTTGAAAGCAAAACCTTCACCAAATTCAAAACCTTTACGGTAGCTAAGCATTTTATCAGCACGAGCTGAGCCTAGGTTGCCGTGGTTGTCGTACAAAAAGTCGTTCGCAAACGCGATTGGTAGATCCGCAACGCCAGCGACATCGTAGTAAGGTGACCATTGAGTACCTGCTACTAAACGGCCAAACTGCTCATGAGTAGCACCGATGTAACCTAGACGAGTTTTGAACGATTGCTCGCCACCGTTTAGGTAGTTAAGCGCCCATTCACCTTTAGCGTCGATAGTAATACCGTTGCCAATGTCTTTCTTACCCGCAACGTTAATACGTGGAGACACTTGGTGAACTTTTACATCTTCTTCGAAATACTCACCCACGCCAACTGAAACGTGACCGCCGATCGATAAAGATGTACCATCGCTGTTGTAAACTTCTGCTGCGAAGGCCTGTGAACCACATGCTAGTGCCGCCACTGCAACGGCTAGAGTTTTCATTTTCATTGTTAACATCCGTATAGTTGTTTGTACCGGTTCGCTTAGAAACAGATTAAATCCGAATCAATCGCAACGAACACATAACAAAGTAGTAATGAAATAGAAATGAAACAAACACTTTCTTATGCAACCAGTGGTATTAATGTTCACATTTTGAACTGAGTCACAAAAAAATAGGGAACTTTTCATTCCCCATCATAAAATCTGTGGCTTTTTACGTGTCACATCTCCCAACGTGCGAGTGGCTTCTCAGTTTTGATACCCTTACTGCCCCAGCGGTCAATAACATCAATTTGCAGTATACGACTCGGTTTAATAAGCGATGTCAAGGTTTTCGACGGTCGTTTATCCGTCACCAACCATAGCGTTTTATCTTGTTCAAACTGAGCTTTTAAAGATAATTTGTCTTCTTCTGTCCACTCGAGTTCCGGCTTAAATTCGCGCCCAACCACAAACAATTGGTTGCCAGAGGCAAAGTCCTCTAATGACTCACTCATCAGTACCACTGAATCGATGCCTTTATCGAAGATCTCTGCCTGTTGTTGGTTGATCAGTTCACGCACATTGAGCATAAGAGCCTGTTGATTCGTTTGAATCGTCTTTTGGTGTTCAGGATATACACGTTGTAGATCCTCTCCAACAATACCCGCCATTCGGATTAAGTTTGTAGGGTTAAGCCACGCGTACTTCGATGTTGACCCGTTTTCCAATGTCAGTACTGCAACTCCTTGAGCTCTAGGAGAAATGGCCTGCGATGCATCGATTTCAATCAAGTGAATGTTGCCCTGTCGAGCGTAAACATAAGTCGGGTCTTGTTTCCAAATCGCACCAAGAGTAATAGCAACCGTCGCGACTTGACCCGCTTGCTTAACTTGCTCTGTACCTTTATTTGCGAACCAGTTTTCAAGACGCTCAACGCCGTAACGCTTTGGAGGCAGATACTGAGTCTCTATCCCTGTACCTTTCATGAGTTGCTCAGACAACATGTACGTGACGGGAGTGCTGGTTAAAATGTCTTTGGCGCTTGCCAACGATGGAAGTGTTGTCGCTATAACCAAACCAAAAGTTATCGCTAATTTTTTTATCTTCATGTTCATTACTTTATAAAAAGGGTTACGCTTTTTGGATAATTCGGTAAACCGTTGCTGTTAGGAAAAATGCCGCAGAAACAATGATGATGGATGCGCCTGATGGCACTGGTAGCTCAAGCTCCATCGGCAGTATGGTTCCTACTAAACACGCAATGGTTGCCAATAAAGAAGAAAGGAGAACAAAACTGCCCATGCGTTTAGTCAATAACCTAGCCGTTGCACCAGGAATCAGTAGCAATGCACCAACCAATACCGCGCCAATAATCTTTACAGCGGCAATGGTGACCAAGGTGATCATCATGACAAATAAGTAATCATAAAAGCTGGTATTAAAGCCGCGTACACGTGCAATATCAGGGCTAATACAAGTCAGCAAAATGCGGTTAAACGTTGGAATAAGAAGCAGTAATATGATCAAACAACTGATCGCTAAAATAAGGATATCGTTGTCCGTCACAGTCAAGATCGAGCCAAACAACACGTTCTCCAACATGTGAATGTTGATCTTGCGAGCAACGTACATTAACAGCGCAGCACCAACCGCTAACGCTAGTGCAAGAAAAACCCCAACCAGTGTGTCATAAGGTACATTCGTACGATTACGAACAAAGTGAAGCAACAGCGCAAAAATCATACAAAAGCTAAACAATCCGATGATCGGATTCTCTGGCGGCTCACCGAGCAACACACCAATCGCGATTCCGGTAAGCGCAGCGTGCCCAACCGCTTCAGAGAAAAAAGCCAGTCGCTTGGCGATGACTAATGTACCAAGACCACCAAGTAATGGTCCTAATATCAGCGCTGCCACAATTGCGTTCACCATGAAAGCATAAGAAAAGCTATCGCTTAACCATCCAGCTTCAACGCCGCTAACCGCTAACTCTCGCAACCAATCCATTATGCAGCCTCCACTTTTGCTGTGTAGTGCTTGAATAATGTTTCTATACGATCAGGACTTAGCACATCTGAATGGTGCCCTGACGCCACAATTTGACGATTTACAACATGGACATGCGCATCTAAACGGCGCACTGCGGTCACGTCATGGTGTACTGCCAGTACCGTTTTGCCTTCTCCAACGACTTCATGAATCAAACCTTCAAGATATCGAACACCTTGCTCATCCATGCCAGTTGTAGGTTCGTCTAAAACCAATAAATTGGGCTCATCCAGTAAAGCTTGCGCAAACAAAACACGCTGTTGCTCACCGCCAGAGAGTTGCCCCATACGACGGTCGCTACGCGTTGCCATACCCACGCGATCCAGCTGGGCCAGGGCATGTTGAGTTTGTTTCGTTTTACGTCGCCAAAATAGAGGGATACGAGTTTGGTTAAGCAGTACAAAATCCATCACGGTTAACGGGAGGCTTGCTTCAAACATCGCTTTTTGTGGCACATACCCTATCTTCCCCGATGCAGCTGATGGTTCTGGCCAATTGAGCGCTATGTTTCCCGAAAATGGCGTGAGTCCAAGTACCGAACGAAGCAAAGAGGTTTTACCACCGCCGTTCGGTCCCATAATCACGTGACATTTCGCGTTCTCGAATTCGGCGCTGATGTTCTGCAAAATGATATTGTCGGCGTATTTTAGGCCCACGTTACTTAAGGAAACGGAAGGTCCAGTCATTACGCCTTTTCCCCTGCTCGCTTACTCGCCACAAATTTCATGGCTTCGATTAGTGTTTCCACATTATCTCGCATCTCAACCTCAACTTTATCGGCCTCATACTCACCGTGAGTCATGTGAGAAAAGCGATAAAGCTGCACCCCAGTCGCCTCTTCGATGGTATCAACAAAGCGATTCGGCATATTGAGCTCATAAAACAGAACATCAATGCCCGATTCACGAATTTTCTCTATCGTTTCCTGTAGCTGACTTGCACTTGGTTCTACACCATGAGCAGGCTCAATGACAGCGGCAACGTCAACACCAAACTCCTGAAGGATATATCCGTAAGCATTGTGGGTTGTCGCCACCTTCATACCAGCCGTGTCCAACTCACCAAGAGACAACATTGCATCACGCTTCATCAGGCGAAATGTTTTCGCGTATTTACGGGCATTTTGGCGATAGAACGCAGCATTGTCTGGGTCCAATTGGCTTAGCTCACTCGCGATGGTGTAAACCTTTTGAATGGTTGTTGATAGACCGACAAAGGTGTGAGGGTTCACTGCTCCTTGACCAACAGACTGCCCCATAGCGGGCAATAAAGGCACTTCTTTGTTCGCTTCGATAACCACGAGATCATCACGCTGAGAAGCCTTGATCACTTTCAGTGCAAAATCGTCATGACCAATACCATTGATCACTATTACGTCCATTTCATTTAAGCGTTTAAGATCATTAGGTTGTGGTAAATAGTTGTGAGGATTAAAACCAGCATCAACCAAAGGAATGATGTCCGCCTTCTCACCCACAACGGCTTTAACATAGCTGTAATAAGGTTGTAGCGTAATACCAATACTGAGTTTTTCGGCAGCAAAGCCTGTAGAAGACACCGCCAATAACGCGGTGGCTGTAAGAATACGACGTAAAAGAGAGCGTTTGATCATAGTACTTATCAATTATGTTGTCTTAATGGGCGTGAGAGTGAGAGGAAGAGTCTGACACAACGATTTGTTTCCAACCGAAATCGTGGCGTTTTGCTAGCTCGCTTAGTCCCTCCACATTTAACGAACGGCTAGAATCATTAAACCAAATATCAGCTTGAGAACTGCGGCTATCCAACAGCATGGAAGCAGAGCCTTGGGCACTGGTCTTCACGCCAATGTAGACACCGTCATCAATTCGTTGCCACTGATGAGAACCTTTACGCTTCCAATTTTGGTCTTTCACGAATGGAGCAATCCAAAGCGCCTCCATATCAGAGATCTCAGGCCAAGTTCCGGTATCTAACTGCAAATCACGAATCTCTTCATGAGCGAGCTTAAGTTCAGCGATCAACCCCAACTCATTTTGATGTAAATCCGTGATTAACACTTGATGAGACTGCATGTCTGGCTTTTCAGTCGCGACCTGATGGTAGGGCATAAGTATGGCTGCTGAACTGAGAATCGCTGCGATTGTCAGTGCGACCCACTTTCCTTCTCGGTTACCATCATCAGGGCGAACTTTCTGAACGCTCATTTCTCTTTCAGCTCAACGATATCCACTTCCACCGGGCTTTCATGTCCGGCATCAAATACCAAATAGAAATCTGTTTCAGGGTGAGTAAATTCTGCGATGGAACGCTTATCTGTTTTTTCTTTGGCGATCAGATTGTCGTCGTAATCGTACATTTCGACATCGTAGTCGACCGCTGTCGATCCATCCGAGTAGCCCGCTTCACAAATCACTTTATCTTGCGCCAAGTGACAGCTCATCAGAGGAAAATGTGCAGCAGCGTGAAAGGACGCAAATCCAGAAAAAAGCAAAACCGCTTTTAGAAGAGAAGTGTTAATCATGATAATTCCAAAATGGCCCAGAAATTGCTGGGCCTAATTCGATTAGTTAAGTTGAGTTTCAAACGTAAGATGAACATTGGCACTCGCTTTATCCGCCAATGGATTATCTTTCAATTCACCTTTGTAGTTCGCTTTCATTAAGTAGCGCCCGGCGACTTCTGGCGTGAAAATCACTTTGCCATCTTTATCGCTCACCACATCGATTTGTTCTTGATGGTTTCGGTACATGGTCCCTTCACGTGTAATCTCAGCAGTAACGCCCTCTTGTGGCTCTCCGTTAAAGAAAAACTGGAAAGTCACAGGCTCACCTTCAATGATGTCCGATGGATGCGTGATCGGTTTCATCTCCAGCATTTTGCCTTCAATCTCCAACGCTTTGTCCGTTGGCATACCAACCGTAATGTAGCTTTCTGCTCGGGTGTAACTTAGTTGAGTAACCACATCACGCGCTTGCTCAGGAAGCACGTCACCACGCTCAGCTTTGTTTGCTCGCGCCCATTTCACCGTATCACGACGGCCCGCTTTGTATTGTGTGTAGTAGCTCGGCTGATTATTAATCGCGACTTTGTGCGTGCCTTCTTCTGTAAAAAAGAAATCAAACATAGAGCGACGCTTGCCACGAACAACAAAGTTAGGACGCTCAGAGCGGCCATCCGGCATCACCACAAATGCCTGGTCACTACCCGCAGGCTTATCAAAAACAAACGTTCCGTGAGAGGCAGTAACATCAAATGTCAGCCAGTCACCGCCTTCTTTAGAAACCGTAAAGTGAGAGGGCAGAACCCAACGTGGATGTGCTTGTGCGGTGGTGGTTACAGCCAATCCCATTGCCATTACACTCGCCAATGCCACTGCTTTCATTTTGGTTTTCATTGTTGTGTCCTTTAATCACTTAACTTGATAATTGACGGTGATGACACCCGTCTCTTGTGTTGGTTTAAGCTCATAGCGCACGTCACTGTCCGCTAGCGTTATTTTTTGACGTAAGTAGTTTCGCCCACCGTGTTCACGAACGACTTCGACGTACAACGTGTAATTTCCTTGTTCCAAACGCTCCCCTGAGTCATTGGTTCCATCCCAGACAAAGCGGTATTGACCAGCAGGACGTGTTGCAGAAGTCACCGCATCAACAAGTTCACGATCATAACGACCCGCTTTTCTCCACCAGCTGCGTAGATCTTTTAACCATTCGTCTTTCCCTACCCATAACTGAATGGTTTTAACCGGTTTACGCTGATCGTTTTCAACCCAAACCGCCACATAAGGGCGTGCATACATTGAGGTATCTATCTTTGGAAGTTCGAGTTCGAAGTCGACCTTCGCGTTATCTGGTAGAGGCGCCGCGGAAAGAGAGAAAGGAGCAAAAGCCGCGATCAAAGCGGCTTTACAAAAGTGATTACGGCGGAAAAATCTTCCTGTGTTCAACATAAGTGTTCTCTAAAAAAGCTGTTATGGAACAGCAACAAAATAAATTACGAGCGACAGTAACGTACCAAAGCTCATCCATTGCATAGACGTTCTGAGCGTCTTCTTCTTAGGCAGTAACAAGCACACGCCTGTAAGAACAAAAAACACCATCAAAAGCGCAGTGACGTCGATAAACCACTTCCAAATCCCACCACTGTTGCGCCCTTTATGTAGATCGTTCAGCAGCGCAACAATACCGTAGTGCGTCGTTTCAACATCTGCCGCACCAGTAGTCATATCAATAAAGACCGTAGCGTTATAACCTGGGCCTTTAAAATCCATAGACAGCTCTCCGAGTAACAACTCACCTTGCTCAACTTCGGTATACACATCTAGTGCGGAGGGAGTGCCGCGAAGCTCGGTTTCTTTAGTCAAGAAAGCCACCAGTTCTTCACGATTAGGTTGAAAGGTATCTGAATGTGAGAATAGAACTGAGTGCGGAACCGTCAGAGTATGTTGTTGAATGATAGGTTCACTGCGTTCAAACAATTCGGGGCGATTGAGGGTAATACCAGTTACTGCAAAAAACAGCGTAACTAAGAGAAGAGCCATCGAAATATAGATATGTAGGCGGCGAGCCCAAGTTTGAACACCTTTGCTTTTAAGCAACATAGAAACAATCATCACCAATAAATGTGGGGCATAATTTAGGTGATAATCATTCGTATTGGCATTTAATTTACATTGTTTACTTTTTCAATTCAGCTTGGCTTGCGCATGTTTTAGCTATTTGGGCCAATGCGAGTTACAGGTTGCCTACCTTTTAGATAATAATCATCTCAATTAAAATAACTAAAAGTTAAACCACTTCCTCAATTCGCAAAAATGACATAGATCTCATATAAACGTAGGTTACTATGTTCTTTTTAACCTAATTACTTTCGGTGTAAAACATGAATAAATGTCCTGCGATCATCGGTATTGTATTTGATGAAAAGAGTTTGAAAGCTATCGATAGAATAAATGAATTACATGAATTAGAGAGATCGGCCAAAGTATTTATTAGCTTGGGTAACCTTTGGAGTATTTTTGGAGGAAACTCCCTGAAGGGGACAGCGAGTAGTGGCCTATCTAAAGCAATTACTGCTATTCCCGCCAAACCAGGATGGGAAACCGCTAAAAATGTTAGCATTGGATTAGGAAGAGGAATTTCTTCTGATGCAAGCCAAACTGCTTGGAGTATATCACAAGCTAATTGGGAGTATTACTTCAAATCATATAGTGCCTTAGATCAGATCAAGCTGAGAGAAATCGAAAAAATCGCCACTTTCCAAGCACTTGATCATGTACACGATAGCAAGCAATATAGATTTTGGAAAGCGATCTCAGATGGATGTAAAATATGAACAAGAACGCTGTAATAATACTCTTATCATTTTTCTCAAGTGTCGCTTTAGCAAATGCAAAATTTGAAGACAGTTTATTTAAAAATGTAAGCCAATCTATTGATAATTATGGTGCTAAGATAAAACAGTGTGAGTCTATGGCAAAACAGAATACGCCTGACAAAAAAACCCTAGAGTATTCAAAGAACCATATAGAAGCATTAACTCCTGTTCTGCCTTTTTTAAGCGAAAAAGCTTTTGAAGCTTGTGTCTTAAAAGAGAAACAAGAACTAGCATATTACTTATTAATAGCAAAAAATAACGCTTCAAGAACCTCAACATTAAAGCTTGTAGAATCGACTGAAAGCCTTACTTTTCATATCGAACCTACATCTATAGAAAAGTTTGAAACACTGAGCAAAGTACATCAAGAATATATAGAGAAAAGCCCCTTTTTCTCCCGACCATTTGATGCGTTAGCCTTTTATGAAAAACTCATGCAGTAAATAGCCTTTATGACTTTAGACAAAAAAATACCCGAGACTGAGCTCGGGTATTTAATAAAAATGTTCGCTATGAGTTCTGCGTCGATTCTACTTTGCGTAGCTGAGATAGATACTTAACCCAACTTTTTGCCTGATTCGATGGCTTAATCTCATTCGCTCTTTTGGCATTAGCGAGCGCATCGTCAAACCGCTTAAGTTTGTAGTAAGCGCGAGTTTTGATAAGTGCAACATCCGCTTTACGACCTCTGACATTATCGAGCGCGGCAATGGCATCTTTATAATGGCCTTCTTGCACCAACAGTTGAGAATAGTTCCAGTAATACTGCCTATCTAGCTGAGCTGCAATACGCCAGCTATCAATAGACTCTTCCCACTCTTTTGCCATTTGCCAATACGTTGCTTGCTGAGCTTTTAGCTTACTATTCGAGTTTACATCCTCTAGCTCGTTCATCACCAACGCAGCTCTCTCAGGAATACCTCGTTTCGCGTACAATTGTGCCAGCAGCTTTAAGTCATCTTGGCTAAGTTGTAACCCTTTCAGTTTTGCCAACGCCAAAGAGTCTAGGGCACGTTTGTTGTCATCAACCCGTAGGTATAGAGCAACAAGCTGACGCCACCATTCAATTCGCTCAGGTTCAATCACGATTAAGCGTTTGATGGTCGAGATTGCCGGCTTCCACTTTTTCAGTTCTAGCTCAGCAGAAAGCTTTATCGACAATGCGCCAAGCTTGTCTGGCTGACCAAATTTCTCATAACGAGCCATTGCTGAAAGCACTTTTTGCCACTGACTCAGTTGATAATGAGATTGGGAAATACGTAGCCATAGCTCATGCGCTTGTTGACCTTTAGGAATGTTTTGGCTCAAGGCATAGTAATGAGGTAACGCCTTAGAAAAACGTTGCTCGTTCAGCAGTATATCAGCCAACATTTTTCGGGTTTGCCATGCTTGCTCATCTTGTAGCAAACCACTATTGACTGCCAACTCAAGTTGCTTAATCGCCGCTTGAGTTTGCTCGTTCTGCCAGTAAAAAATACCCAACATTCGAGCAACATAAGCTTGGTCATATCCACGAGAAAGCTCCATAGCTTCAAGAGATGAAATCGCTTCTTTTAGTTTCTCCTCTTGAGCCAAGTTGTGTGCTCGTTGAACTCTCGCTGCGGTGTATTGGCTTAACTCACTGGCAATGGTTGAGAGTGCACTCAGGCTTAATACCGTACCGATTAAGAATTTTTTCATCATTTGGCTAACTTGAACTCCACTTTAGCGGTTTGTCCGAACTGCTCAATTGACACACCATCCTCAACTTTTGGCTGATACTTCCATTTTTTAAGCGCACGGATTGCTTCCCTTTCAAACATGCGCTCGGGCTCAGCCTCGATCACTTCAATATCTTTTGGTCGTCCAGTTGCATCGATCGTGAAACGCATAATGACATAACCTTCCACTCTACGTTTCAGCGCCTTACTTGGATAGCGAGGATCAACACGATACAACGGCAGTGCTTGCTGGTTGCCCATTGTTCCCTTCAAGTTTGGGGCGCTAATCGCAATGCCTTCAAGGGCAGTGTTTAAACCTAAAGCACTGACTGGCGTCATCTGACTCATTGGTTCCATTTGAGTATCAGCTTGAGATAGATCCATTGGCTCCGGCGCTTGAGGTGGTTCTGGTTGCTCCGGCACTGAACGTTGACGACGCTGCACGTCTGCTTCATTCTCTACCATCACCATATCAAAACGAACGGCTTCTGAAGCTTCTGGTGCACGCTGGTTGCCTTTATCAACCATCCACGCCATAAAGCTAAACAAGCTCACAGAAATTAACAGTGATGCTGGTAGTGCAAGTAACAGCCTGCCCATTAAGGTTTCTCCGCCGCCAATGCAATGTTCTTCACACCCGCCGCCTTTGCAGCGTCCATCACTTTCACGACAGTGCCATTGTAAGCATGCTCGTCAGCTTGGATAACTAACGAGGCATCAGGTTGATCAAGTAACAGGTGCTCAATAGAGGCCTCAACACGCTCAATATCAACCACTCGTTTGTCAATGTACACATCATTCGCTGCCGTTACTGCGATAAAAATGCCCGCATCTTTTTGGCTTACTACATTAGAAGCCTGAGGGCGATTCACTTCTACACCGGATTCACGTACAAACGAACTGGTCACAATGAAGAAGATCAACATGATGAAGACGATATCAAGCATCGAGGTTAAATCGACTTGAGCTTCATCTTGTTGGTTAGGTCTGCGTCCGAGTCTCACTTTTGACTCCTTAAAGATTGTTCTAACTGGATAGCTTTTCGTTCACACACTTTGCTAAGGCGAGCATGAATAAACATGCCCGCAAGCGCTGCTACCATACCTGCCATGGTTGGCAGCGTAGCAAGTGAGATACCAGAAGCCATCAATTTCGGATTGCTGCTGCCTTGCGATGCCATTACGTCAAACACCGTAATCATGCCTGTCACCGTCCCTAACAACCCTAGCATTGGGCAAACCGCCACAAGTAGCTTAATAGTCGATAGGTTTTGGCGTAGTTCGATTTGCGCTTTTGCAATCCATCCTTCACGGATTTGATGCGCGTACCAAGAGTGGTGCTCTGATCTTGCTTGCCACTGCTCACAAAGCTGTTTTTTTACCCCAGGGAAAACCGTTGTGAGATAAATAACTCGCTCCATAACCAACAGCCAGCACACCGCCACGACGGCGGCCAGCCACCATAGGATTTGACCACCTTGCTGCATAAAGCTCATCAAGGTTGTGGCCCAATCCTCACTGATCAAACCCAATGTGCTGAGTAGGATCTGCTCCATTACGCTGCGTTCTCCGCTAAGGTGTTAGAGTGACTTTTGTTACTCGGCATATCACGCTCAGCTTGTTCTGCAACTAAACCGATGCCTTGTTTTTCTAAGATACTGCGAATATTTTCTGCTTGAGAGCTCAATACGTTATGCGCTAATAGCAAAGGCATGGCTGAAACAAGGCCAAGTACGGTAGTCACAAGTGCCATTGAAATACCACCCGCCATTACTTTCGGATCACCATTACCAAATTGAGTGATGACTTGGAAGGTTTCGATCATACCCGTTACCGTGCCTAGTAGGCCAAGCATAGGAGCTAGAGCAGCAAGAAGCTTAAGCATCGACAACCCTTTTTCTAGGTGGGTTTGCTCATCAACAACAGCTTCCAAAAGACGTAGTTCTAACGCTTCTACGCTGCGATGCTTGTCTTTCTGGTATACCGCAAGCACGCGACCCAAAGGGTTGTTTCCTGGCTGCGCTGGGGTTTTCAGTTGCTTCATGATTTTCTGACGCGAAATCATCAGTGATGCACCACGTACGAGCGCAATCAATAGGCCGATAGCCAATAAGCCAAGGATGATTTTGCCGACAACGCCACCCGCATTTAGGCGATCAGCCAAAGTCGGTGAGTTTGCAAGCTGTTCAAGAAGAATGCCACGTGACGGATCAATGACAAGTGCATCAATGTCACCAGAGGAAATAGTATTCGCTGTTGGACCGTTCTCAGGCTGACGAAGATAGTTTACCGCGTCTCCGCGTTGACCATTCCACTTAACGTAGCCAGTCTCATCCAGCAGCGCCATAGAACCAAGACGAACACCATTAACCGTTTGTTCACGACCTTCGCCATTTAGCAGTGTGAAAGAGACGTTTGCCATTTCACCGCTTGCTTTGATTTGTTCTTCCATGCTGCGCCACATCGCCTGAAGTTGGGTCAACGTTGGCAGTGATTTAGCCGCAACAATAGCATCGATATCTTTCTGATATGAGTTTGCATCTACACCGGTTACTGAGCTTTTTAGCTCAGACTCTAGCTCTTTTGCGTTCTGGCGAACGACGCCAAATAACTCACCTAGGCTCCCGGTTTCTAGACGCAACTTTTCTTCTAGCTGTGCCAGTTCTGCTTCATTTTCACCGAAGGTAACACTTAATGAGTCCGCTTCTGCTTGAAGAGCAGCCCGCTCTGCCACCAATTTATTCTTTATAGCCTGTAGCTCTTGCTCTGTTTGCTTAAAACCTGATTCACGCGCGACATTGTGCGATTGCTGTTGACGATTTTCTTGCTGCGCCTTTTGTAACAACGCATCACTAGCAAGAGTTGTATGAGGCATTAATGCGGCTGTCGAGATTAATGCAACCGATAACCATTTTTTCATCATTTATTTGCCCTCCGCAGCGGTTAACGACACTGGTAGAGTTAACATGCTCGGCGCGATCTGTTTATTCGCCATAGCGAACGCTTTGTCTAGCTCTGATTTTTGCTCAGAACCCACTTGTTGCCATGCTTGTTGTTGCTGTGACCAGCTCCAAAATGTGTCACCAGATAAGCTACGCGCTACCAAAGACAAACGCCCTAAATAGAGAATGTCCGCCTCCACAGCTTCATTGTCACCTAGGTTAATCTTGCCTTGGTAAACGCCAAGCTTGGTGCCGTAATCCATTTCAATTTGGTACGCTTCTAAAATACGACGAAACTTCTCTGCATCCGCAACGTCTGCACGCGTCATCATGGAATCCAGCTTTGCAATTCGCTCCTCACGTTGCGTTTTGCGTATAGGCTTGTCGTTAGCGACGAGCACTTTTAAGCCCTCAAGCATGTGATACATCAAAGGCACGACACCTTGACGAGTTTGAGCAATCTGCTCAATTTGCTCGTTCAAGCTATCAACTTCTTGATTTTGACTTTCAACAAGGCTTGCAAGATGATCGCGATAAATCTTCAAGTTACCGACTTCCTCTTGCAGCTGCTCAATTTCAGCTTCTAGAGTAAGTGATTTTTCTGCGCTTGCATCAATACGTTTTTGGCTTACCGCCGACGACTGGTTTGTTTTACTCTGCACAGCTTGTGCATCGTTTAAGTTCGCCGCGTGAGCGGGAATCAAAACCGATGATATCAACAGAGCGATACTTGATTTCATTAGATTCATACGAGTTATATTTCTGTGTTCCAAAAACGACCAAAGGGGAAGACTACCCTTCCCCTTTAATAATCAAATTGTTATCAGTACTTGAACTGGATTGTTGCCATGTAGTTGCGGCTTTCTCCAACCACAACCCCACTCGCACCTTTTTGCTCGCCATTCGTGCTACCACCACCTGCGAAGTAGTCGGTATCGAACAAGTTTTCGACATTGAATCGAGCAATAATATCCAAGTTTTCATCGTACTTATGTTTGTATGACACACCCATATCAACGCGAGCGTAGCCATCTTTCTTGAAGGTGTTCTTTGCATCACCGTAGCGATCACCTTCATAAATCAAACCAAGGTTTAAGTTAGTGTTGTCTTGAACCTTGTAGCTAGACCATAGACTTGCCGAGAACTCTGGCACGTCTACAGGGCGGTTACCTTCATATCTTTCTGCCTTCTTAAGCTCTGCATCCAAATACATTGCAGAAGCGGTTAGCGACAACTCTGGGGTCACAAAACCTTGAGCCATTAACTCAGCGCCTTTGTGAACTTGCTCACCACCTTGCGTTTTCTTGTGTAGGAGATTGCCGCCCGCGTCTTTGCCGCTTTCAACATCCAGCGAGATGTTCTCTAACGTGATATCAAACACAGCACCAGATACAAATAAACGCTGATCAAACAGTTCCCACTTCGTACCGATTTCATAAGAGATACCACGCTCAGCGTCGAGTTTCTCACCTTCATTGATGTAGGTACGACTACCGTTGCTGACTTCACCTTGAGGCATGAAGCTTTCAGAATACTGAACGTAAACCGAGCCATTCGTCGATGGGTGGAAAATGACACCAAATTTTGGAGAAACCTGGTTTTCGGTCAGTTCATCATCACGCTTTTCGTCATAACGAACACCTGCAAGCACTTGCCAGTAATCATTAATCGTCATCATATTTTGCGCGTAGATACCCCAAGTATCGTACTCAGCAGTTGGTGATTTCTTCGAACTACGATAGCTAGGCTTAGGCACCGTTTCTCCTGGCGCAATACTCGCCTCATTATGAAATGCCATAAAGCGATCATAACTGTAATCTAAGTAGTTAGCGCCCACTAACAACGTGTTTTCCGTACCGAACAAAGTAAAGTCCGTCGTCACATCTATATATGCAGTATCAAATACCCAATTATCGGAGCGATCGTTGCCTCGATGCTTAATCGTATTTAACTCTTCATACTGATCAAACTTAGGGTAAGACTCTACATCAAAACGCTTAAAGTCTTGGCGGTTGTAACCTGCTTTTACGTTCACGTTATCCGTGACTTGCGCATTAATATCGACACCGTAGTTTTCTACTTCGTTATCAATTTCAGACCACTGCGCATCCCAAATGTACTTATCACCGCGAACCGCTTTGCCATCAACAATGTATGCGCCAGAGTCCACGCTACCATCGTCTTTCGTGCGATCGTAATGAGCCGATACCATAAAGTTGTCTGTGATATCGTACTCAACCACTAGGCCCGCAACCGTACGATCCGTTTCTGGCTCGGTGCCATCACCGTACCTGCGCCAAGAGCCGTAGCTTTCTTTGGCAAAAATTGCGCGCGCTCGCAGTGTCTCTGCATCATTTAGCGCGCCACTCACATCAAGCACAGTGCGTGAGTGATCATTCGAACCTAGATCTTGACTCAAACTTGCTTGTGTTTGAGTTGTTGGTTTTTTCGAAACCATGTTTACCAAGCCACCTGGCTCAGATTTACCGTATAGCAGACCTGATGGACCTTTAAGCACTTCAACACGCTCTAAAAGCTCAATTGGCTGACGGTAGTGTGACCAGTGTTGACGACCATCACGAAGAAAACCGTCTGAACTGCTAAGTTCAAAACCACGTAGAGAGAAACGTTCGCGGTTACGGCTTGTACCACCCGCGCTAACACTTGCATCGTTACGTAGCACTTCACCAAGTGTACTTGCACGCTGCTCATCAATTACCGTTTCATCGATAACCGCTACTTGTCCCGGCGTTTCCAGCTGCGTCATTTCCATGCGCATTGCTGTACTGTTTGTATCTGCCTTGTAGCCGAACTCTCGACCTTCTACAACTACATGTTCGTCTGTTTGAACTTCCGCCACTGCAGGTGTTGCTAACACTGCACCGATCACTAACGCCAAATGGCTCTTAGTAAACATATCCTTTCACTCCGATTATTATTTTTCGGGTCACATACTTGTTGAATGCGATTCCCTCTTAATTATTTCGCGGGTGAATATAAGTGATAAGTATTACCATTTGCATTAAATTTACATTCTTTGCATTTGCAAACTTTTGTAAAGTACTCTCTGATGATGCGCTATGATAATGTGATATTAATCACAAAAATTACGACTTAATCATACTTATTGCTTGAACACTAAAGTAACCCTCAGACCACCTTGCTCACGGTTTTTCGCCGTAACTGCTCCACCCATAATACGCATGGATTCTTTGACAATCGCAAGACCTAAACCGTAGCCACCAAGCTTTTTATCTCTAGAAGCATCTAAGCGTGTAAACGGATCAAAAATATCGACCAGCTTGTTATCTGGAATACCAGGCCCATCATCAGATACTGACATTATGGTGAACTGCTGCCCTTCTTTGACATAATTTTCCAGAGAAACTTCTATCTGAGATGCTTGTCCTGAATATTTAATGGCATTACCAATAAGATTGTTCAAACAACGAATGACCAGCGTTTCTTCACAAATGGCTTTAGCACATACAGCTTCTGAGCGGAAAGACAACGTCTGTTCTGACTTCAAATCTATTTTGCAACGTTCTACTTGCGGGGAGAGCAAAACTTCTAAATCACAGCGTTTCGTGGCTTTGTCGAAGCGCGCATTTTCCAAGCGACTGAACTCCAATATATCGCTGATCAAATGGTTTAGCTCTTTTGCTTCATCTTCTAGCCTTGTCACTAGGCTTTGCTCACTTTCTCCAACACGCTTTCGCAAAAGATGCAGAACCAAGTTCTGCCTCGCTAACGGCGTTCTCAATTCGTGAGAGACATCTCTTATAAGCAGTCGCTGCTTTTCAGCGAGAGAATGAATCTGTTGCGTCATGTGATCGAAATCTTGCGCTAACTCGTTAAACTCACGCGTGCTCGACTTCAGCTCTTTCACGACACTGACATTAAAATCGCCATTAGATAGCTTTTTGCTTGCTTCTCTCAATCGATCCAATGGTTGCTGTAAGTTACGTGCCATTAGCAGCGAAAAGAGCGCCAAAATAACCACTGCAATCACGACTTTGAGAATAGAGAAATACAGAATGAAGTCATTTGCAGGGTGCAGTCGATGTGGCAATTGAATCACTAAAGTATTGCCATGAACTAAAGGAATATTGATGATGGGGCGATTCACTTTCCCCTCAAGTTGATCATCAATGCTTCTCTTAAATTGAAGTTTGAACTCGAAGTGCGGATGCATCAGACGGTGCGTAACTGGTTGCTGATGTTCATTCAACACAAATAAATAAAAGTTTTGCGCATTTGCCCAGTCAGCAAGTTCGTCCATGTCTCCGTGCTCAATCAATACGTTAGCTTGATGTGCAAGGTCTAGCATTTCTTCTCGCACACTATCGGGCACTTTCAACATGGCTTTCACCAGAGCTTGTTCCGCTAAGGATTGCACGACCAAAATGCTAATGACAATTGCGGTCATGCAACTAAATAACTTGAACGCTAAGCTGTCTTTACGTTTTGCAATAAAAGGTGGACACCGGAGCTTCATTAACAGTTTACAGCCTCTAAATAACTGTAACCTTTGCCACGGAAGGTTTTGATATGTTGCTTGGAAAGCCCCGCTTCAACTAACTTGCGACGTATGTTACTGATGTGCATATCAAGGTTGCGATCAAAAGGACTCAGCTCTTTCTTTAACACTTCAGTTTGAAGCTCTGCTTTTGAAATCACGACTCCTTGGTTTTTTACCAAGTAGCTCAATAGTTCAGCTTCCGTACTTGTGAGGGGTAAGCTATTAAGCTGGTCACTGATCGTTTGAACGGTACTACACATCGTCTGACGTTGACGTTCCAAGCCAACACGACGAAGAATCGCTTTGATGCGCATTAGAAGCTCAGCGACATTAAAGGGCTTTCCGATATACTGATCGGCCCCCGCTTGGTAACCATCAAGCATCGAGTTTTCATCGTTGAGAGCGGTAAGCATTAGAATAGGTGTCGCGAAGCGCTGACAGATCCTACGAGCAACTTGCATGCCGTTAAGGTTTGGTAACATGACATCAAGCAATACAAGATCTACAGGCGTTTTTTCCATATATTGCAGCGCACTTTCACCGCAATGCACAGAAGATACGATGTAGCCCTCCTCTTGCAAAACCGCTTCTAACAGCTCACACAAAGGAACGTCATCATCGACTATCAAAACTCGTGACATTACCACTCACCATTCAAATAAAAATGGTTCGCATTTTATTACTCATTTACCAATTAAACAACTACACACTCTAAGGCTTTAAGTCCACAGGACTCTGTCCAAGAAGCAGCAACGTACTATTAGAGTTTAATGTTCACTTGTACTAAAGGTTCCTAACAATATGCACCTAGATATATCTTCATAGAAAAAACGAGTACAATCAGGCAACCGCAAAGCAAAAGATAAAGCGAATGGAAACGTTATTAATTGGTCACCGTGGCGTGGCAGGTTCATACCCTGAGAATACAAAAATAAGCATTCAGGCAGCCATTGACCTGGGGTTGAAGTGGGTGGAAGTGGATATACAGCCTACCAAAGATAATGTTTTAGTGGTTTGCCATGATCATACCGTCAATCGATGCAGCAATGGACAAGGGCGTGTTGATGAGCTCACCCTGGAAGACTTAAAAGCATTAGATTTCGGTAGTTGGTTTAGCACAGACTTTTCAGGCGAGAAGATCGTGACACTAGATGAACTGCTCACTTTAGCTACTGAGAATAAGCTTAACTTGAATATCGAAGTTAAAGTAGACAACCATCCAGCGGAAGAAGTGGCGCAGACTCTCGCCAATGCGTTAACAAAAAGTCCAATGCCGCAAGAGAATGTACTCCTATCGAGCTTTAGTCATGACGTCATTAGAGCGATGCACAAATACTGCAGTGGCTACCGATTGGGTGTGTTAAGTGAATTCTTTACGAGAAAAGATAAACGCCTTTTGGAAGAAGTTAGTGCCTATAGCTGCAACCTAAATATTAACTGGGTTCGTACTCGCCAGATAAACAAACTCCAACAAGCCGGTTACAAAGTGATGTGCTATACGGTGAACAATCCAAATAAACTGAAATACCTGCCTCAGTTAGACGGTATTTTTAGTGATCATCCACAGCGCTTTATGCCATAGCCTATAAGAGCCAGAACATTAAAGGGGACCTTTTGTTACCACTCAATCTGAATTGGTGTCCCCATCTCGACAAGCTGGATAAATTCGTCCATCTCCTCGTTGGTAATCGCAATACACCCATTAGTCCAATCAAAACTTTGGATGTAAATCGGCAACTGACTCTCACCGTTTTTTAAGCCATGAATTTTGATGTTCCCTCCAGGGGACACACCTCGGCGCTTCGCTTCCAACGTATCAATCGCATCAGGGTAACTGATATGCACAGAACGATAAAAAGCAGAGTCCTCTATAACATAATCTAGAGTGTATTCGCCCTCTGGTGTGCGATTGTCTCCCTCTTCTTGTTTATGTCCTTGAGGGTTCGCTCCTAAAGCAATTCGGTATTCTTTTAGCACTGCTCCTTGTTCCATCAAATACATTCGACGCTTAGACTTGTCGACTTTAACGAGGTCAACAGCTGCGTGAGTGCCAGAAGCAAACACACAACACAAGAACATAGAGCACCATTTTACTGACATTGTCGTAACGCCTAAGCTAATAAAGTGAACAAGAAAAGAGCGATAATGCTAGTCAGTTAATGCTCGTAAAGCAAACAGTATCTAATGCGGAACCATAAGATAGACTCGCTGAAAGGCGTACTTCTTATCGTTATTTGATACAACAAAAGTCAAAGAGAAGATTTCTCTATTCATTGCGGCTAAGTTGCATTACTTTATAAGCATATTTATTTATAAAGTCCGCACTTTTTGAGAGGGAACCATGATTAACATTGCTTTTTTTAGTGCAAAATCCTACGACGAAGCCTCTTTTAATAAAATTAAAAATAACCGCGATTTTGAATTTCACTATCACGACTTCCGACTAACCGAAAAAACAGCCAAGATGGCGCACGGCAGTGATGTCGTATGTGCGTTTGTTAATGATGATCTTTCAGCTCCTGTCCTTAAACAGCTTTCTCTGGGCGGGACCAAGCTTATTGCTATGCGCTGCGCGGGATATGATAAAGTTGATCAACAAGCAGCCAAAGAACTAGGCTTACAAGTGGTTCGAGTTCCTGCTTACTCACCAGAAGCAGTGGCAGAGCACACGGTTGGTTTAATGATGTGCCTAAACCGCCGTCTTCACAAGGCCTACCAACGCACACGTGACGCCAACTTCTCGCTAGAGGGTCTTGTTGGCTTTAACTTTTTCGGAAAAACCGTTGGTGTTATTGGTACGGGTAAGATTGGTATCGCGACGATGCGTATCTTCAAAGGGCTTGGCATGGAACTGCTTTGCTACGACCCCTACGAAAACCCATTAGCGCTAGAAATGGGAGCCCGTTACTGTTCGCTTGAAGAAATCTACGCTAATGCGGATATTATCTCTCTCCATTGTCCAATGAGTGAAGAAAACTATCACTTATTGAACGAAAAAGCCTTCGCGCAAATGAAAGATGGTGTAATGATCATTAACACCAGTCGAGGCGAGTTGCTAGATTCACTAGCGGCGATAGAAGCGTTGAAACAAGGTAAGATTGGTGCGCTTGGCCTAGACGTGTATGACAATGAAAAAGACTTATTCTTCCAAGATAAATCTAACGATGTCATTGTCGATGATGTTTTCCGCCGTTTATCGGCTTGTCATAACGTGCTGTTTACTGGCCACCAAGCATTCTTGACTCACGAAGCACTTAATAACATTGCCTCTGTGACGCTTGATAACGTCGAAGCCTTTTTCTCTGGTAACGTATCGGGCAATGAACTGATTAACTAAAGCCAGACAATCGAGAAGTATAGTAGAGCGTGTGATCTCAGCTATGCTATACTCCTCGACTATTTAAAATTTGAGCCAAATTACCATGAGCATAAAAACTGATATTCAAAAGCTGCACAACCGTTTAGATACATGCCAACGTAAACTTGATGCGGCACGTTCTCGTGGTGATCACGAAATGATTACAAAGTTCACGGATGAAGTAGAACAGCTTACCAAAAAGCTTAACCAGTTAAAGCACAAGCAAAACTATGAGCTGAACAAAGAACGTAAAAGCTTACTTGATATGCCTTTCTCTCGTGAAATCACCAAAGCAGAACAAGCGGACATCGGCAAACTGAAAAAACGCGTACGCGGCTTAGTAATCGTTCACCCATTAACAAAAGTTGGTAAAGAACTTCGCCTTGATGTGATGACAGGCTTTGCGCCAAAAGAGTTTTAAAACTCGCATTAACATTTATGGAGCCCAAGCATTTGCTTGGGCTTTTTATTTTGTACTGCTTCATTAGATTTCATCGAAATATCAATCCATAAGCTATTAAAAAGGCCAGCGACAAAAGCCACTGACCTATTTCGACCAATATCGTCCGCATTATATCTCAACGTTACGACAGTTGCTGCAACTTGTGCTCCACAACGGGGTCATTCGGAACTAACTGCTGAGCCACTTCCAAAAGTTGTACTGCATCTTGCGGATTGTCATGCTCATGCTTCATCGCAATATCAACAAGTGGCTGAATATCGATTTGCGCTTGATGCTCCTTCACATGTTCTTTCTTTTCTTCAATTAACACATTATGAGCGGTACTCAGTAAGTTCAAACGATGCTGTGAACTCGCATTCGCCTTGTTAAGGCACTGATAGTAATCTTCTTTTAATCGCAGCGTTTTAGTCTGATGACGAAACTGCGCTATATCTATCTTCTGATAACGTATAAAGTCTACAGCCACTTGCTTATAAAAACCGAATTTATTCAAATACGTCGCGTGGGTACCATGTCCCATCCCGAAGACTCTTAAGTGAGTGAGCTCTGGGTAGCGTTTGGCGTGAAGGCGGTCGATTTCATTAGTTGGATCATAAATGATGTAGCCTTTTGCATCGCCAAGGTCAAGGTCGTGATACTTTCCTTCCCAATCAAATTGTTGGGCTAGTTCAGTACTTGGCCTATCATCCCATGGCACCAAAACTCTGTTTTTTGTGCTGACCGGGTGAAACATCAATACTTGATCCAACTTTAATAGATTGGAAAAGGCACCAATAGCAAAACCACCGCGGCTAAGCCCATAACCTAAACGACATTCAAAAGGCTCAAGTAAAGTTGATAGCTGCTCTAGAAAGAAAATCAAATTACGGCTGCGAAACCAGTTACTTTTCCCAAGATGCTGAAATGAAATAATATTTACTTTTTGTTTCTGGGCTAAGCGATAGCCCCAAGGCGCAAAGTCTGAGTGTAAGTCCTGTACTTGTAGATTCGTACCAGCAGGGGAAAAGGTGAACAACAACGGTTTATTGCGGTCGACAAACTCATACTTAACAAATACATCATCAAGTAAGTCCTCCCCGGACATCGGTAGCCTGGTTTGCTGTTCTTCACGAGAAAGAGCCAGCCATTCATCCAACCAGTACAGTAACTTCATTAATCCTCCATCTAAATTGCGCCTAGCAATTGTGTTAAAAATCTAGTTTTTAGTGTGTGATCATCTCCCCCTGGTTACAGGGGACTCTGATATCAGTCCTCTTTTAAAACAAAGCGTGAATTTGCTTATTAAATTGGTCAATATCTAAGGTTTGATGGCGAACAAACTCCTGCGCCACCAGATTAAAAAATTCTAATTTATCTAATTGTGTGGATTGAGTGCCGTGTCCCATACCGACGACTTTTAAATGGGTAAGCTCTGGATAACGTTCAGCATGAAGACGATCAATGCGATTGGATGGGTCATAAATAATATAACCTTTGGCATTGCCCAAATCTCGATCATGGTAGCCGCTTTCCCAAGCAAACTGCTGAGCAAGCTCAGTACTCGGCCGATCATCCCAAGGCACTAACGCTTTATTTTTAGTGCTAACAGGATAAAACAACAAAAGATGTTCTAGTTTCAGCAAGTTAGCGAACGCGCCAATTGCAAAGCCACCTCGACTTTGCCCATAACCCAAACGACATTTGAAGGGATGAAGCAACTCAGATAGCTGCTCCAGAAAGAAAATCAAATTCCGACTACGGAACCAATTACTTTGTCCTAAATGTTGAAAGGCAATAATGTTTACTTGTTGTTGTATTCCGAGCTCGTAGCCCCAAGGAGAAAAATCCGGAGTTAAATCTTGTACCTGCACATCAGTACCGGAAGGAGAAAATGTAAACAACAATGGCTTGTTAAGATCGACGAGTTCATACTTCACAAACACATCATCAAGTAAATCGTAGCCAGAGATAGGTAAAGCCATCTCTTGTTCTTGTTGAGTAAGAGCTTGCCATTCATCTAACCAGTAAAGTAGCTTCATTTTTTCTCCAAGTGCATCCGCAGTATTTAGACTGGAACTCTATCAAAATGCGTTTAAGCATCCCACGTTGAGACTTAAGAAAGCTCTATTTGAAGCCCAAATGAGACGTATGGAAATGTCTTCGATTGAAGGTATTACTGCGTAAACTAAACCCAAAGTAGGTACGCAAAAACTTGGAGAAAGAGCTAGAGAAAAATCAATTAGAAGTTTCGATAACAGCGGTTAAAAAACAGCAGATACAAAAAAACCGCTGTAAGAACAGCGGTTTTTTTAAAAGTGGCGGAGAGATAGGGATTTGAACCCTAGATACGCTATTAACGTATGCCGGTTTTCAAGACCGGTGCTTTC